>NZ_JBSFMT010000016.1:0-164152 GCF_053599695.1 Streptomyces sp. NPDC000878 | reverse complement strand
ATGACCGGCAAGATGCTCGACGAACGCCTCGGCAAGATCACCTTCTGGACCCTGTTCATCGGCTTCCACGGCACCTTCCTCGTCCAGCACTGGCTGGGCGCCGAGGGCATGCCGCGCCGGTACGCGGACTATCTCGCGGCCGACGGCTTCACCGCGCTGAACACGATCTCGACGATCAGTTCGTTCCTGCTCGGGCTGTCCGTGCTCCCGTTCTTCTACAACGTCTGGAAGACCGCGAAGTACGGCAAGAAGGTCGAGGTCGACGACCCGTGGGGCTACGGCCGCTCCCTGGAGTGGGCCACGTCCTGCCCGCCCCCGCGCCACAACTTCCTCACCCTGCCGCGTATCCGCAGTGAATCCCCGGCGTTCGACCTGCATCACCCGGAGATCGCCGCACTCGACCAGCTGGAGAACGCCGGTCACGGCGAGAAGGCCCTCGTCGGCGGCAAGGAGGCGGGCAAGTGAAGGTCCAGGGCAAGATGTTCATCTGGCTCGCCGTCTTCGTCCTCGCCATGGCGATCGTCTACGGCGTGTGGTCGAAGGAGCCGGCCGGTACCACGGCGCTCTTCCTGGCCTTCGGCCTGTGCATCATGGTCGGCTACTACCTGGCCTTCACGGCCCGGCGGGTCGACGTGGGCGCCCAGGACAACAAGGAAGCGGACATCGCGGACGACGCCGGCGAGGTCGGGTTCTTCAGCCCGCACAGCTGGCAGCCGCTCTCGCTGGCGATCGGCGGCGCGCTGCTGTTCCTGAGCGTCGCGATCGGCTGGTGGCTGGCGTACTTCGCGGCCCCGCTGCTCCTGATCGGCCTGTGGGGCTGGGTCTTCGAGTACTACCGCGGTGAGAACCGCACCCAGTAACACGCTCGGCACCCGAGGGAGCCCGGACACTCCGTCAGGAGGGTCCGGGCTCCCTCTTTTGCCACACCCCCGTTCCCTCGCACGGATCACCCGCCGCGCCGAGGCCGACGTACGTTCTTAGCGTGAGGGCATGAGCCACTCACCGCGTAACCGTACGGTCGTCAGCTGCACCCTCCTGGTGGCTGCCCTGGGCGCGTCCGCCACCGCCTGCGGGTCCGACGGCCACCCCCTCTCGGCGAAGCCGTACGACGCGGCTGAGCAGATCTCCTTCGGCGGCTCTGTCGACGACGGGAAGAAGGCCGACCCGGACAAGCCCCTGGAGGTCACCTCCGAGGACTCCGACGGCCGCATCACGGACGTCACGGCCGTCGACGCGACCGGACGCTACGTGGCCGGCGAACTCTCCGCCGACGGCAGCCGCTGGCACAGCACCTCACCCCTGGCCGCGGGCGCCCGCTACACGGTCCGCGTGAGCACCGAGGACGAGGACGGGGCCCCCGGCCGCGAGACCATCGCCTTCGACACCAGCAGGCCCACCACCAAGAAGCGCCTGAACGTCACCTTCGGCCCGAAGGCGGGCACCTATGGCGTGGGCCAGCCGGTCACGGCCGAACTCAGCCAGCCCGTACGGGAGAAGGCACAGCGCGCGATAGTCGAGCGCGCCCTCAAGGTGGACTCGACCCCCGCCGTCGAGGGCGCGTGGCACTGGGTGGACGACAAGGAACTCCACTACCGCCCCAAGGAGTACTGGCCCGCCAAGGCCACCGTCCAGGTGCGCAGCAACCTGCCCGGCATCAAGGTCGCCGACCGCCTCTGGGGCGGCACGGCCAAGCCCCTGAAGTTCACCACCGGCGACCGGGTCGTCGCCGTCACGGACGCGTCGTCCCACGAGATGACCGTCTACAAGAACGACGAGGTGATCAACACCATCCCGGTCACCACGGGCAAGCCCGGCTTCGAGACCCGCAACGGCGTCAAGGTCGTACTCGGCAAGGAGTACTTCGTACGCATGCGCGGCACCAGCATCGGCATAGCCGAGGGCAGTGCCGAGTCCTACGACCTGCCGGTCTACTACGCCACCCGGGTCACCTGGAGCGGCGAGTACGTCCACGCCGCCCCCTGGTCCGTAGGCTCCCAGGGCTCCGCCAACGTCAGCCACGGCTGCACCGGCATGAGCACCGGCAACGCCGAGTGGTTCTTCGACAACGTCCGCGAGGGCGACGTGGTCAAGGTCGTCAACTCCTACGGCGACACCATGGAAACCTTCGGCAACGGCTTCGGCGACTGGAACCTCAACTGGCAGAAGTGGCAGACCGGCAGCGCCCTCACAAACGGCACAACAGCAGGCCAGACCACTGTCCAGACGGCACGACTACGCCCGACGTCAGCATGAGCTTTTAGGGGCGCGGGGAACTGCGCGACAAGCCACAACGGCGCAGCACCCGCCACGAACCCGAACCCCCCACCCCTCTAGGCGCTCAAAGCCCGCCGAGCCCGCAACAAAGAAGCCAACGCAGAAGCGAACTCCACGGGATCCACCGGCAAGGTGACCGCCGAGTCCGCCCGAGACCACGTCGCCAGCCACGCATCCTGAGGCCGCCCGATCAGCAACAGCACCGGCGGACACTCGAACACCTCGTCCTTGATCTGCCGGCACAACCCCATGCCCCCCATGGGAACGGCCTCACCGTCGAACACACAGACATCGATCCCGCCCTTGTCCAACTCCTTCAGGACAGCGGCGGGAGTGGCGCACTCGAGGAACTCGACGACGGGAACGTCGGGAGCGGGCCGCCGCCCCGTCGCCAACCGCACCTGCTCGCGGGTGTTGGAGTCGTCGCTGTAGACCAGCACCGTGGCGGTCGGCTGCATTGTTCCCTCCGAGACATCAGCGTCGTACGGACAGACGGACCGGGCGGACCAGGTTCGTTGCGCCGGATGCTACTCCTTTGAACCCCCGGTCTGAACACCGTCGGAACGCCGTTCGGGCGGCCCTCCGATGGGCCATACGGGCTGGACACACCCCACCAACACTCCGAACGGCACCCCCCGGGGTGAGGGCGGGATAAGCGACCGACATAATGTCGGTCGTGGCGACAGCAACGACAGTAGAAACCGGGCACGCGCACCCGTCGGTCAACCGGCCGAACCTCACCAGCGTCGGAACCATCATCTGGCTGAGTTCCGAGCTGATGTTCTTCGCGGCCCTCTTCGCGATGTACTTCACCCTGCGATCGGTGACAGGTCCGGATCACTGGAAGGAGATGGCCTCCAACCTGAACTTCCCGTTCTCCGCGGCCAACACCACGATCCTGGTGCTCTCCTCCCTCACCTGCCAGCTCGGCGTGTTCGCCGCCGAGCGCGGTGACGTGAAGAAGCTCCGGATGTGGTTCATCGTCACCTTCGTGATGGGTGCGATCTTCATCGGCGGTCAGGTCTTCGAGTACACCGAGCTGGTCAAGCACGAGGGCCTCTCGCTCTCGTCCGACCCGTACGGCTCGGTGTTCTACCTGACCACCGGGTTCCACGGGCTGCACGTGACGGGCGGTCTCATCGCCTTCCTGTTCGTCCTCGGCAGGACGTACGCGGCGCGAAGGTTCACTCATGAGCAGGCGACCGCCGCGATCGTCGTGTCCTACTACTGGCACTTCGTCGACGTCGTCTGGATCGGGCTCTTCGCCACGATCTACATGATCAAGTAGCCGGGCCCGCCCGATCCTCACATCGGGTCCGCCCGATACCTCCCAGAAGACTCGACGCTGAAGATCCTGACACCGGGGTAATCCGTGAAAAAGCTCTCCGCACGACGACGCCATCCGCTGGCGGCGGTCGTCGTCCTACTCATCGCGCTGGCGGCCGTCGGGGGGCTGTACGCCACACTCGCACCCGCGAGCAAGGCACAGGCCGATGAAACCGCCCAGTCCCTCACCATCACCGAGGGACAGCGGCTGTACTCCGTGGGCTGCGCAAGCTGCCATGGCACCGGCGGTCAGGGCACCTCCGACGGTCCGAGCCTCGTAGGCGTGGGCGCCGCGGCGGTCGACTTCCAGGTGGCGACCGGCCGTATGCCGGCCGCGACCTCGCAGGGCGCGCAGATCCCGAAGAAGAAGAACATCTACTCGCAGGCCGAGATCGACCAGCTCGCGGCGTTCATCGCGTCGCTGGGCGCCGGTCCGTCCGTGCCGACCGAGGAGCAGTACGGCCCCGACGGCGCGGACATCGCCAAGGGTGGCGAACTCTTCCGCACCAACTGCGCCCAGTGCCACAACTTCACCGGCAAGGGCGGTGCGCTCACGCACGGCAAGTTCGCCCCGGACCTTGAGGGTGTCGACCCGAAGCACATCTACGAGGCCATGCAGACCGGCCCGCAGAACATGCCGTCCTTCCCCGACACGACGCTGTCGGAGAAGAACAAGAAGGACATCATCGCGTACCTCGACGCGGTCAACGGCGATGACACCGTGGAGCCCGGCGGCCTCGGTCTGGGCGGTCTCGGACCGGTCAGTGAAGGCCTGTTCGCCTGGATCTTCGGCCTCGGAGCGCTCATCGCGGTCGCCGTCTGGGTCGCCGCTCGGACCGCAAAGGCCAAGAAGTCATGAGTAGCCAAGACATTCCAGAAGAGAACCTGCCCGCCGAGCGGGCCACCGACCAGCACGCGCACGGTGCCGTGGGCGTGGCCGACGAGAAGGACCCGTTCGCGGACCCGGGGCTGCCGCCCCACGAGCACCGCGTCCAGGACATCGACGAGCGGGCCGCCAAGCGGTCCGAGCGCGCGGTCGCCTTCATGTTCACGCTGTCGATGCTGGCCACCGTCGGCTTCATCGCCTCGTACGTGGGGATCCCGCACGACAAGGCGGTGTACGTCTTCCCGATCGGGCACATCAACGCGCTGAACTTCGCGCTGGGCATGACCCTCGGGGTGGCGCTCTTCGCGATCGGCGCGGGCGCGGTCCACTGGGCCCGCACCCTGATGTCCGACGAGGAACTCATCGCCGAGCGCCACGAGATCGCGGCGCCGCCGGAGGTCAAGGCGCAGGTCCTGGCCGACTTCAAGCAGGGCGCCAAGGAGTCCGCGATCGGCCGGCGCAAGCTGGTCCGCAACACGATGTTCGGCGCGCTGGCCCTGTTCCCGCTCTCCGGCGTCGTCCTGCTCCGCGACCTCGGCCCGCTGCCCGGGACGAAGCTGCGCCACACCCTGTGGTCCAAGGGCAAGCTGCTCGTCAACATGAACACGAACGAGCCGCTGCGCCCCTCGGACGTCGTGGTCGGCTCGCTCACCTTCGCCAAGCCCGAGGGCCTGGAGGAGGACGACCACGAGTTCCAGACCGAGATCGCCAAGGCCGCCCTGATGATCGTCCGGATCCAGCCGGACAACATCAAGGACAAGCGCGAGCTCGAGTGGTCCCACGAGGGCATCGTGGCGTACTCGAAGATCTGCACCCACGTCGGTTGCCCGATCTCCCTGTACGAGCAGCAGACGCACCACGTGCTCTGCCCCTGCCACCAGTCCACCTTCGACCTCTCCGACGGCGCCCGGGTGATCTTCGGCCCCGCCGGTCACGCCCTGCCGCAGCTGCGCATCGGCGTGAACGACGAGGGCTATCTTGAGGCGCTCGGCGACTTCGAAGAGCCCGTCGGTCCTGCCTTCTGGGAGCGCGGATGAGTACTACGGCAAACACCACGGACGCGCGTTCGTCGCGCGACAAGGCACCCGCCGGTGAGCGGGTCGCCGACTGGGCCGACGGCAGGCTGGGTATCTACGGCCTGGCCAAGGCCAACATGCGCAAGATCTTCCCCGACCACTGGTCGTTCATGCTGGGTGAGGTCTGCCTCTACAGCTTCATCATCATCATCCTCACGGGTGTGTACCTGACGCTGTTCTTCCACCCGTCGATGAACGAGGTGGAGTACCACGGCAGCTACATCCCGCTGCAGGGCCAGTTGATGTCCGAGGCGTTCAACTCGACCATGCACATCTCCTTCGATGTGCGCGGTGGTCTGCTGATCCGGCAGATCCACCACTGGGCGGCGCTGATCTTCCTCGCCGGCATGTTCGTGCACATGATGCGCGTGTTCTTCACGGGTGCGTTCCGCAAGCCCCGCGAGGTCAACTGGGTGTTCGGGTTCCTGCTGTTCGTCCTGGGCATGTTCACCGGGTTCACCGGCTACTCGCTCCCGGACGACCTGCTCTCCGGCACCGGTGTGCGCTTCATGGAGGGCGCCGTCCTGTCCGTGCCGGTCGTGGGCACGTACCTGTCGTTCTTCCTGTTCGGCGGCGAGTTCCCGGGCGGCGACTTCGTGGCCCGCTTCTACTCGGTCCACGTACTGCTGCTGCCGGGCATCATGCTCGGCCTGCTGGTGGCGCACCTGATCCTGGTCTTCTACCACAAGCACACGCAGTTCGCGGGCCCCGGAAAGACGAACAACAACGTCGTCGGCATGCCGCTGCTGCCGGTCTACATGGCCAAGGCCGGAGGCTTCTTCTTCCTGGTCTTCGGTGTCATCGCGGCCATCGCGGCCATCGCCTCGATCAACCCGATCTGGACCATGGGCCCCTACCGCCCGGACCAGGTGTCCACCGGCGCCCAGCCCGACTGGTACATGGGCTTCTCCGAGGGCCTGATCCGTGTCATGCCGGGCTGGGAGATCAACGCCTGGGGTCACACGCTCGTCCTGGGCGTGTTCATCCCGCTGATCATCTTCCCGCTGGTCCTGGTCGCGATCGCGGTCTACCCGTTCATCGAGTCCTGGGTCACCGGCGACAAGCGCGAGCACCACATCCTGGACCGCCCGCGCAACGTGCCGACGCGTACGGCCTTCGGTGTCGCGTGGATCACCTGGTACATGGTGCTGCTGATCGGTGGTGGGAACGACCTCTGGGCCACCCACTTCCACCTGTCGATCAACGCGATCACCTGGTTCGTACGGATCGCGTTCTTCGTCGCCCCGGTCCTCGCGTTCATCGCCACCAAGCGGATCTGCCTCGGCCTCCAGCGCCGCGACCACGACAAGGTGCTGCACGGCCGCGAGTCGGGCATCATCAAGCGCCTGCCGCACGGTGAGTTCATCGAGGTGCACGAGCCGCTCAGCCAGGAGGCCCTGCACACGCTCACCGCGCACGAGCAGTACGAGCCGGCGGCGATCGGCGCGACGGTCGACGAGAACGGTGTCGAGCGCAAGGTGAAGGGTCCGGAGAAGCTGCGGGCCAAGCTCAGCAAGTCGTACTACGGCGAGGACGGCCAGATCGCCAAGCCGACCGCCGAGGAGTACAAGGAGATCACGAGCGGCCACGGCCACCACTGATCCCCTCGCTTCGCCACACACGGTCGAAGGGCCCCGTCCGTACGTCGGACGGGGCCCTTCGCCGTGCCCTCCGCTGGATAGGGTGGGAGCACACTTTCTGAATGACGAGAGTTCCCCTCTCGTACGACACCCTGGAGCGGCCGTATGAGCGCTGTGACCCCCGCAGGAGGCGACACCGCGGCGGGCCGTTCCTGGCCCGAGGTGCTGAACGCCCTGCTGTACGGCCGGGACCAGAGCGCCGACGCCACGGCCTGGGCGATGGACCAGATCATGCGGGGCGAGGCGACCGACGCGCAGATCGCCGGGTTCGTGGTGGCGCTGCGGGCCAAGGGCGAGACGGTGGAGGAGATCACCGGCCTGGTCCGGGCGATGTACGAGCACGCGAACGTCATCGAGGTGTCCGGGCGGACCGTCGACATCGTCGGCACGGGCGGCGACGGCGCGAAGACGGTGAACATCTCCACGATGTCCTCGCTCGTCGTGGCCGGCACCGGCGCCAAGGTCGTCAAGCACGGCAACCGGGCGGCCTCGTCGGCGTCGGGCTCCTCGGACGTCCTGGGGAAGCTCGGCGTCAACCTCGACCTGACCCCGCAGCGGGTCGCCGAGGTGGCCGAGGAGGCCGGCATCACCTTCTGCTTCGCCATCAAGTTCCACCCGGCGCTGCGCCACGCGGGCGCCGCCCGCGGTCAGTTGGGCATCCGTACGGTGTTCAACGCCCTAGGTCCGCTGACCAACCCGGCGAAGGTGAAGGCCCAGGCGGTGGGCGTCGCCGACCCGCTGATGGCGCCGATCGTTGCCGGTGTCTTCGCCGAACGCGGCAACTCCTCCCTCGTCTTCCGCGGAGACGACGGCCTCGACGAGCTGACGACCACGGCCACCTCCCACGTCTGGATCGTCCGGGACGGCAAGGTCACCGAGGAGTCCTTCGACCCGCGCGACGCCGGACTCGAACTGGTGCCGGTGGAGGCGCTGCGCGGCGGCGACCCGGCGCACAACGCGGAGGTGGCCCGCCGTCTCCTCGACGGCGAGACGGGGCCCGTACGTGATGCCGTACTGCTGAACTCGGCGGCTGCGCTCGTGGCGCTGGACCCGACCGGGGCCCCGCTCGCCGAGCAGCTCCGGGTCGGTATGGCGAAGGCGGCCGAGGCGATCGACTCGGGTGCCGCGAAGCGGACGCTGGAGCGCTGGGTGGCGGCCAGCAACAAGTAGTCCCACGCAGTCCCACACCGATGGGCGTCCCGCGATCCGGACACGGGTTGCGGGGCGTCGATCACTTCCCGTATTTTCTGTGCCAGGTCATGAGTGACAGTCATGAGGCCCCGGCCGACTGTCCGGCAACCCTCCGTCCGTGGCGGGGTGCCCCGGGATGAAGACCAGGCCGTGAGCAGCAAGGCTTACGGCAAGCGCGGGCCCCTTCTCGACACCAGGGGTCCTGGTCGTTCGAGGGAGTCTTCCGTGAGCAAGCGAATGCGATAGGGCTGCCGAGCCCCGCCTCCGCGCACCCCTTTTCCTTCCTTTCCTGTGCTGAGCCACGTCCGCTCGCACAGCGATTCCTCTTGTCTCTCACGGGAGTTCGCCATGTCTGTCTCCACCCTTGCCGCCGACCAGACCGTTTGTGCCCCGCTGTCCGTTCTGGGCCGGGACGTCACCGTCCCGCTCGTCACGGGCGGCGAAGTCACCTACGCGGCGCTCGACTACGCGGCCAGCGCGCCCGCGCTCCAGCGGGTCTGGGACGACGTGGCGGCGTACGCGCCCTACTACGGCAGCGTGCACCGGGGCGCCGGCTACCTCTCCCAGCTGTCGACGGACCTCTTCGAGAACGCCCGTAAGACGGTCACGGAGTTCCTGGACTGCCGGGCCGACGACCAGCTGATCTTCACCCGGTCCACCACCGACTCCCTCAACCTCCTCGCCGCCGCGCTTCCCGACGGCTGCCAGGTCTTCGTCTTCGAGACCGAGCACCACGCCTCGCTGCTGCCCTGGAAGGACGCCCAGGTCACCTACCTCAACGCCCCGCGCACCCCGCAGCAGGCCGTGGCCACCCTGCGGGAGGCCCTCGCCGCCCGCGACCCCCAGGGCCCGGCGCTCGTCTGTGTCACCGGCGCCTCCAACGTCACCGGTGAGCTGTGGCCCGTACGGGAGCTGGCTGCCGCCGCCCACGCGCACGGTGCCCGGATCGTCCTGGACGCCGCCCAGCTCGCCCCGCACCACCCCGTCTCCGTCCAGGACCTGGACGTCGACTGGGTCGCCTTCTCCGGGCACAAGCTGTACGCGCCCTTCGGCTCCGGTGTCCTCGCCGGACGCGCCGACTGGCTGCGCGCGGCCGACCCGTACCTCGCGGGTGGTGGCGCCAGCCGTAAGGTCACTCGGCGTACGGACGGGGGAGTGGACGTGGAGTGGCACGACAGCGCCGCGCGGCACGAGGCGGGGTCACCGAATGTCATCGGTGCCTACTCGATCGCCGCCGCCTGCAAGGCCCTCACGGAAGCCGGCTTCGATTCGCTGGTGGCTCGGGAGCAGTACCTGATCGACACCGTGCGGGCGGGGCTGGCGGAGGTGCCCGAGGTGCGGGTGCTCTCGCTGTTCGGGGACGACGCTCCGCGCGTCGGTGTCATCTCGTTCGTCGTCGAGGGGTGGAACAGCTCGCACTTCGCGGCGGCGCTTTCCGCGGAGTACGGGATCGGGGTGCGGGACGGGCTGTTCTGTGCGCATCCGCTGGTGCGGACGCTGCTGGGGAGTGACCCGCAGACGCAGGGGGAGTGTGGCGCCCCTGAGGCCGCCCCGGGCGAGAAGTCTCTCAACGCCATCCGTGTGAGCTTCGGTGCCGGTACGCCCGACGAGCATGTCGAGCGGTTCGTGGGTGCGGTGAAGGAGCTTGTGCGGGACGGGGCTCGGTGGCAGTACCGGACCGAGGACGGGCGCTGCGTTCCGGCGGTTTGATCGCCCCCGCCGCCCTTACCCGTTCCCATCCCCTGGGGGCTGCGCCCCCAGACCCCCCTTAGTCGCGCTGAACGCGCTCGTCCTCAAACGCCGGACGGGCTGAAATGGCCGGCCTGGGCTGGGAAGTCAGCCGTCCAGGCCGATTGCGAACGCTGCCTCCAGGTCGTGCTGGGAGTACGTCCGGAACGCCACGTGGGTGTCCGTTGCCTCTACGCCCGGGATCTTGCTGATGCTGCCCGGGATGACCTCCGCCAGGTCCTCGTGGGCCTTTACGCGGACCATCGCGATCAAGTCGTACGTGCCGGTGACGGAGAAGACCTCGCTCACGCTTTCCAGCGCGGCGATCCTCTCCGCGATCTCGGGGATCCGGTCCACGCTGGTCTTGATGAGCACGATCGCGGTGATCACGGCTGGTTCTCTCCCTCGGGCGCCTTCACTGGGGCCCTCACTTTAGTCGCACCGCGATGTCGCACCCACGCGTAGGCGAAGCCCAGGCCGAAGCCCACCACGTGGGCCAAGTACGCCACCCCGGGGCCTGACGAGGCCCTCCCCGCCGCCACCCACTGGAGGGTCGCCCAGAAGGGGAGGGTCAGCCAGGCCGGGAAGCGCAGGGGGAGGAAGAAGAGGAACGGGAAGAGGCTTGTGACGCGGGCGCCGGGGAAGAGGTACAGGAATGCGCCCAGGATCGCCGAGATCGCGCCGGACGCGCCCACCAGCGTCTGCTGCGAGCCGGCGTTGGCGGCGGCGTACCCGAGCAGGGCGAGGTAGCCGCAGCCCAGGTAGAAGAGGGCGAACTCCAGGTGGCCGAGGCGTTCCTCGGTCATCGCGCCGAAGACGTAGAGGAAGAGCATGTTGCCCAGCAGGTGGACCCAGCTGCCGTGCACGAAGAGGGCCGTCGCCGGGGTGAGCGTGGCGCGCGGGGCGCCCGTGAAGAGGTCGGCGGGGACCACGCCCCAGCGGCGGAAGTAGGCGCGCTGGGCGGCGAGCAGGGCGTCCCCGGTGCCGTACCCGGGATTCAGGCCCGAGGCGGGGCCGATGACGAAGAGCAGACAGCACACGGCGATCAGCCCGTACGTCACGGGCGCCGACTGGGCGCGAATCGACCTGTGGACCGATCTGTGGGCCGCCGTACGCCACTTTTCGAACTCGCCGATCATGGCTACAGAGCATGACGTAACGGGACCGAACAGTGCAGACCGCCTCGCCGCTGCGGACGGACGGGCGGGGGGTACCCGCCAGGCCTTAGGGTTACGAGCCACACGCACCAGGGAATCTGGCGCAGCACGGACACTAGAAGGAAAGCGAACATATCCACGATGACGGTTCCTCTGCCGACCGAGACGACCCGGTGGCGCTGTGCTCTGTGCGGCAACCTCACGCGTTTCGACGTGACCCGCTCCTCCAAGGTGGTGGAGTACGTGCACCTGGACCTCGCCGGAGCACCGAACGTGGAGGAGCGCGAGGTGGTCAGTGAGACCATCGAGTCGGTGCGCTGCCGCTGGTGCAACGCCGTGGATCAGGTGGAACTCGTGGACAGGCCGGGCGCCGGCTCCTGACAGGGAGCGGGCCCCGCACAGGAATGGGCTGGGGTGACGGATGGTGGAGACCACAGGCGGGGGGCCGGGCGACGGCGCCGCCGAGGTGCTCGACCGCCCGCTGCCCGACGGCGTGCGCAGGCGCGTCGTACAGATCGTGTCCGATGGTTTCGGTGGGTTGACCGTTGCCGAACTGCCCGCGCAGTTGCGGCAGTACGCGCGGTTCGCGCCCAATCGGCGGGCCAAGTTCGCCGGTAATGCCATGGCTGCTGCCCTGGAGACCGACACGTTGTTCCGGCAGCGCATCGGGGAGAAGCTGCGGGAGGCGCAGGCGGAGCTGGCGGGCGCTCTCGACGCCGGTTCGCCGCCCCCGGCCGCCGATCCGCTGGACGTGGCCGCCGCGGCCTATGTGCTGCGGCCCACGGGCTGGGTCAAGCTCGTCACCGCGGCCGGTGAGGAGGCGCAGCGGGCCGACGCCGAGCGCGCCGACGAGGAGAGCCGGGCCGAGCTGGAGCGGCTGCGCGAGGAACTGAGCGCCGCCCGCGACCACACCCGTACCGAGACCGAGCGGCTGCGCGCGGAGCTGGAGTCGGCCAAGAAGGAAGCCGAATCGCTTCACCGCAAGCTGCGTGCCGCCCTCAGTGACGTCAAGCGCGGCGAGGCGGCCCTGCGCAAGGTGCACGCCGAGATCGACGCCGTACGGGCCGAGGAGCACGCCCAAGTCTCCGTGGCCGAGAGCGAGGCCCGGCGGCTCAAGGGGCGGCTCGTGGAGGTCGAGGCGGCCCTTGAGGCCAGCAGACGCGCCGCCCGGGAGGGGCGGAGCGTCGAGGACATGCGCGTACGGCTGCTGCTCGACACCGTACTCGAAGCGGCTCAGGGGCTGCGGCGGGAGCTGGCGCTGCCGCCGGTGTCGGTGCGGCCGGCCGAGACGGTGGATGCGGTCGAACCGGGACGAATGACCCCGAAAGACATTGCCGCGCGGGCACTGTCCGAGAACGACCCCGCCATTCTCGACCAGCTTCTCGCGCTGCCGCAGGCCCATCTGGTCGTCGACGGGTACAACGTCACCAAGACCGGCTATCCCCAGATGCCCCTGGAGAAGCAGCGGTTGAGGCTGCTCGGTCAGCTCTCGCAGCTCGCCGCCCAGACGGGCGCCGAGGTGACCTGTGTCTTCGACGGGGCCGAACTGGCCGCTCCGGTGCTGCTGGCGCCGCCGCGCGGGGTGCGGGTGCTGTTCTCCAAGGCCGGTGTCACCGCCGACGAGTTGATCCGGCAGCTGGTGCGCGCGGAGCCGCCGGGACGGCCGGTCATCGTCGTCTCGACGGACCGCGAGGTGGCCGACGGGATCGCCAAGGCGGGGGCGCGGCCGGTGGCTTCGGCGGTGCTGCTGAAGCGGTTCTCGCGTGGCTGACGGCGGTCGGCAACATACGTACCGAATGCCCGAATTGGTGGAACTGTCACGCAACGTAGCGTCAAATGAGCGTTACCTGATGTGAGTTGTGTGTAAAGAATGCACGTGTGACAAACATTTTTCATGCGAGGATTTGAAGTGATCACAGGGTGGTCACTAGGGTCAGGCCTCGAACCTCCGCTCGGGTGATCGCTCAATGGGAGTGACGGCGGGAGAAGAAGGAGTTCGCCTCCGTGGCGTCCCATCGTCGACCGAAGCAGCCGAGCCGCACCCGCGTGACCGTGCTCACCACCGCCGCAGCCGCCGCCGTGGCCCTCAGCGCCAACGCCGCCAACGCCGCGCCGAGCGAGAAGCCGAGCAAGGACGAGGTCAAGGCCAAGGTCGACAAGCTCTACGAGCAGACCGAGCAGGCGAGCGAGAAGCTCAACGGTGCTCAGGAGAAGCAGGACAAGCTGGAGAAGGAGATCTCCACCCTCCAGGACAACGTCGCCCGCGGCCAGGGGGAACTCAACGAGCTGCGTGACAGCCTCGGACTCGCCGCCGCCGCCCAGTACCGCACCGGCAGCATCGACCCCTCCGTGCAGCTCTTCCTCTCCGCCGACCCGGACGACTACCTCGACAAGGCGTCCACGATGGACCAGTTGAGCAGTCAGCAGGTCGAGACGCTGAAGAAGGTCACGGAGAAGCAGCGCGCGCTCGCCCAGCAGCGCTCCGAGGCCACCGAGAAGCTCGAGGACCTCGCGGACACCCGCACCGAGCTGGCCAAGAAGAAGAAGGAAGTCCAGAGCAAGCTCGCCGAGGCGCGCAAGATCCTCAACTCCATGACGGCCGCGGAGAAGGCGGCCCTCGCCGCCGCCGACGCCCGCGCCACCCGGGCCAGCGAGCGCTCCGCCCTCAGCAGTGGGGCGGCCATCACCGGCCGCGCCGGCTCCGCGTACGCCGCCGCGCAGAGCAAGATCGGCACGCCGTACGTCTACGGCGCCTCGGGCCCCGACTCCTTCGACTGCTCGGGCTTCACCTCGTGGGCGTTCGCCCAGGCCGGCATCACCATTCCCCGCACCTCACAGGCGCAGGCCAGCGCGGGTACGCGCATCTACTCGCAGAGCGATCTCCAGGTCGGTGACCTGGTCATCTTCTACAGCGACCAGCACCACGTCGGCTTCTACGCCGGCAACGGCCAGGTCCTGCACGCGCCGCGCAGCGGCACGGTCGTGCGGTACGAGTCGATCGACAACATGCCGTTCCAGTTCGGCGTACGGATCTGATCCTCTCTTCGCCGGATCGGATCGTCGTACCCCTTCCGGGTCCTTTCAAGATCAGGACACGTTGACGCCCGAACGGGCGAATCCCGACACCCTTCGCTGACCCCACGCCCCGCCGATGACCTGCGTCATAGGCGGGGCGTCACTGTGTGTGGTCGTCGAGGTCTTTGGCCCGCGCGCAGTCGCACGGCTACTGTCTGCCGCGCCCCCAACACCGGGGGCACGTCAGCGTCCGCCAGCGGAAGGAGTGCGGCTTCTCGTGGGGTTCCATCGCCGCCTTGCACCGTCCGGGTTCGACCGGGGCGCCACCGCCGCGCTCTGCGTACTGTCCGCCGCCGTCGCCGCTCTGGGCGCCGCCGTGCCGTCGGCCACCGCCGCGCCGGGCGACAACACCCGGGCCGAGGTGGACCGGCTCTACACGGAGGCCGAGAAGGCCACCGAGTCCTACAACCGGGCCGACGAGCGCGCCGACGCGCTGCGCGAGCAGGTGACCCGGGCGCAGGACCGGATCGCCCGGCAGCAGGAGAGCATCAACACCATGCGGGAGGCGCTCGGTTCGCTCGCGGGCGCCCAGTACCGGGCCGGGGGCATGGACCCCTCGCTCGCGCTGCTGTTCTCCGACGACCCGGACGAGTACCTGGAGAAGGCCGCCGCGCTCGACCGGATCAGCGTCCACCAGGCCGCTGAGCTGAGGGAACTCCAGGCGGCCATGCGCGAACTCGCCCAGGAGCGCTCGGAGGCCACCGGCAAGCTCGCCGAACTCGACAAGAGCCGCAAGGCGGTCGCCACGCACAAACGGACCGTCGAACAGAAGCTGGCCAAGGCGCGGGCGCTGCTCAACTCCCTGCCGTCCGCCGACCGCGCCGCCTACGACCGGGCCTCCCGTTCCGACCGCGCCGACCTGCCCGACCCCGGGAACGCCGCCGCACCGAACGCCCGTGCGGCAACCGCCGTCGCCGCGGCCCGGGCGGCCCTGGGCAGCCCGTACATCTGGGGCTCCAGCGGGCCCTCCGGCTTCGACTGTTCGGGCCTGATGCAGTGGTCGTACGCGAAGGCCGGGGTCTCCCTGCCGCGCACCTCGCAGGCCCAGCGGTACGCCGGACAGCAGGTCCCGCTCTCCCAGGCCCAGCCCGGTGACCTGGTCACCTACCGGTCCGATGCCAGTCACGTCGGGATGTACGTGGGCAACGGCCAGGTGATCCACGCCCCCTATCCGGGCGCGCCGGTGCGGTACGACCCGGTGGGCATGATGCCGGTGTCGTCGGTCACCAGGGTCTGAGCAGGCTACGAACGTCCGGGGCGTCCCCTTTCCCGGCAGTCGGCCCGTACGATCGTCGGCGTGGCTGGTCGAAGGCGTGCGGGGGATGCGTGGCGGGTCCGGGGCGTGGCGCTCTGGCTGGTCCTGGGCTCGCTCGTCGCCCTTGTCGCGTGCGGCGGCGGCTCGTCGGGCACCGACACCGCCTCCGCCGACGTACGACGGCTGCTGGACCGGCGGGCCGCGGCCGTTCTGGACGGCGACGCACCGGCGTACGCGCGGACCGGTGCGCCGGGGGAGCTCACCCGGCTGGGCGCGCTCCCGCTGGCGGCCTGGTCGTACCGGCTGACCGCCCTGCACCGCACCGGCGGCGAGGCCACCGCAGACGTGGAGCTGAGCTACCGCGTCGAGGGCATCGACAAGGCACCCGTGAGGGTCGGGCGGACCCTGACCCTGACCGAGCGGGACGGCGGGCAGTGGTACGTCGACGCCGACAAGCCCGCCCGGAAGACCGGCCAGCAGCTGTGGGACCAGGGGACCGTGCGGGCCGTGCACGGCACGCACAGCCTCGTGCTCGGGGTCGGGCAGTCGGCGGAGTCCCTGCGCCGGTACGCGGACCTCGCCGACCGGGCCGTGCCCGCGGTGACGGAGGCGTGGGGCCGGGCGTGGACGAGACGGGTCGTGGTCCTCGTACCGAAGTCGCTGGAGGGGATGGCCGGGCTGCTCGGGTCGCCCGCCTCCTCCTACCGGGGGATCGCGGCCGTCACGACCGGGGAGGTGGGCGGCTCGGGGACGGCGCCCGCGGACCGGGTCATCGTCAACCCCGAGGCGTACGGCGTGCTCGGGGACTTCGGCAAGCAGGTCGTACTCACCCACGAGACCACGCACGTGGCGACCCGTGCCGCCACCACGGCCGCCACGCCGCTGTGGCTCTCCGAGGGGTACGCGGACTGGGTCGGCTACCGGTCCACGGGTCGTACGGCGGTCCAGGCGGCGCCCGAACTGGCACGTGCGGTGGCCTCCGGCGAGGTGCCGGACGCGCTTCCGGGGGATGCGGACTTCGGCTTTGGCGGGGATGCGGGGGAGCTGGCGCAGGCGTACGAGGGGGGTTGGCTGGCGTGCCGGTTGATCGCTGATCGGTGGGGGGAGGTGCGGCTGGGGGAGTTCTATCGGGCGGTGGGGGTGCATGGGGTGCGGGCGGGGGCGGTCGAGGGGGCGCTGGAGGGTGTGCTGGGGATTACGTCCGGGGAGTTCACGGGGTTGTGGCGGGACTATCTGCGGGCTCAGCTCGTGTAGTTCTCGCCCCCGCCGCCCCTACCCGTTCCCATCCCTGGGGGCTCCGCCCCCGAACCCCCGTATCGCGCTAGAACGCGCTCGTCCTCAAACGCCGGACGGGCTGACTACCCAGCCCGTCCGGCGTTTGAGGACAAGGCCCGTTCAGGGCCGTAGCGGGGGGTTCGGGGGGCGCAGCCCCCCGAGGATGGGACGGGTAGGGGCGGCGGGGGCGAGAAAAAAGGCACCCACCCGCCCCCCGACCAGGAGCCGCTCCATGACGGTCATCCTCAACCAATCATTCACCGGCATCAGCATCGGCGCCGTCCTCCTCCTCATCGCCCTCGGCCTGACCCTCACCTTCGGTCAGATGGGCGTGATCAACATGGCGCACGGCGAGTTCATCATGACCGGCGCCTACACGACCTACGTCCTCCAGAAGTCCATCAGCAGCGCCGGGATCTCGCTGCTGGTCGCACTGCCCGTGGCGTTCGTCGTCGCAGGCCTGATGGGCGCCCTCCTCGAATGGCTCCTCATCCGCCGCCTCTACACCCGCCCCCTGGACACCCTCCTCGTCACCTGGGGCGTCTCCCTGATGCTCCAGCAACTGGCCAGGGACATCTTCGGCGCCCCCAACGTCCAGACCCACGCCCCCGACCTCCTCACCGACAACGTCTCGGTGGGCGGCGGCATCACCCTCGCCAACAGCCGCCTGTTCATCCTCGGCCTGGCCCTCCTCTGCGTACTCGCCCTGACGATCGTCCTGCGTACGACCCCGCTGGGCCGCCGCATCCGAGCCGTCGTCCAGAACCGCGACCTCGCCGAGGTGTCCGGCATCGCCACCGGCCAGGTCGACCGCATGACCTTCTTCATCGGTTCGGGCCTGGCCGGAGTCGCCGGAGTCGCGCTGACCCTGGTCGGGCCGATCGGGCCGACGATGGGCACCAACTACATCGTCGACGCCTTCCTGGTCGTAGTGGTCGGCGGCATCGGACAGCTCAAGGGCAGCGTGATCACCGCGTTCGCCCTCGGCGTCCTCCAGTCGGTCCTCGAATACTCGACCACCGTCAGTGTCGCCAAGGTCATCGTGCTCGTGGCGATCGTCGCCTTCCTCCAGTGGCGACCGCAGGGCCTGTACACACTGCGCACCCGGAGCCTGGCATGACGACAACGACCGAACCCACCAAGGCAGTTACCCCACCACCGGAGCCGAAGACCCCCCTCCTGGAGCGCCTCCGAGTCCCCGGCGGCTTCGCCCTCGGAGCCGTACTCCTGCTCGGCATAGCCCCGTTGGCGCTCTCCGACTTCCGACTCGCCCTCCTCGCCAAGTACTTGTGCTACGCGATCGTGGCCGTCGGCGTCAGCCTGGCCTGGGGCCGTGGCGGACTCCTCGTCCTCGGCCAGGGCGTCTTCTTCGGCCTCGGCGGCTACGCCATGGCCATGCACCTCAAGCTCGCCGACGCCGCCGACACCGGCGAGAAACTCCCCGACTTCATGCAGCTGTACGGCACCGGCGATGCCCTCCCCTGGTGGTGGGAGCCGTTCGCCAACCCGCTGTTCGCGCTGGCCATGACCGTCCTCCTCCCCATGGCCGTCGCCGCGCTGCTCGGCTTCCTGGTGTTCCGGCGCCGGGTCAAGGGCGCGTACTTCGCGATCCTCAGCCAGGCGCTCGCCGCAGCCCTGTCCATCTGGCTGATCGGCCAGCAGGCCACCACCGGCGGCACCAACGGCCTCACCGACATCCAGGGCTTCTTCGGCTACTCACTCGACGACCCCGTCAACCAGCGGATGGTGTACTTCGTCATCGCGGCGGTACTGCTCGCCCTCATGGCCCTGGCCCGCCAGCTTTTCGTCAGCCGCTACGGCGAACTCCTCATCGCCGTACGGGACTCCGAGGAACGGGTCCGCTTCCTCGGCTACAACCCGGCCAACGTGAAACTGGTCGCGTACGTCGTCGCGGCCGGCATGGCAGGGCTGGCCGGTGCGCTCTTCGTGCCCGCCGTCGGGATCATCTCCCCGGCGCTGATCGGGATCGTGCCGTCGATCGGCTTCGTCATCGGCGCTGCGGTCGGCGGACGGGCGTCGCTGGTGGGCGCGGTGCTCGGGGCGATCGCGGTCGCCTGGGCGCAGAGCACGCTGTCGGACGCGTTCCCGGCCGGATGGACGTACTTCCAGGGCCTGTTGTTCGTGCTGGCGGTCGGCTTCCTGCCCGGCGGTCTGGCATCCCTGTGGACGGTGGCCCGCAACCGCCGTACGCGGCAAGCGAGTTCAGGAGGTACGGCATGAGCGGCGACGGCGGCGAGGCGCTGACGATCAGCGACCTGAGGGTCACGTTCGACGGCTTCACGGCGGTCGACGGCGTCAACCTGACTGTCCAGCCAGGTGACTTGAGATTCCTCATCGGGCCGAACGGCGCCGGCAAGACCACCCTGGTCGACGCGGTCACCGGCCTGGTGAAGGCGACGGGCTCGGTCCGCTTCGGCGACGAGGAGCTGCTGGGCAAGCCGGTGCAGCGGATCGCCCGCATGGGCATCGGCCGTACGTTCCAGACGGCGACGGTGTTCGAGGAGCTGACCGTGCTCCAGAACCTGGACATCGCGGCGGGCGCCGGACGCGGCATGTGGACGATGCTCCGCCGCCGCAAGGGAGTTCCGGAACCGGTGACCAGGGCCCTGGAGACAACGGGCCTGACGGCACTCGCCGACCGCCCGGCGGGAGCCCTCGCCCACGGCCAGAAGCAGTGGCTGGAGATCGGCATGCTGCTCGTCCAGGACGTACGGCTGCTGCTGCTCGACGAACCGGTGGCCGGGATGAGCCACGAGGAGCGCGAGGCGACCGGCGAACTCCTCCAGCGGGTGAGCGAGGACCACACGGTCGTCGTCATCGAGCACGACATGGACTTCATGCGCTCCTTCGCGCGCAGCGTCAGCGTCCTGCACGCGGGCAAGGTGCTCAGCGAGGGCACGGTGACGGAGGTCCAGGCGGACCCGAGGGTCCAGGAGGTCTATCTGGGCCGCGCAACAGAGCCCGCGCCCATACCCGTTGGGGAGGAGGCATGACGCCGATGTCCAAGTCCATGTCTCTGCTGGAGATCACCGACGTACGAGCGGGATATGACCGTACGACCGTCCTGCACGGCGTGACCGTGGCCGTGCCGAAGGACGGTGTGGCCGCCGTTCTCGGTCACAACGGCGCCGGGAAGAGCACGTTGCTGCGGGCGGCCATGGGTCTGCTGAAGCCGACCGGCGGGCGGGTCCTGCTGAACGGCGAGGACATCACCCGGCTCTCCCCGCACCAGCGGGTGGCGCGCGGAATGGCGTACGTACCGCAGGGACAGCAGTCGTTCCCGCACCTCACCACCGCCGAGAACCTCCAACTCGTCGCCGACGGACGGGCGGACGGCAAGGAGGCGGTCGCCGAGGCGCTGGACCTCTTCCCGGCGCTGCGTGAACTGTCGGGCCGCCGGGCCGGGTTGCTGTCGGGCGGTCAGCGGCAGCAACTCGCCCTGGCGCGTGCCCTGGTGACCCGCCCGAGCCTGCTCCTCCTCGACGAGCCGACGGAGGGCATCCAGCCGTCGGTGGTCGCGGAGATCGAGGAGACGATCCTGACGCTGGCGGCGAGGGGCGGTCTCTCGGTCCTCCTCGTCGAGCAGCACGTGGGGTTCGCGATGCGTGCCGCCCAGCACTACTACGTACTGGAGGCGGGACGCGTGACCTCGTCCGGGGAGGGCGGCGCGGGCGCCGAGCAGACGGTGAGGGCGGCGCTGAGCGTCTGAACGGAAGCAGGGAAGGGCCCGGTCCGCACTCGGATCGGGCCCTTTCTCGTTGCCCTCCTCGTTGCTCATCCCGCCGTGTCCGAATGGTTGATTCTCTGATAGTGAGAAGCTAATTTACGTTGACAGAGAAGGTCGAAATCACTGCGGAGTCACTGAGTCACTGCGGAGGAACGTCATGGAACGGGACGACCTGATCCTGATCAGCGTGGACGACCACATCATCGAGCCGCCGGACATCTTCGTGAACCACCTCCCGAAGCGGTATCTGGACGACGCGCCGAAGCTGATCCACCGCGAGGACGGCAGTGACGTGTGGCAGTTCCGCGACAACACCGTCGGCAACGCCGCGCTGAACGCGGTCGCCGGGCGGCCCAAGGAGGAGTACGGCCTCGATCCGCAGGGCATGGACGAGATCAGGCCGGGCTGTTACGACGTGCACGAGCGCGTCAAGGACATGAACGCCGGTGGAGTCCTGGCCCAGATGAACTTCCCGTCCTTCCCCGGCTTCGCCGCGCGGATGTTCGCCACGGAGGACCAGGACTTCTCGCTGGCGCTGGTGCGGGCGTACAACGACTGGCACATCGACGAGTGGTGCGGGGCGTACCCGGGCCGTTTCATCCCCATGGCGCTGCCCGCGATCTGGTCGGCGGAGCTGTGCGCGGCGGAGGTCCGGCGGGTGGCCGAAAAGGGCTGCCACAGCCTGACCTTCCCGGAGAACCCGGCCGCCCTCGGCTACCCGAGCTTCCACGACGAGTACTGGAACCCCCTGTGGCAGGCGCTGTCCGACACGGACACGGTCATGTCGATCCACATCGGCTCTTCCGGGCGGCTCGCCATCCCGGCCGTCGACTCACCGCCGGACGTGATGATCACGCTCCAGCCGATCAACCTGGTATCGGCGGCAGCGGACTTGCTGTGGTCGCGGGTCGTCAAGGAGTACCCGGATCTGAAGATCGCGCTGTCGGAGGGCGGCACGGGCTGGATCCCGTACTTCCTGGAGCGTGTCGACCGGACCTTCGAGATGCACGCGACCTGGACGCTCCAGGACTTCGGCGGCAAGCTGCCGTCCGAGGTGTTCCGCGACCACTTCCTGACCTGCTTCATCAGCGACGACCTGGGCGTGAAGCTGCGGCACGAGATCGGCATCGACAACATCTGCTGGGAGGGCGACTACCCGCACAGCGACTCCATGTGGCCGGACGCGCCGGAACAGATCCAGGGCGTCCTGGAGAAGCACTCCGTCCCGGACGAGGACATCGTCAAGATGACCCACGAGAACGCGATGCGCTGGTACTCCTTCGACCCCTTCTCCCACATCCCGAAGAGCCAGGCCACGGTCGGCGCGCTGCGGAAGTCGTCCGAGGGCCACGACGTCAGCATCCGCTCCCGGAGCCGCCAACTGACGGAGCCAGTGGACAAGTTGGAGGCGTTCAGGACGCGCGCACGGGCGGCGGTGGCGGCAGCGGCGGCGGGCAGGTAAGAGAGGAATCAGGCAGGTACGGCTGCCGTCAGCCCTCGCCCGAAGCCCGCTGGTCCCGCTGGGTCTGCCGGTTGTGCCGGGCCGACGGCAGCAGAAGATCCCGCTCGGGATGCTTCTCGCCCGTGACGCTGCCCTGGATCCCGAGGTCGACGCGGGCCGCCTCGTGAAAGGCGTTGATGCACCGGAAGGCGGCCCGGTGCCGCTCCCGCCACTCCTCAAGGGTCCCGGTGATCCGCCCGGTGGCCTGCCAGTCGATCTCGGCGAGCACGGTGTTGAGTTCGTGCCCGGCCTCGATGGCGTCGTCGCCCCCGAGCAGCATGACCCGCTCGAAGGCCGACCCCCACCGCCGGCTCGCGTCCGAGAGATCCTCGCGCAACTCCGGCTCGGGCCGGTGCTCGTCGCGCAGCCCTTCCCTGGCCTCGTAGAGCCGTACGGCCATGGCGATGCGCATCTTCGCCGCGTCCACGTACTCCGAGTACGTGTCGATCTTCTTGTCGTCCCACCGGGTCAGCAGCTGGTAGCGGTTCCTGCCGCGCTCCATCAGGTAGTTGGTCGCGTGCGTGGTAAGCGCGCCGATCAACACGGCTCCTACGGTGACGAGTTGCTCGCCGGTTCCCATCGTTCCCCGCCCCCGTCCCTGTCCCCGACCCCGTGTGTGAGTAGCCGTCGGATGATCTTAGGAGATGGGAGAGGTGCCCGGCGGAGGCCATGACAGGGACCGGAGCAGGCCGGAGTAGGTTGGTTCCGGATCGGTGGAGAGGCGGATCGCATGAGCGGTGTTCCCACGGCGGGGCTGTCGGAGATCTTGGTGACCCTTGGCCGCCAGTACGTACGGAAGGCCCCGGGCTCCCTCGGCAAGGCGCTGCTCGCGGCCCGCTTCCTGAACCCCCACCTCCGGGAGCACCCGCGCCGCCGAGTGGTCGAGACCCGCGACGGCACCCGCTTCGCGGTGGACACCCAGGACCTGATCCAGCGCTACGTCTATCTCTTCGGCGTCTGGGAACCGCACATGTCGGCCTGGCTCAGCCGCAGGCTGCGCCCCGGGGACACATTCGTCGACGTCGGCGCGAACGTGGGCGTGTTCAGCGTGCTGGCCTCCCAACTCGTGGGTGACAAGGGCAGGGTCGTGTCGATCGAGGCGTCCCCGACTTTCCACGAGACCCTCCTGCGCCAGGCCGCCCTGAACGACTGCCACAACATCCGCGCGCTCAACGCCGCCGTGTCGGACAGCCACCGCACCCTGACCTTCATCCTCGCCAGTTCGCAGAACATGGGCGCCAACAGCATCGTCCCGTGGGACGGCCCGACGGAGTCCACCTTCGACATCGAGGCCCGCCCGCTGCCGGAGCTGCTCGACGCGGAGGAGATCGAGAACGCCCGCGTGATCAAGATCGACGTGGAGGGCGCGGAGGGAAGTGTCGTACGGGGCCTGGCGCCGATGCTGTCGAAGCTCCGCCCGGACGCGGAGATCACGGTCGAGGTGACCCCCGACCGCATGGCCCAACTGGGCGACTCCGCCGAGGAGTTGCTGACGACAATGCGCGAAGCCGGCTTCCACCTCTACCGCCTGCCCAACAGCTACGCCCCGGAGAGCTACGCGTACGCGCTGGCGGCTGCGCCAGGCGAGATCGGCGTACCGGAGCGGTGGCGGGGCCCGGTGGTGGGGGAGAGCGACCTGATCTTCTCGCGGGTGGACGCGGAGAAGTTGCCCTGATGGGGAGGGAGTTGGGGTGATCGGGGTGATCGTTGCCCGTCCGGGCAACAAGGCCTGCCCTGACGGCTCCTGACGGCTGATCTCCGTTGCCGTAGCGTCGAGCGGTGAGCCTTTGGACTTCCCTTGAACCTGCCTCGACCACGGTGGATCCCGGTGACAGGGCGACCGTACGGCTGCGGCTGCGCAACACCGGCGACGTCGTCGACGAGTACCGCTTCGAACCGGTCGGACCCCTCTCCCCCTGGACGACGGTGGAGCCGCAGACGCTCCGCCTCTACCCGGGTACGTCGGGCACCGTGGACCTGACCTTCGCCCCGCCCCGCACGCCGGACGCGACGGCTGGGCCGAATCCGTACGCGATCCGGATCACGCCGACCGAGCACCCGGAGGCGACGACCGTCCCCGAGGGCAATCTGACGATCACCCCCTTCACGGAGGTACGGGCCGAACTCGTGCCGCCGACGGTCAAGGGCCGTTTCCGGGGCCGCCCGAAGCTGGCGGTCGACAACCTCGGCAACACGAAGGTGACCGCCTCGCTCAGCGGGAGCGACAACGGCGACCAGCTGTCGTACGACATCCATCCGGGCAACGTCCAGATCGAGCCCGGCCGTGCCGCGTTCGTGAAGGCGACGCTGAAGCCACGGCAGATCATCTGGTTCGGGTCCAAGGAGGAACGGCCCTACACCATCGAGGTGAAGCGGTCGGGGGTGACACCGCTCGCTGTCGAGGGCACCTATGTGCAACGGAGCTTCCTGCCCGGCTGGGTCGCGACCTCGCTCGGGATCGTCCTGGCGCTCGCGATCACCTTCGTGATGCTGTGGATCTCCTACAGGCCCCAAGTCGCCACCAGGGCAACGGAGTTGACGGAGGCCGGTGCCGTCAACACGCTGCCGCCTCCCCTGGCGACACCGACGGCACAGCCCTCGGCCCCTGCGGAGTCGGTGCCGCCTGTCGAGCCCTCCCAACCGGCGGCTCAGCCGACACCGTCGACGCAGGAGGGCGACAGCGCCGGGGGCGGCGAGAAGTCCCCGTCGGCCAAGCCGAAGGCCCCGAGCCTGCTGCCCGCGTACAACATCATGCTGCGCAACCCGACCACCAAGATGTGCGTCGACGTCCCGGCGCCGGACGACGAAGAAGCGAGGACCCGGGGCCGGGCGGTGCAGTCCACCTGCGACGAGAACAACACAGAGCAGCGGTGGAACCTGGAGGTGAGGTACGCGAAGGGCGGCCCGGGCGGCGCACCCCTCTTCCAGATCCGCAACGTCAAGGACCAGAAGTGCGTGGACCTGGCGGACTACGGTGCCAAGCCGATCCGGTCGCCGATCCTGAGGTACACCTGCGACGGAACGACCGCCGACAACCAGTTGTGGTGGCTCGCCAAGCAGGCCAGCGGCGACTACTGGATCCGCAACTACGCCAGCAACAACGAATGCCTGGACGTCGCGGGCTTCAGCACCGGCGGCGAAGGAGCCCACCTCACCCTCTTCACGTGCTCCATCACGGACGACCAGGAGTGGCAGATCATCAGCCCGACGAAGCCCTGACGACGAGGTCGGGGGCGGTCAGAAACCCAGGTACGTGACCTTCATGGCCTCGTCCAGGACAGAACTCAGTTCCCGCAGGGCTTCCTCAGCCGTGACCGGATCTTCGTGCTCCAGCCGGCTCTGCGCGCGGGCGTAGCGGACGGACAGATCGGGGCGGCGCGCGATTTCGATGTTCCTGGCCCAGGCCAGGACCCAGCTCTGAACGGGGCTGAGGGACTCCCACTCGACGGCCAGGGCGAACGCCTCGTCCTTCTGGGCCTGCATCTCCTCCAGGCGTCCCGGGTCCACGGCGGCGAGGGCCGCACGCAGGGCGTCGGGGGTGTGCTCGGGACGGCCCGGCTTGCCCCGATGGTTCCTGACGGCTGACATCCGCTGCGCCCCTTACAGGCCCATGACGGAGCGAACGGCACGCTCGATGCGCTCCATCGTCTCGGGCGTGACCGCGCCCAGTTGCTTGGCGTTCTCGAAGCGCCGGGCCGCGTACTGGGTGATGTTCACGGGCACCGCGACCGCGTGCACAGGGTCGATGATCGGTACGGAGACCAGGGTGTCCGGGTAGGCGCCCGCTGGATGCAGGAGCAGACACACGGCGGCCTGGAACTTCGCGTTCACCTCGTCGATGGAGAGCACGACGACCGTGCGAGTGACCTCGCCGACCGGAACCTCCCAGACGGAACCTCGCTTCAACGAATGTCCTCCGCCGGATCGTCGTCGCCGGTGTCGACCAGCAGCGCACCCTCACTGTCCACCGCGGCCAGCGCTTCCCGCAGTGTCTGCTCCCGCAGGGTGCGGACCATGTAGGCGTTCAACGAGAGCCCCGCGTCCGCCGCGGCCTTGCGCACCTCGGCATCGAGATCATCTGGTATGCGGACCGTGAATACACTCATGCCACCATTGTAGTCGTCGTACCGCGCACCATGAAGTCGCTTCCGGTGAGATCGGCCCGGCAGTCGCGGCAGCGGCCTGGCTCGGGACCCCGGAACCCTCGGTCGCAGCCGTCGCAGTTCCGGAGTGGGTGGCGGACCGGGTCGGGGCCCGGCTGCTGCTGCGACGGTGGGCGTCCGAAGGGGGCCGGAGGTGGCAGTTGGGCCGTCAGGCGGTGGGCCAGGAGGGCGGCCGGGCGGCGCATTCCCTCGGGCGGGAGGTCGCTGAGCAGGGCGTGCCGTACGGCGGTGGGGCTCGCGTCGCGCTCCAGCCAGGCGGCGACTCCGGGGGCCAGGTGGGCGGTGTCGCAGGCCGAGAGGAGCAGGTCGGGGTCGTGGCGGCGAAGTCCGGCGAGGAGTTCGGTGGCCGCCTGGAGGAGCCCCGGACCCTTGTACGAGGGCTGCGGTACGGCGGGCAGGGGCTTGCGCGGGGTGCGCTTCCTGGGCGGGGCCGGGGCCGGGGCGGGGGTGGCGGCGTGGTCGGTACGGCGGCCCCGCCCGGCCTCGGTGTCCGCTGCGGGGTCGGTGTGGTGGCCGGGGCGGTTGCAGGAGACCGTGCGGGTGATGATGCGGCCGGTGGGGGTGCGTTCGCGGGGGCGGCGCAGGTAGCCGTGGGTTTCCAGTTCGCGCAGGGCGGCGGCGATACGGTCCGCCCCTTCCGGGAAGCGCGCGGTGAGCGTCTTGATGTCGACGCGGGCACCGGTCGGCAGCGACTGGATGTGGACGCTGAGCCCGATGGCCAGCAGCGAGAGCTTCGGGTGCTGGGCGAGGTGGTTGCCGATCACCGTGAAGCGGGTGCTGTGGCGGGCGTTGTCGTGGACGACGCCGGAAACGCCCGAATCGGGTCGCCGGGGAGGGTGGTTTTTACCCGCGGGACGGGACTGGGCGCACGGGGGCGCGCTAGGGTTTTGCGTGTCCATCTGGAAGGGCTTGCTTCCTTGGTGGTCAGGCCCTCGCATTGGGATGCCAGTCCCGGCGAGGGCCGTCGTATGTCCGCTGTCTGCGGTTGTCTGTGGTGCTGCTGCGCTGAGCGTAAGGCAGGCAACCGGGCACAAATCCAGCTGAGTTGGTGATGTTCACTCGGGGGAGTGACGGGGCACGACAGCGGGCGGGAGGGGTGGGGTTTGGTCGGGTTCTTTCCCTCTACGGTTCTTTTGGAAGACCGCTGGTGGCGCCGGAACACGGGGAATCGGGTTCCGGTGACACATCGACTTCCGCCCCCACCACCTGGGCCCAGTTCGTCCCGTACGCGATCAAGGACTGATCAACGGGGCTGATCAACGGGCCGGATAACTCCACCCCAGCCGCCCCAACGCCCGAGCCCGCTCCTCCACCACCCCCATACGCGCCTCCCGTTCCCCCGAGTCCACGTGCGCCGCCTGCCCGGTCGCCTGCCCCTCCCACTTGCGGTAGAGCAGGCCCACCTCCGGTGAGAACCAGCCCCGGCTCACCGCGTTCAGGGCCAGCAGCAAGCCCGTGTCCTCGGAGGCGGGCAGGGCCATCCAGCCGCCCAGGGCCAGGAGCAGGTCCCGGCGTACGCACAGGGTCGCCGGATGGACCTGGGCGCGGAAAGCGTTGGCCTTCCAGAAGTCGAGCACGGCGCCCCGCTCGATCACCCCTGCCTCGGGATCGCCCGGGAAACCGGCCGTCGAGCCGTCGGGGAGGAGGTCGAGGACACGTGACGTCGCCCAGCCGAGCGAGGCGTCCGCCTCCAGGGCGGCCAGGTCCCGCGCCAGCGCACCCGGCGCCAACTGGTCGTCCGCGTCAAGGATCTTGACGTACGGCCCGTCCGCCGCCGCCAGCGCGATCGTGCGGGCGACCCCGGGACCACCCGCGCGGCCCTGCCGGAAGGTGACGCGCTCGTCCTCGGGGACGTACGGGCGGACCTCGTCCGTTCTGCCGTCCTCCTGGATCAGCCAGTGCCAGCTCCAGCCGGCCGGCAACTCCTGTTCGCACAGGGACTTGTAGGCCTCCGGGAGGAAGCGGGCCGACGGGGCGTGGACAGCGGTGACGATGATGATGCGCCGGGGCACGGCAGCACTCACCACCTTTCCAGGGGAGTGGTGAAGAGCAGTTCCGTGCGGTCGCCGGGGAGCGTCACGTGCGAGACGTCCACCACGCGGTCGTGGATGTCGTACGACTTCTTGCGGAGGAGGATCACCGAGGTGCCGGGCGGGAGTTCCAGCTCGGCCGCCTCCTCCGGGGTCGGCGGGCGGGCCGTGAAGCGTTCCTCGACCCGGTCCAACTCGATCCCGACCGTGTGGAGTTGGGCCGGGGTGCCGCCGGGCCACGGTTCGTTGGAGTCGTCGAGGAGGGCCGGGTTGGCGGCGATCACGTCCCGGAGGAGGTAGGAGGTGACCAGGTTGAAAGGGGCCGTCTCCGCCTCGTACCGGGTGCGGTACGACCGCTCGACGACCGGAGTGCCCTCCGGGACTCCGAACTCGGCCGCCAGTTCCCCCGGCGCCTCGATCTCGCGGTACCTGGCGTAGAAGACGAGGTCCCGGAGTTCCAGGCCGGTGTCCTGCTCCGTCGCGCCCGTCACCGCCCGTTCGGACTTCGGTCGGCGCGCCCGGTTCTTCTCCCACTGGTGCCGCCCGTTGTCCCGGACGGCCAGGGTGCGGGCGCGGCGGACGAAGTTGCCACGGCCGTGCTGCTTGTCCAGCAGGCCTTCCTCGGTCAGCAGCCGCAGCGCGTTCTGGACGGTCGGGACACTGCGCCGGTACGCCCTCGCCAGTTCCGTCTCCGCCGGGAGCCGGTCACCGGGCTTGCGCTCGCCCTCGCGGATCGAACGGCGGAGATCGTCGGCGATCACTTCGTACGCCTTGGGCATGATCCCAGCGTACGACTCCTCAAGAGGTCTTGACGAGTTGAGGAGACATATAAAGAACCCGACCGCTGGCGACGGGGGATGCACCAGCGATCGGGCTCTGGCCAAGGGTAACAAGGCTGACTGCTCAGTGGGAGCCGACTGCTCGGGTACAACGACCAGTTGTGATCGGGATCACTCTCTTTGGCCCCTCCAGCCCTACAACCATCCCCCGGTCACACCCTCACGCGTCACACGTCACACGGCGGCTTGTACGACAGCCGGGGCAGATACTCGTGCCACCTGTCCGCCGTCAGTACTCCCCGCGTCGTCGCGCAGATGTGGTCGACGGCCTTGTCGACGTCGAGACTCCACAGCCGGACCGTGTCCACACCGCTCGACACCCCGACGATCCCGCCGCGCGGGCTGAACGCCAGGAAGTTGCCCGTCTTGGCGTTGGGGCTCATCGACTGCCCGATGGCCTTGGCGTCGGCGGGGTCGGAGACGTCCCAGAGCCGGACAGCGTTGTCGTTGCCGCCGCTGGCCAGGATCCGGCCGTCCGGACTGAACGACAGCGACTCGACCGCCTCGGTGTGCCCGACGAGAGGGGAGCCCAGACTGTGGGCCTCCGCCGGGTCGGTGACGTCCCACAGCCGGACCGTGCCGTCGTCGCTCGTGCTGGCGAGCGTACGGCCGTCCGGACTGTAGGCCAGCTCGTTGATGGGACCGAGGTGACCCTTGAGTGCCTTGCCGAGCGCGGTGGCCTTCGCCGGGGCGGTGACGTTCCAGAGCCGGAGCGTGCCGTCCGCGCTGGCGCCGGCCAGCGTACGGCCGTCCTTGCTGAAGACGAGGCCGTTGATGTAGCCCGTGTGACCGGTGAGCTGCTTGCCGAGCGGGCGCAGATGCGCCGGGTCGCTCGCGTCCCACAGCTGGACGGTGAAGTCCTCGTAGGCCGTGGCCAGCACGCGACTGTCCGGGCTGAACGCCACCGCCGCCGCGAACCGCGTCTTCAGCTGGATGGGCGGTGCCCAGGCGACGGGATGCCTCGGATCGCTGACGTTCCACAGCTGGACCGTGCTGTCCCCGCTCACCATCCCGAGCGTGCGGCCGTCCGGCGAGAACGCCGGCGTCCGCACCTCGCCCGCCCCGGGAGTGAACGGTTCGCTCAGCGCCACGGGACGGTCGGGCCGCTCCACGTTCCACAGCCGCATCCGTCCGTCGCGCGAGCCCGTGGCGAGCACCTTGCCGTCCGGGCGGAACACTCCGATCCGGCCGATCATGTCCGAGGTCGGCAGCGACCACAGCCGCACCTTGCTGTCGCCGCTCCCGGTGGCGAGCGTACGGCCGTCGGGGCTGAAGCCCAGCGCGTACATCTCGCCGCTGCTGCCCGCGAGGGGCTCGCCGACCTGCGAGGGGTACTCCGGATCGCTGACGTTCCACAGGGTCGCGGTGCTGTCCGCGCTCGCGGCGGCCAGCGTCGTCCCGTCCGGGCTGAAGGCCACCGACCAGATCGCGTCGGTGTGTCCGGTCAGCGGCGCGCCCAGCTGGGCCGCGTGGTCCGGGTCGGACACGTTCCACAGCCGGATCGTGTCGTCGGCGGCGCCGCTGGCGAGGGTGCGGCCGTCGGGGCTGAAGGCCACCGAGTGCACCAGATTCGTGTGCCCGGTCAGTTTCGCGCCGTACGGCTTCGGATCGGCCGGCTTCGAGACGTCGTACAGCCGGATCGTGTTGTCGTCGCCGCTCGCCGCGAGCCTGCGGCCGTCGGGGTTGTACGCGATCGCGCGCACGGCGGCGCCCGCACCGGTCAGGGAGCCGAGCTTCTTGGGCGCGGCCGGGTCGGTCATGTTCCACAGGCCGACCGTGCGGTCCTCGCTGGCCGAGGCGAGCGTACGGCCGTCCGGGCTGAAGGCGATCAGATAGATCGTGCCGTCATGGCCGTTCAGGGGCTTGCCGAGGGGGCGCGGGCGGGCCGGGTCCGACACGTCCCAGCGGCGGATCGTGCCGTCGTCGCCCGCGCTGACGAGGGTCTTCCCGTCGGGGCTGAAGACCGCGCTGCTCACCCAACTCGCGTTCGCCTCAAGGGGTTTGCCGAGCGCCTTGGGCCGCGCCCGGTCCGACACGTCCCACAGGCGTACGGTCCCGTCGTAGCTGGCGGTGGCGAGCAGCTTGCCGTCCGGGCTGAACGTCGTGAGGTAGACGGCGCCGGTGTGGCCGGTCAGCGGGGTGGCCAGCGGGGTGTTCACGATCGACACCAGCCGGCTGCGGGTGCTCGCGTCGTCCGGGCGCAGCGCGTGCGCGACCAGGCTCAGCTGCGCGGACAGCGACGGGTCCGAGGACTGGACGCGGTCCGCCTCGGCGAGCACCTGCTCGAACACCGCGTCGTCCCGCTGCTGCCGGGCGATCAGCGCCGCACCACCGGCCAGCAGGGCCAGCGCGACCAGCGCGGCGACGGCGGCACGGCTGATCAGGACGGTGCGCCGGCGCAGCCGGACCGAGGCGGCCAGGAACTCCTTCGCGCCACGGGTCAGATAGGTGTCACCGGCGGCCTTCGCCCAGACGTGCGCCTGTTCGAGGCGGGAGCCGCGGTAGAGGAGCGAGGTGTCGCGCTTGGAGTCCTCCCAGGACCGGCTGTCCTCCTCCACCCGCTGGCGCAGCAGATTGCCGCCCCGGTCCTCGTCGATCCAGTCGCGCAGCCGGGGCCAGGCGTGCAGCAGCGCCTCGTGGGTGATCTCCACGCTCTCCGCGTCGAGCGTCACCAGCCGGGCGCGCACCAGCGCTTCGAGGGACTCCTCCGTCTTGCCCGGGTCCGTCGACTCGGCGGCCAACTGCCGTCGCGTACCCCGCCGTCGGGTGGCCTGGGTGTCCTCGCCCAGCCGTACCAGCCGGAGCAGCAGCAGCCGCGCGGCGGTACGGGCCGCCGGGTCGAGTCCGGTCCAGGCGTGCTCGGCGGTCGCGGCCACCGCGCCCTGGATTCCCCCGGCCGCGCGATAGCCGGACAGCGTCAGCCGCCCCGCCTTGCGGCGCTGCCAGGTGGCGAGCAGGGCGTGCGACAGCATCGGCAGTACGCCCGCGTCGTGCGCCCCGCGCGGCCCGTCGGCGCTCACCTCCCGCACGATCAGCTCCGCCAGCCCCGGTTCCAGCTCCAGCCCGACGGCCTTCGCGGGACCGCTCACCGCCTCCCGCAGCTCGGCGGTGGTCAGCGGCCCGAGGACCATGTGGCGGTGCTGGAGCGCGTCGGCGAGTTCGGGATGACGCAGACACTGGTCGTAGAAGTCGGCACGAATCCCGAGGACGACGAGCGCGGGCGCCCACCCGTCGGCACCGGCCCGCTCACCGGGCCCGGGGGGCGAGGCGGCGGCGTGCAGCAACTGGATGAAGGTGTTCCGGACCGTCTCGTCCGGGCAGAGGGTGAACGCCTCCTCGAACTGATCGACGATGACGACAGGCCGGGCGGATGTGCTGCCGCCGTCACGGTGGGCCCAGGCGGCGACCGTCTCCCGTACGGCATGGGCGAATTCGGGCGTCCCGGGCTCGGCGACCGGCTCCCCGTCGCTGGGGGAGAGGAGGTCTGAGAGCCCGGGTATACGAAGGGTCAGCTCGGCGAGCGGATCGCTGCCCGGAACGAGCTGGACGACCTCCCGGGCCGCCTGCCCCGGCCCGCCCAGCGCGCCTTCCTGCAAGGCGGGCACGAGCCCGGCGCTCAGCAGCGAGGATTTCCCCGCCCCCGAGGCCCCCACGAGCATGACCAGCCCACCACTACCCGTGTCCGCGGTCTCGGCGGCGTGGAGCTGGGCGACGAGGGCGTCGGTGCTGCGCTCGCGCCCGAAGAACCAGCGGGTGTCCTCGAGCCGGTACGAGGCGAGACCACGGTAGGGGCACACCGCGCCCGGCACGGCCGTGAGCTCACCGGCGGGCGGTTCCTCCTCGTCCAGGGAGCCCGGAGCCCGGTCACCGACGGGGTCGGCGACGGCCCGCTCCCACAGCCGCTGCCACTGGACCATGTCGTACAGTCCGGGAGAGACCGGTACGGGCCGGGCACGCCGGGCCTGCGGGACGAGGACACTCAGTACGGCGGCGAGAGCGGCGAACTGGGCGGGTACGTTCCTGGCCCGCCGCCAGTCGCTGATCCGCTGCACGGACACCCGCACGGGCCGCCCGCGTTCGTCGACCCGCTGCAACTGGACGACGGCTTCGGCCACACGCTTGAGCGGAGGATTGCCGGCCTCCTTGTACAACAGCGCGAGTCGCTCCGCGAAGGCCGTGCGTGCCCCTGAGTCGGAACTCAAGGTCTCCACCCCTTACTTCCCCCGCGTCTGTCATCCGGTGTCATCCGGACCGGAAAAGTCACTCTATACCGCTGACCTGCGGTTAAGCCGTCGGGCCTGCACCGGAACCTCCTCTCCGGGGGCCCTGAATGGCAGGATCATGACGCAACGAAGAACCAGCCGCGTGGCGTCCACCCGGACCACCAGCGCAGCGATCCCAGGGGCAGCACGGAGGCCGAACGTTCTCGGCCAGCTTTGCCGGATTCGCCAGCGGGGCGCGTCGGCAGCACTACGCCAACCCGAGACCCACGGAACCGGCACAGTCCGGACTCCCCGGGTCCTCGTCCATCGTTCGGCACCGGTCCCCACGTGGGGAGGGACCGGTGCCGAATGGCGTTGTGGGCGCAGTACGGTGTGGGGATGCTGGGGGAGAACCGTTGAGCGCGCGGATTCTGGTCGCCGAAGACGACGAGATGCAGTCCCGCCTGATCCGGATCTACCTGGAACGGGAGGGAAACGCGGTCCAGGTGGTGGCGGACGGCCGGGCGGCCCTGGACAAGGCCCGCTCGACCAGCCCGGACCTGATCGTCCTGGACGTGATGCTGCCCTTGGTGGACGGCCTGGACGTGTGCAGAATCCTGCGCACGGAGTCATCAGACATCCCGATCCTCCTCCTGACGGCCCGCACGACGGAGGAGGACATGCTCCTGGGCCTGGACCTGGGCGCCGACGACTACCTCACGAAGCCGTACAGCCCGCGAGAACTGACCGCACGCGTACGGGCGTTGCTGCGACGCTCCCGCAAAACGGGGTCGGCGGCTCAGCCCTCAACCCTGCGGGTCGGAGAGATGGAACTGGACACGGCCCGCTTCGAGGTACGGATGTCAGGCCGCCCGGTGCCCCTGACCTCCAAGGAGTTCAACATCCTGGAGACCTTGGCCCGCGAGCCGGGCAGGGTCTTCACCCGAGCCCAAATACTCGAACGAGTATTCGGCTACGACAGAGACGTCCTGGAACGCACGGTAGACGCCCACGTAATGAACTTACGCCGCAAACTGGAGTCGGGCCCGGAACCCACCCCCCGCCTCCTGGAAACGGTCTACGGCCGCGGCTACCGCCTGACGGCGCCACCCGGCGCCCCCTGATTTCCCATTCCCATCCCCTGGGGGCTGCGCCCCCAGACCCCCCTCCGGCCCTGAACGGGCCTTGTCCTCAATCGCCGGACGGGCTGGAGATGTCTGAGTTCGGCGTTCCAGGACAGCCCGTTCAGCCCACCGCTTGTTCCCGCGCATTTCAGCCCGTCCGGCGTTTGAGGACGAGCGCGTTCAGCGCGACAGGGGGGTCTGGGGGCGCAGCCCCCAGGGATGGGACGGGTAAGGGCGGCGGGGGCGAGACTCACAGGGTTCTCGGTAGCGCGATCGTGAAAGTCGTCCCCGTTCCGACCTCGCTGCGCACCCCGATCGTCCCCCGATGATCCGTCACGATCTGACGGGCGATCGACAACCCGAGCCCACTACCCCCCGTCGCCCGCCCCCGCGACGCATCCGCCCGCCAGAACCGGTCGAACAGGTGCGGCAGATCCTCCGCCGCTATCCCCACCCCCGTGTCCCGCACCTCCACCACCGCCAACTCCCCCCGCCCCACCACCGCCAACGTCACCGACCCCCCCGACGGAGTCGCCCGCAGGGCGTTCCCGACCAGGTTCCCCACCACCTGCCGCAACCGGTCCGCGTCCGCCGTGACACGGACGCCGGACGTCGGCGCCTCCACCCGCAGAGCGACCCCCACCGTCTCCGCCGCAGCGTGATGCGCCCGCCGCCCCGCCTCCAGCAGCTCACGCAGATCGACCTCGGTGGGGTGATAGGTCAGCGCACCCGCCTCCGCGAGCGCGAGATCCTGGAGGTCGTCCACGATCCGCTGCTGGAGCAGGGCCTCCCGGTGGAGGGAGTCGAGGAGTTCGGGCGTCGGCTCGACGACCCCGTCCCGCAGCGCCTCCAGATACCCGCGCAGATTCGCCAGCGGGGTGCGCAACTCGTGCGCGATGTCCCCGGTCAGCCGCCGCTGCCGCTCCTCCCCGGCCTGGATGGAGTCCGCCATCCGATTGAACGCACCCCCGAGCTGCGCGATCTCGTCCCGCCCGGAAACAGGCACCCGCCGCCCGAGATCCCCCTCCCCGAGCCCCTTCGCGGCGACCGTCATGGCCCGTACGGGACGCAGCACGGCCCGGCTCAGCAGCAGCGCGCCCGCGATCACCGAGAGGGCGACGCCCCCCGCGACGGCCATGGTGGGTGCGGCGGCCAGAGTGGGCGGCGACTCGTTCCGTACGCCGAGCCGGACCTCCAGGCGCGGCGGCGCGACGGAGGCCACCCGCGCGTTGAACACCCGTCGCAGACAGGCGGCGAAGCGCTGTTCGGCCTCGCAGGGCCCGAGGGCGGTCAGGTCGGCCGGGGTCAGCGGATCGGCGCCGCCGCTCGGCGCCGGGCACCGCGCGGGCCGCCGGTCGGTGTCGGCCCGGGGGATGCCCAGGGCGTCGGCGCGGACGGTCATCTCGGCGCCCGCCTCGGTCAGACAGGCCGCGTAGGCCACCTCGGCGCGGTAGTCGGCGATCGCCGTGGCGACCCGCTTCATCGTGCCCCGGCGCACCTGACCCGCCGGAACCTCCAGCACGGGCCGCGGATCCACCAGTACCGCGGGCTGGCCGCTCGGCTCGCGGGGCGTACGTCCCGCGAGGGCGTCGGAGTCGGTGAGCAGGACGTCGGACTCCGTGGCGACACGGATGCGCTGGCCGGTGTCCCGGGCGAGGGAGGCCACCGTGGGGGACAGCCCCTCCCAGGTGCCGTGGGTGAATCCGTACGTCCGGAGTTCACCGGTGATCCGGGAGACCTCCTGCCGGCCGGCGGTGACGGTCGCCTGGACCTGGCGGTTCGCCTGCCGCAGGGTCAGCCAGCCGGTGGCGGCGGTGGCGGCCATGGCGACCAGCGTCAGCAGGCCGAGAACCCGGAGCCGGAAACTCATCGACGGACCCTTTCGGTGTGGATCACGAGAGGCGTGACAGGCGCAAGAGTGCGGTGTCGTCCAAAGGTCGGCCAAAGGTTGGCCAGAGGATCAGCCAAAAAGTCTCAGGAGTGGCGAATTTTCGCCCTGATCACTTTCAGCCTCAGAGGTATCAGAAATGGACAGTCGTAGGCGGAATTATTTCTTCAGTATGAACTCCAGGTGATCGTACTTAAGCCACTGAGACCTCAGCTGATGCAGGGGGACGCAGGGGCCGCTGCTTTCGCATTCCGCAGCGCCGACGAATCACATACAGGGGGTATGAAATGAAACGTCGAATCGCGGCTGTCGTTCCCGCACTCGCGGCCGTAGCCATCGCCGTTCCGCTGTCCATCGCCACGCCGGCCGCCGCATCGGCCTCGTGCGGGACCACCGTCTCGGACAAGGACGGCAGTTCCTGGAACAAGACGGCCAACGGCGCCAACGAGCGCAGCGGCTCCAGTACCGGCTGCACGATCAAGGGCATCGCCTACAACACCCAGGCGCTGGACTACCACTGCTGGACCTCCGGCGAGGGTGGCACCTGGACGTTCGTCAGAAACGATGCCACGGGCGTCACCGGCTGGATCCGGGACGACCTGCTGAGCGACGGCGGCAGCTACGTGCACTGCGGCTTCTGACAAGGCTTCTGACAAGCCGAGTACGGCCGCCACAACGAAATTGAAAGCGAAATTGAAAGCGAAATAGCGTGACAGCGGGGGCGGTCCCGAATTCCAGGACCGCCCCCGCTCCGTACCACCGGAGCGTCGGCCAGAACGCCCGGTGGTGGTCATGTACCGGCCAGTGCCTCCGTCGGAGCCAGCCGGCTCGCCCGGACCGCCGGATACAGCCCGGCGATCATGCCGATGAGCAGGGTCGCTCCGATCCCCGCCACGCTGGCCCACGCCGGGACGACCGTCGGCCAGTCGCGGCTGACGGCGTAGCCCGCCGTGATGGCCGTCCCGAGCACCGTCCCACCCAGCCCGCCGATGAGGGAGAGCAGCAGCGACTCGGTCACGAACTGGGTCCGGATCTGCCCCCGGGTCGCCCCGAGAGCGCGCCGCAGCCCGATCTCAGGGCGCCGCTCCAGCACCGAGATGACCATGGTGTTGCCCACGCCCACCCCTCCGACGAGCAGCGCGACCCCGCCGAGCCCCAGCAGCAGCCCGGTCAGCGCCGACTCGGTGGCCTCCTTGGCCGCGAGCGCGTCGGAGGGCCGTGAGATCCGTACCTCGCCCGGCTTCTCGGGGTAGGCGGTGGCCGGCAGCACCGACCGTACGGCCGTCACCTGACTGTCCTCGGCACGGACGTACACCGTCGACGGATGACCGTCGAAGCGCAGATAGGTCCGGGCCGCCTGCCAGCCGACCAGCGCGGCGCTGTCCAGCTCGGGCGCCAGCGGTACCGGATCGAGGACGCCGATCAGCGAGAACCAGCGGCCACCGATCCACAGCCGGGTCCCCGGGGTGTAGACGTCCAGGCGCTGCGCGGCGGTCGCGCCGAGCACGACAGCCGGGTAGTCGGCGGTCGCCGGGTCCAGCCAGCGGCCCCGGCGGACCTCCCCGCCCACGGCGGGCAGCAGATCGGTGTCCGACGCGAGCACGGTCAGCGAGTTGGTCCGTCCGATGGCGATGCGCTCGTTGCGGTACACGCTCGCGTCGACCGCGCCGGTGGCGGTCACCTGCTCCACGGGCGGGATACGGCGGACCATCGTGACAGCCTCGTACGGCAGCTTGGCCTGCTCGCCGGTGAGGGACTCGCCGGGCGCGACCCGCAGCAGGTTCGTCCCGAGGGCGTCGAGCCGCCGGTCCACCTCCGCCTGCCCGGACCCGGAGATACCGACCACCGCGACCATGGCGGCGACACCGATCGCGATCCCGAGCGCGGACAGGAACACCCGCAACGGCCGGGTCCGCAGCCCGGTCCCGCCCAGCCGTACGACATCGGCGGGCCGCAGCCGGGCGGCTCTGAGCGGGCGGGGCTTCTCCGAGGGGTCGGTCACCGGTGAGCCCCGATCGTCGTACTCGTGTCCTGGGTGGTGTCGTTGACGAGCCGACCGTCGCGCATCTCGATCCGGCGGGGCAGCTGGGCGGCGATCTCCAGGTCATGGGTGATGACCACGACCGTCGTACCGGCCGCGTGCAGTTCGCGCAGCAGTTCCAGTACGGCGGCTCCCGACACGGAGTCGAGGTTGCCGGTCGGTTCGTCCGCCAGCAGGACCGACGGCTCGCCGACCACCGCGCGGGCGACCGCGACCCGCTGCCGTTCGCCCCCGGAGAGCTGGTGCGGCAGATGCCGGACGCGATGGCTGAGCCCGACCCGGGCCAGCGCGGCGGCGGCCCTGGCCCGGCGTCGGCGCATCGGCATGCCCGCGTAGAGCAGACCGTCCGCCACCGAGTCGAGCACCGGGACCCCGACGGCCAGATGGAACTGCTGGAAGACGAAGCCGATCCGGGTGGCCCGCAGCGCGGAGACCTCACGGTCGGACAGCTTCGCCACGTCGTACCCGTCGACTAGGACCCGCCCCGCCGAGGGCCGGTCCAGGCTCCCCATGAGATGCAGCATGCTCGACTTGCCCGACCCCGAAGGCCCGACCACCCCCACGAGTTCACCGCGCCCGATCCGCAGACTCACGTCACGGACGGCGGCGACCCCGCCGGGATAGGTCTTGGAGACGGAGTCGAACTCCACCACCGAAGGTGTTGGGTCGCTCACTCGGGGATCCTCACCTTCATGCCCTCGCCGACCCCGGCACCGCTGACCTCCACATTGCCGTCCGCGAAGAGCCCGGTCTTCACCGCGACGAACCGGCCGTCCTCGGTCTCCAGCCCGTGTCCGCCCTCGGCGAGGGCGACCAGCGCGGCGACCGGCACACTCAGCACGTCCTTGACCTCACGGCCCACGTACTCGACGGTGACGGGCCCGCTCTCCAGCCGCCCGAGAGACCGCTGGTCCGCGATGGTGATCGTCACCGGCAGCGTGGCGGCGCCCGCTCCCGACTCGCCGTCGGTGCTGCCCCCTTCGGGCGCGCTCGCCTGCCGCCCCACCGAGGCCACCTCGCCCGGTACGGACTTCCCGTCGGGCAGCGTGATCCCGACGACCGTGCCGCGTACGGCCCAGGCGGCGTCCGAGGCCGAGGCGTTGACGACGACCTTGCGTGCCGTACCGGTGTACGTCAGCGTGTTCTCGCCGACGGCGGCGCCGAGCCGGGCACCCGGCTGACCGATCCGTACCTTCCCGGCGGAATAGATGACGTCCCCGACCCCGACCGTCCCGGTCTCGGCCAGTCCGAGCGACTTCTGCCAGCGCTTGACGGCCTGCGCGGTCTTGTCGGTGAACTTCTCGTCCACGGTGAAGCCGGTGTAGCCGAGCGCGGCGAGATTGGTCTCGAACTGCAGGACGTCCATACCGGTGAGGGGCGCGGGCGCGCTGCTCCCGGTGCCCGTTCCGGTGCCGGTTCCGGTGGTGGCCGAGGGGGAAGGGGCGGCGGACTCCGCTGCCGGTTCCGACCCGGTCTCGGTGGCGGGAGTCTCAGTGGTGGTGGTGCTCTCTGCGGCGACGAGCCCGAGGTCCCGATACATGGGCATGGACCCGTACAGCAGTACGACGGGACGGTCGTCGACCCGGAGCAGCGTGTCACCGCGCTCCTCCGTCGCGCCCTGCTGGGGCAGCCAGGTCACGGTGCCCGTCGCCTTCACCGGCAGCGGTATCTCCGTACCGAACCCCAACTGCCCGTCCACGTCGGTGCGTTCGGTGAGCGTCGCCCGGGTGACCGGAACGACCGAACCGGCCCGGGGCGGTGCGCTCGGGCCCTCCTCCGCACCGCCGCCGAGCCCGAGAGCCCCGACCACGGCGACGGCGGCCACGACGGCCACGGCACAGGCGATGAGCGCGGTACGCCGGCCGCGTGCCCCGCGAGGCGGCTCGGTGTCCGCGTCGGCCGGGTCGGTGTCGTCGACGTGTGTCACGGTGTCCGTCTCCGCCACGGTCAGCCCTTGCCGGGGGCGGCGGTCGCCGGAACGCCGATGATCGGACCGCAGATCCGGGTGGCCCGCTTGGCCCCGGCCGAGGTCTGGTCCCACTCGCCCTGGCCCAGACCGTCGGGACCGGGGTCGGGGAAGTCGGCGGCGCCGTTCTTCTGCATGCAGGTGGCGTACTCCTGCTTGACCTTGATCTGCGCGGCGGTGAGGGCGGGCTGGTTGCCCTTCTCGACGCTCTCGGGAACGGCCGTCACATACTCCGCGCACGCCTCGGAGGCGGCCTGGAACTTTGCGTCCTTCTTCAGGGCGCGCAGGTTGTCGCCGCCGCCGAAGTCGATGTTGCCCTGCGAGTCCGGGTCCGGCGCGTCGATCCCGTTGTCCCGCAGACACTTCACGTACTTGCCCTGGGCCGCCACATAGGCGGCCACATCGTCGCCGGCGCCGTTCTCGGCCGCCGCCGCACCAGATGCGGCGGTCGCGCTGCCGCTCGCCGCCGAGGGGACCTTCGAGCCACCGTCGTCGCCCCCGCAGCCGGTCAGCGCGAAGGCCATGACCGAGGCCGCCACGGCCAGCAGTACCCGATTAGTCCTCATCGGTTCTCCCCGTCCTCCCGTCGTGCCCGACCACGAACGCGGCGGGCAGCCCGACGGTAGAACGAACATGATGAAGAACTTTTGAAGAACCTGTCATCTGATCATGCGACCAGCGATAGAGGTTGTTGAGGAGAAGCGGAGGGGGCGGGCGTGCAGGTGATCGTCGTGGGTGCGGGTATCGGCGGGCTGGCCGCCACACTGAGCCTGCGCGCGGCCGGTCACGAGGTCGCCCTTGTAGACCGGACGCGCCACTTCAGCGAGATCGGCGCCGGCATCCAGCTCGCGCCCAACGCCACCCGCGTACTGCGCCGCCTTGGCCTCCTCGACACGGTCGCCGCCCGCGCCGCCCGTCCCGCCCGGCTGAGCTTCCGCACCTGGTCCGACGGCACCGAGATCTGCCGTTACGTCATCGGCCCCGAGGCCGAGACCGAGTTCGGGGCGCCCTACCTACAGGTCCACCGGGCCGACCTGCACCAGGCACTGGCAGACCGGGTCCCGCCCGGGTCGGTCCGCCTGAACACGGAAGCCGTGGGCATCGACCAGGACGACAGACGGGCGTACGTCAGGACGGCCGACGGCGAGCGCCTGGGAGCCGACCTGGTGGTCGCCGCCGACGGGGTGCGCTCCTCGGCCCGCCAGTGGCTCTTCGGCCCCGACGAGGCGGTCTTCTCCGGCACCGCCGCCTACCGCGCACTGCTCCCGGCCGCCGAGGTGGCCGACCTGGACCTGCCGGAGTACGCGGGCTGGCTCGGCCCGGGCCGGCACGTCGTCCACTACTGGGTGCGCGGCGGCGAACTCCTCAACCTGGTGGCCGTGTTCACGGCGGGAGCGGCGACACCGGTGGGGTCGGAGTCGTGGACCGAGTCGTGGACGGCCCGGGCGGAACCGGGGGAACAGCTCCGCGAGTTCGCCGGCTGGGACCCCCGGGTCCTCACCGTCCTCGAACGCGCCGGCCAGGTGTTCCGCTACGGCATCCACACCCGCACCCCGCTCACCCGCTGGCACCTCGGCCGGGTGACCCTCCTCGGCGACAGCGCTCACGCGATGGTCCCGTTCCAGGCCCAGGGAGCGGCCCAGGCGATCATGGACGCGGCGGTACTGGGCGACTGTCTCGCGGGTGCGACGCCGACGGATGTCCCGGACGCCCTGACCCGGTACGTACACCGACGGCTAGCCACCGCCACCAGAGTGCAGGCCGGATCGGCGAGCGCGGGCGAGACCTACCACCTGCCCGACGGGCCGGAGGCCGACGCACGGAACGCCGGCATGGCCGCGTACGAGAACGAGAACAGGTTCGGCCCGCACGCGGGGGCGTGGGGAGAGGAACCGTAAGCGCGCTGTCGGCTGGGATGTGCCGAACTCAGGCCCGTACCCGCGAGGCGGCCGTCCGCCGGGCCACGGAGTCGAAGATCACGGCGGTGATCAGCACCCCACCGGTGATCATGAACTGAAGGGCGGTCTGGACGCCCAGCAGCGCCATGCCGGAGGCGATCGACTGGATGATGAGCACCCCCAGCAGCGCGGACCAGGTCGAGCCGCGCCCGCCGAACAGGCTGGTGCCGCCGATGACGGCGGCGGCGACGGCGTTGATCAGCAGCATGCCGGAGCCCGAGACCTGGCTCGCCGAGGTGAACCGCGACGCGACGAACAGCCCGCCGACCGCCGCCAGCGTCCCCGCCACCATGAACACCGAGACCCGTACGCGCGTCACGTCGACGCCGGCCCGCCGGGCCGCCTCCACCCCGCCGCCCAGGGCGAGGACCTGCCGTCCGTAGGGCGTACGGCGCAGCAGCAGGTCCGAGGCGACGATGAACCCGAGGAAGATCAGCAACGCCAGCGGCAGCCCCTCGAAGTGCCCGAGTACGGCGACGGTCGTGAACGCGACGACCGCCAGCAGCACGGTACGTACCCAGATCTCGCCCACCGCCCGGCACGGCATCCCGGCGCCGGCGCGGCGCCCGCGGTTGCGGAGGGAGACGAGCAGATAGGCGGCCGTGCAGACCGCCGCGAGGCCGTAGGTGAAGCCGGGGGCGCTGTAGTAGCGGCTGGTGAGCGTGGCGACCAGGCCGTCCTCGCTGAAGTGGATGGAGCTGTCGGGACCGAGCAGGTAGATCATCAGACCGCTCCAGGCGAGCAGCCCGGCGAGGGTGACGACGAACGCGGGTACGCCGAACTTGGCGAACAGGAACCCGTGGAGCGCCCCGATGGCCGTACCGCAGATGACGGCGATGACCACGGCGAGCCATTCCGCCATACCGAGGTTGACGTTCAGCGCCGCGAACACCGCGCCCGCCAGCCCGGCGAGCGACCCGACGGACAGATCGATCTCACCGATCAGCAGCACAAAGACAATACCGACGGCGACCATGCCGGTCCCGACGATGTCGACGCTGAGGACGGAGAGGTTGCGCGGCGAGAGGAACTTGTCGTTGAGACTCTGGAAGACCACCCAGGTCACGGCGAGCGCGAGCAGCACGGGCGCGGGCCCGAGCCCCCCTTCACGCACCCTCCGCCGCACGGCACCGGCGTACGCCGAGATGCGCGGCTTCACGTTCACGTTGATGTTCACGGCCACACCTCTTCCGGGTGCGGCCGGTGGGCGACGGCATGGTCGGCCGCGCCGGTGATGGAGGAGATGATCTGCTCCTGGGAGGTCGTGTTCACGTCGAAGAGGCCGTTGTTGCGGCCCAGGCGCAGGACGGCGACCTTGTCGGCGACGGCCTTGATGTCACTCATGTTGTGGCTGATGAGCAGCACCCCGAGCCCCTGGTCGCGCAGCTCCTCGATCAGGTCGAGGAGCTGGTTGGTCTGCTGGATGCCCAGGGAGGCGGTGGGCTCGTCGAGCAGCAGCAGCCGGGGCGAGCCGAGGAAGGACCGGGTGATCGCGACGACCTGCCGCTGCCCACCGGAGAGACTGGCGAGCGGCACCCGCACATCGGGAATCCGGATGGACAAGGTGTGCAGCAGCTCGCGAGTACGCCGCTCCATCTCCACTTCATCAAGAACGCCGAAGCGGTGGATCTCCCGGCCGAGGAAGAGATTGGCGACGACATCGAGGTTCTCGCACATGGCGAGGTCCTGGTAGACGGTGGCGATCCCGAGCACGCGGGCGTCCTGGGGATGCCTGATCTGCACAGGACTGCCCTGCCACTCGACAACCCCCTTGTCAGGGGGCCCGACCCCGGAGATCACTTTCACCAGGGTGGACTTGCCGGCGGCGTTGTCCCCGACGAGGGCGACCACCTCCCCGGCCCTGACCTCCAGCTCGATGTCGACCAGCGCCTGTACGGCGGCGAACCGCTTGGAGACACCGCGCAACGCCAGCAGGGGCTGATGACCGGGCACGAGCCACCTCCTTCCCGTGGACGCATGTGGACGCCGTGGCGATGTGTGTCAGGTGAGGCCGGCCCGATCACAGGCGGACCGGAGAGCGGGCGTACAAATTTGATCGACGGTGTACATACCGTCCTTGACCAGCGTCTCCCCGATATTGCCGACAGTCACCGAGACGGACGGCAGCAGCACGGCCGGAATGTCCTTCGTCGTCGGACTGTCGACGGTGCCGGTGGCGACGGCCCCGACCTCCTCACCACGCCCGAGGGCGACGGCCATCTGGACGGTGGCGTCGGTCGCGCGCTTGAAGGGCTTGTAGATGGTCATGTACTGATCGCCCTTGACGATGCGCCGTACGGCCAGGAGATCGGCGTCCTGCCCGGTGATCGGGGGCAGCGGCTTGACCTTGGCGGCGTTGAGGGCGGAGACGACGGCGCCGGCCATGGTGTCGTTGGCGGAGAGGACACCGTCGATGTTCTCGCCGCCGAGTGCGGCGATGGCGCCGGTCATGTTGACGTAGGCGTTCTCGGCCCGCCATCCGACGGTGTCGTAGGACTTCCCGATCGTCACCTTGCCCTTGAGCACGGCGAGGGCGCCCTCCTTGTACCAGCCGGCGTTGGGATCGGTGGTGGCCCCGTTCATCATGACGATGCGCCGCCCGTCACCGCCGTCGGCCCCCATGGCGGTGAGCAGAGCCTCCGCCTGAAGCCGCCCGACCTCCTCCCCGTCGAAGGTGACGTACCCGGAGATCGGCCCCTGGGCGAGCCGGTCGTAGGCGACGACGGGAATCCCGGCCCGATGCGCGGACTCGACGGACGGACGCATCAGCTGGGGATCGACGGCGGCGAGGATCACCACATCGACACCCCGGGTGATCATGGCCTCGAACTGCTGCTGCTGGACCTGGGGATCGGGGGTGGCGGCGACGTTGGCGGCGGGACAGCCAGGACAAAGCTCCTTGAGCTTCTCCTCGATGAGCGGCTTGTCGAACTGCCCGAACCGCGAGGCACCCCCACCCGGAAGCAGCACACCGACGGTGATCCGTTCACTGCCGCTACCACTGCCACCACCGTCGCCCCCACCACCTCCGCTGCCACCACAGGCCCCGACGAGCCCGAGACCAATGGCGACGGCGACAGCGACAGCTCTGGATCTGGCGAGAGACCTTCGCTTTACGGTTGGCAGCCCGGCAACGGTACCCATGTCCCGTTCCTTAGAACTTTTGTGCGATATCACCACACAAGGGGAACTTAAGGGCAAGGGTAGTCAAGGCGGGGGTATCGCGCGCAGGCGCGCTGCGGAGGCGAAGGGGAGGGGAGGAGAGGTGGAGCTAGAGGTGGAGGATCCGCTGGGTGATCTCCCGGTACTGCCTGAGGGTCAGCCGGAGCTCGTCGGACTGGCTTTCGGGGCCGTGCTCCTGCTCCTGCCAGCCGTCGTGGAGGAGACGGCGCCGTTCCGCCAGGGCGCTCACGAGCTGGGCGACGGCGTCGTCGTAGGCGCTCTCGGCCTCTGCCAGCGCCTCACGCGGGGTGTCGGCGAAGTGGTTGATGGCTCGTCCGAGCCGCCGGACGATCTCGTCCCGCTCGTTCGCCCCGACCAGCGGCTCCGGGCCGCTGGTCCGGCGCTGGGAGCGGCCGGGGGGCTGGTCGGAGGACTGCTGGGCGCGTGTCTGGTCGTACATCTGTCGGTGCCGCTTCCGTTGCGCCCGAAGGCGTCCTCGGTCTTCTCGACGGCCTGTTCCAGGCCGTCCGGAGACCCGGTCGGTGCTGCGGTCCTGCGCTGGCGCTGCGGTCACCTGTCGCCGGTGACCCGGCCAAGGGCGGGGAGGCGAAAAGGTTCGGGAAAGGGCTTGGGAAAGGATTTGGATGGATGATCCGGAGCGACCCCCTCCCACCCGGCGCCGCGCCGTGCTGCCAGTCAACGTCCGGCGACGATCCATGTCAACGCGGGTGGTCACGCTAACCGGACCACCCTGTTTCGGAGCGTACCGGAGTACGGTGGGGAGACCGAGGGCTCTCTCCACGCCGGCGTCCGGCCCGGCCCGCCCTCGCGTTCCCCTCTTCAGGGCAGCCCCAGACCCCGGCCACGCCATCCGCACCGAGGCCGAGGAGCCCCCATGCCGCTGCTCCCAACAAGCACGACCCCCACGCCCACCCCCATGCCCACGACCGCCCAGTCGCCACCGTCGCCACCGCCCCAGGCCTACGACGGGACGTCCCCCTTCCCACGGGACGACGGCCCGGCACCCCCGCGCGGCGGAGGGGAACGCCTGTTCGTGACGGTGACCGCGCTGATCGTCGTCCTGCCGTTCGTGGCGCTGGGCCTGGCAGGCTGGCTGCTCTGGGGACGACTCATCCACCCCGCCGACATAGTGCTGGCCGCGGTGCTCTACACGATCACGTGCCTGGGCGTCACCGTCGGCTTCCACCGCGGCCTCACCCACGGCGGCTACCGTGCCGTCCGCCCGGTGCGCATCGCACTCGCGGTGGCCGGTTCGATGAGCTTCCAGGGGGATGTCATCGGCTGGGTGGCCACGCACCGCCGCCACCACGCCTTCACGGACCGACCGGGCGACCCGCACTCCCCGTACCGCTACGGCACCCACCTGCGCGGCCAGTTGCGCGGACTGCTGCACGCCCACGTCGGCTGGCTCTTCCGCAACGACGCCACATCGGCCGAGCGTTACGCCCCCGACCTCTTGGCGGACCGAGACATCACGGCGGTGTCCCGAGCCTTCCCCGCACTGTGCTTCTTGACTCTCGCCCTGCCATTCGGCCTGGGCTGGGCGATCGGCGGCACCTGGCTGTACGGCGTAACGGCCCTGCTGTGGGCGGGACTTGGCCGCATAGCGCTGCTGCACCACGTCACCTGGAGCGTCAACTCCCTCTGCCACCTGATCGGCGACCGCCCGTTCCGCACCCGCCGCCACGACCGCGCCACCAACCTGTGGCCCCTGGCCCTGCTCTCCTTCGGCGAGAGCTGGCACAACCTCCACCACGCCGACCCCACAAGCGCCCGCCACGGAGTGGACCGCGGCCAGATAGACCCGTCGGCCGCCTTCATCCGCCTGATGGAACACCTCGGCTGGGTCTCCGAGGTCCGCTGGCCAACCCCAACCCGCATAGAATCCCGCCGCACCTGAACCCAACCAGCCACCCAACGTCCGACCATGCCGAGGTACGGCAGCTGCCCGCCCCATCACCCGCGTAGGGCAGCTGCCGATACTCATCACCGGCTCACCGGCTCACCGGCTCACCGGCTCACCGGCTCACCGGCTCACCGGCTCACCGGCTCATCCGCGTACGGCAGTTGACAGGAACCCAGATTCCGATGACCACCGCACTGCAGCCCCCGCTCCCCTCCCACCCCCTCCTACGCCTGCGCCTGGCACCCCGCGGCGGCCTGGCCCGGGCCCTCGACGGAGCCTGGTGGCCACGCTCGTACGACCTGCTCGCCGAACTCCCCCGACTGCTCGCCGGCTTGCCCCGCACCTGGGGCGGCATCAGCAGCGTCACGGTCAAGGGAGGCGTGTGGACCGCACTGCCCGGCCGAATCCTGATCGCCAACCAACCAGTCCGACTGACCAGAAGCCCGACGCCCTCCGCCCCACCCACGGTCGTCCTACTCGCCCCCGGCCGAGGCCGCTGGGACCTCCTGGTCATCCCCCCGGACACGACACCGGAAGCCGCCGAACCACTGATGGCAGCGGCGGCGGGCGATCACGCCTGACCTCACTGGTCCTGGCTGACCGGCACACCCCCGGAGGCCCTGAAAGCGGCCGGGCCCCGTTCACGTCGCCGCGACGCAGTCACTCACTTACACACTCACCAAAAACCAGAGGCTCCCTCTCACATGAGAGGGAGCCTCTGGACTGGTATTTCCACTGCCGGGGTGGCGGGATTTGAACCCACGACCTGCCGATGCTTGTCGCGTTGCGTACGGAAATTTGTGCGAGCGTGGTGTCACTTGGAGTTCGGGGGCTTCGGCCAGTCCGTTTTTTGCGCGGCGGCATCGAGGATGTCGCCGAGCCGTAGCCACGCTGTCGGGCCGGAGTATGAGGCGGGGCTGGTGGCGAAGCGGGACCATGCCTCGTTGCTGTCGCCGAGTGAGGCCAACACGACCGATGCCACAGCCTTGTGGGCCGTTCCATGCCGTTGGCCGCCCACGGTCAGGGCTGTCCAGGAGGGTCGGGCGCGGATGAGCTCCGGTGTGCAGTCGGGGAGCGTCAAGACCTGGCGGGTCCATGCCTCCCTCAAGTGGGGGCCGCCGCCCAGGCGCTTTCGGAGGTCTGTGGTGATCTCGGTCAAGACTGCCCGCGGGGCGGAATGGCGCGCCAGGACATCCGAGAAGGGCAGCTTCGACCGGTACGCGCTGGTCGCGAAGGAAAGCAACACGCGCTCCATGAGGCCGTCGTCTCCGGAGTGCCTGGTCAGGTAGTCGTACAGGACCTCGTCGGAGGCGCGGGCCAGATCGTGGACGGTGACCTGATCGGGGTCTCCGAGCGCCGAGCCGCGGGACACCGTGGCAGGGTCGCCCAGGATGCGCTCGATGGCAGTGCGAAACTCGGCCAGCCGCTGGTCGTCAGTACACCAGTCAGCAATTCTCCTCTCTGGCAACGGAGTTGGGCGTCCGTCTGTCCGTCGGCCGCACCGGGCAGTGCTGGGACAACGCGCTCGCCGAGTCGTTCTTCGCCACCATCAAACGGGAGTTGCTCGACACCACCGCCTGGCCCAGCCGGGCCGCCGCCCGCACCGCGATCTTCGACTTCATCGAGGGCTGGTACAACTTGCACCGGCTGCACAGCAGCCTCGGCTATCGCAGTCCTGCCGAATACGAGACCGCACTCGCAGCCTGACCACCACACCGATGGTGTCCGTCAAAGCGAAACAAGCTCAGTCCGGCCTGACCCTGCGCGACACCCTCACCGGCAACACTCTCGAGCTCGAAGCGACCGGTCTGTTCATCGCGATCGGTCACGACCCGCGCACCGAGCTCTTCAAGGACCAGCTTGAACTCGACCCCGAGGGCTACCTGAAAGTCGCCTCCCCGTCGACGCGCACGAGCGTCCCCGGCGTCTTCGGCGCGGGCGACGTCGTCGACCACACCTACCGCCAGGCCATCACCGCCGCCGTCTCCGGCTGCGCGGCGGCGCTGGACGCCGAGCGGTACCTCGCCGCCCTTGCTGACGCACCCGCAGAGGCTGCGGCCGTCGCCGCCGTCTGACGGCACCCGCCCCACCCGCTCAGTGCTTAGATATGCGCCCATTATCCGTGGTGAGTGCGGTGTTGGGAGCCGTAGACCGAGGAGCCGCCCCATGGACGAGCAAAGCCCTCTCGGCCGAGGCCGCCGAGCAGCGCCGTCTCTGCGGGACATCGATCCCGTGCTCGAACGCATCACGGCCCGTCTTGCGATACGTCACGGCAGGGCGTTCTCCCGGGAGACCGTGGAGCGGTACGTCGAGGAGTGCTCCTGGGTGCTGTCGGCGAAGGCGCGTGTCGCCACCCACCTGCCGGTGCTGGTGGAGCGGTTCGCCGACCAGCGGCTCGGGGCCCTGGCCCGCGGTATGGGGCTGGCACCGAAGCCGGTGCCCGAAGTGCTGTTCGTGTGCACCGAGAACGCCGGGCGTTCGCAGCTGGCCGCCGCGCTGCTGCGGCACCGGGCCGGGATCCGGGTGCTGACGGCCGGTTCCGAGCCCGGCTCGGAGATCACTCCGGTCGTGCTGCGGCTGCTCGCCGAGCAGGGCATGAACGCGGACGAGGAGTTCCCCAAGCCGCTGACCCGCGAAGTCGTCACGGCTGCCGACGTCGTCGTCACGCTGGGCTGCGGCGACGCCTGCCCGGTTCGGCCCGGGCGTCGCTGTCTGGACTGGGACCTGCCGGAGCTGAGCGGCCTGGACATCGAAAGCGCGCGAGCGGTACGGGACGCCCTCGCCACCCGCGTCGCCGCACTGGTGGATGAACTCCTGCCGGGCGGGGCTGGGACTGGATGCGTTCGCGGAGGTCGCGTGGTCGGCGAAGGAGGCGTGTAGCCGAACCTGACAGGGCTGATCGGGCAGGTCGCAGCGTCACATCATGTCGATCTTGAGCGACCGCGGGGGAGACAGCGGGCCCGGGGCTCGATACGGTGTAAAGAACGCGTCAAGAACTGGCGCGGGGTGTGCCGGGAAGTCTGGTCGGCGTCCGCGGGGCCGTGTGCCCTTTTTCCGCCGACGCCCCGGAGGACTCCCCGCCGTGTCTGATGTCCGCTCGCGTTCCTACTTCCTGGGCCTGCTTCCGCTTCCGGAGCGTCAGGCCGTCGCCCGTGCACTGCGGACCGAGACCGTCGGTGGACTGGTCCTCCTCACTGCTGCGGTGGTGGCGCTGGTGTGGGCGAACAGCCCGTGGAGCGGGGCGTACGAGGAGATACGGGATTTCCACTTCGGGATACCGGCGCTCGGCCTCGACCTGTCGGTGGGGCACTGGACGGCGGACGGGCTGCTCGCGGTGTTCTTCCTGGTCGCCGGGATCGAGCTCAAGCGTGAACTGGTCGTCGGCGAGCTGCGTACCCCCGCGACGGCGGCGCTGCCGGTGATCGCCGCGGTGTGCGGAATGGCCGTGCCCGCCGCCCTGTACGCCGCGACCGCCTCGGCGGGCGGCGGAAGCCTGGACGGGTGGGCGGTGCCGATGGCCACCGACATCGCGTTCGCCCTCGCCGTGCTCGCGGTCCTGTCCACCCACCTGCCGGCCGCGCTGCGCGCGTTCCTGCTGACCCTCGCGGTCGTCGACGACCTCGGCGCCATCCTGATCATCGCGTTGTTCTTCACCTCCGACCTGAACCTGTGGGCGCTGACCGGGGCGTTCGCCGGACTCGTCGTCTTCTACCTGCTCCAGCGGGCGCGGGTACGTGGCTGGTGGTGGTACGTCCCTCTCGGCGTCACCATCTGGGTGCTGATGTACAACGGTGGCGTCCACGCCACGGTCGCCGGAGTCGCGATGGGGCTGATCCTGCGCACCACCCCCGACGCAGGCGAGAAGAAGTCCCCGGCCGCCCGGGTCGCGCACCTGGTGCACCCGGTCTCGGCCGCGGTCGCGGTGCCGCTGTTCGCTCTGTTCGCCGCCGGGGTGAGCATCACCGGCGCGGCCATGGGCGAGGTCTTCACCAGTCCGGAGCCCCTCGGAATCGTCATCGGTCTGATCGCCGGCAAGACCGTGGGCATCTTCGCCGGGACGTACCTGGCCGCCCGCTTCACCCGCGCCCGCCTCAACCCAGACCTGGCCTGGGCCGACGTGCTGGGCCTGTCGGTGCTGGCTGGGATCGGCTTCACCGTGGCCCTGCTGATCGGCGAACTCGCCTTCCCCGACGGCCGGACCGGGGAACACGTCAAGGCGGCGGTCCTGATCGCCTCCGTACTCGCCGCCCTGCTCGCCGCCGCCCTGCTGCGCCGCCGGAACACGATCTACCGGAGTCTGTACGAGGCGGAGAACCTCGACGCCGACGCGGACGGCATCCCCGACATCTACCAGCAGGCCCACTCGGCCGATGCCGGGCCGGACAGGCAGGACACCTGATGGGGGGCGGTGGCGAGGCGTCGCTGCTGGCGCCCGTGATCATCGTCGCGGCACTCGTCATCCGCACCGCGTTCGCTGAGATCCGGCACCCGGGCAGCGCCCGCCGGCAATGGGCCTTCGCCACCAGTCGGCGGGCGATGGCGGCCGGAGGCGTGGTCGCGGTGAGCGTGACGGCCATCGGCTGGAGCCAGGCCGGGTGGGCCGCCGTCGCCTGGGCACTTCTCACCGGCGTCCTGACCGCACACCTGATCGGCAAGGACAGCTGACGCCGTCACCGCAGCAGCCCGAGGAGGAGCAGCGCATGTCCAAACGTCGCATCCAGGCCGTGCTGGTGGCCGTCGGAGTTCCGCTCACCCTGGCAGGGGCGTTGATGTACGTCCTGCCCGGCCCCGGCCTCCCCGTCCTGGTCATCGGCATGGCCCTGCTGATCACCGGCCTGGTCATGGCCGCCACCGGCCACCGGTGACATCCCACCCGCGTATCGGGACTCCGGGCCCGCACCCTTACCCGAACAGGATGACGACGATGCCCTGGCAGCGGCTCGCCCTGCCAGTCCCCACTCTCCCGATCGCCGGCGTTGCCCGGTGAAGCGGGCTGCGCGGTGGCGGGCGGAAACCAGATCCGTCATCGTGTGGTGGGTCACGGTCACCCTCGCGCTGTGGCTGCTGGGCATGGCCCTCGGGCAGCCGGTACGCCTCGCCGGGTGCGCCGCATCGGCCGCACTTCTGGTCGCGATCGGAGAGGCCGGAGACTGGCTGCGGCGTCGCTGGGTCTCACGACGCGGCGGCGGTCGGCGGGACCCGGGGGCCGGACCGGGGTGAGGTGTTGAGCTTGCGCCACGGGCCCCGCTCGACTTGCGGGCAGGTGGCCGGCGTGCACTGAGGACTACTCGGGGTTGTTCTTGCCCTGCTGGAGGGCGGCGAAGTCGGCGTGGGCTGCTGCGACGGCTGCGGGGCGCGCCGCGCCTGTCGCTTGAACAGCGGAGGGCCCCGGCGGTCGGCCGGGGTCCTCCCGGGTTTCGCGGGGATGGGTCAGTGGCTGGTGAGTTCGCCGGTGAGCTTGCCGTGGAGGGCGGCGCTGGGGTTGTTCAGGCCGATGATCTCCACGGTCTTGCCGCGCTGGGTGTATTTGGTCTCGATCGCGTCGAGGGCGGCGACGGAGGATGCGTCCCAGATGTGGGCAGCGGACAGGTCGATGACGACCGTGTCGGGGTCGGTGGCGTAGTTGAACTGGCCGACGAGGTCGTTGGAGGAGGCGAAGAACAGCTCGCCGGTCACGGAGTACACCACCGTGCTGCCGTCGGGGTCGGTGACAGAGGTGACGTTGGCGAGGTGGGCGACGCGCTTGGCGAAGATGACCATGGCGGTGATGGAGCCGACGACGACGCCGATGGCGAGGTTGCTGGTGGCGACCACGCAGATCACGGTGATGACCATGACGGTGATCTCCCCGGCGGGCATCCGCCTGAGGGTCTTCGGGGCGATGGAGTGCCAGTCGAAGGTCGCGAACGACACCATGACCATGACGGCGACCAGGGCAGCCATGGGGATGTCCGAGACGACCGGGCCGAAGACGATGCACAGCACCATCAGGAACGCGCCTGCCAGGAACGTGGACAGGCGGGTGCGGGCGCCGGACACCTTCACGTTGATCATCGTCTGGCCGATCATGGCGCAGCCGCCCATGCCGCCGAAGAAGCCGGTGACGATGTTGGCGATGCCCTGGCCGATGGACTCACGGGTCTTGGAGGAGTGGGTGTCGGTGATGTCGTCGACCAGCTTGGCCGTCATCAGCGACTCCATCAGACCGACCAGCGCCATCGCGAACGCGTACGGGGCGATCGTCGTCAGGGTGTCGATGGTGAACGGCACGTCCGGCAGGCCGGGCACCGGCAGGGAGGACGGCAGGTCGCCCTTGTCGCCGACGGTCGGCACGGCGATTCCGGCGGCGACCGTGATCACGGTGAGGATGACGATGGAGACCAGCGGGGCCGGGATCACCGTGGTGACCTTCGGGAAGAACACCATGAGGGCCAGACCGGCCGCGATCAGCGGATAGACGGGCCAGGGCACGTCGTGCATCTCGGGGACCTGGGCCATGAAGATCAGGATGGCGAGGGCGTTGACGAAGCCGACCATCACCGAGCGCGGCACGAACCGCATCAGCTTCGCCACCCCGAGTGCGCCGAGCGCGACCTGGATGACACCGGCGAGGATGACGGCGGCGACCAGGTAGCCGAAGCCGTGCTCACGGTTGAGCGGGGCGATCACGAGCGCGACGGCACCGGTGGCCGCCGAGATCATCGCGCGCCGTCCGCCGACGATCGAGATGGTCACGGCCATGGTGAACGAGGCGAAGAGGCCGACGGCCGGGTCGACACCGGCGATGATCGAGAACGAGATCGCCTCGGGGATCAGCGCCAGCGCGACGACCAGACCGGCCAGGACCTCGGTGCGCCAGACCTTCGGGTCGTTCAGCCAGTCGGGGCGCAGAGCGCGTAGCCGCGCGGCGGGAGTCGCTACGGAAGAAGACAAGGAGATGAGTACCTGTCGTGCTCGGGCACACCCCACTGGCAGGGCGGGCGGGGTGTGGGGAGAACGCGGAGGAACCGGGCCGGCACCCCGCGGACGGCCCGTAAAAGGCGGGCCGGAAGTCGAAGAAGCGACGGAGCCGGGGCCTGCGCGAGGCGCGGCCGAGCGGCTCACATCGGGGAGCGAAGAGTCACGGCGGGCAGGCGGCGGCGATGGGCGTCATGGGCTCGCGCACGCTCTCTCCTGCAAGAATCGGATCTTCACCGGGGGCGCCATCGGCCCCGGAACGGCAGGCGCGGGGCAGCCGGGCCGCCCTCGCCGTCAGCAACTCTACCCTAACGTTAGAGTAGAGGTCGGTGGGGTCGCGCGGGGCGCGGTCCCGGCAGGACGAGAAGGGCCAGGACACGGACGTGGACGACAAGCACATGCAGATCGGCGAAGTCGCCGCGCGGACGGAGCTGTCCCTGCGCACCATCCGGCACTACGAGGAAACCGGCCTGGTCATCCCCTCCGCCCGCTCCCAGGGCGGCTTCCGCCTCTACACCGAGAACGACGTGCAGCGGCTTATGGTCATCCGCCGTATGAAGCCGCTCGGCTTCACCCTCGACCAGATGCGCGACCTCCTGGACGCCACCGACCGCCTCGACCACGAGCCCGGCCCCGACTCCGGCGAACGCGATGCCCTGCTGGACCGGGTGCGCGAGTACGAGCAGGCCGCCACCGAGCAGGTCGAGAAGCTTCGGATCCAGCTGGCCCGCGCCGAGGACTTCGCCGCCACCCTCGGCGCCCGCCTGCACCAGACCCCGTCAGCCGCCTCCTGACGACCGGACACAGCCACCAACCTGTACGTCCTGGCGGGCCCCGGCTTCACCGTCCTCGCCACCAGCCTGCCCCTGCTCGTCACCGGACTCGTCATGACCGCCGCCGGCCGCCCGAGCCAGACCGGCATGAACCAGAGGTCTTCCACCAGCGGGTCCTCGGTGCGTGCGAGCAGGCGCATGAGGCCCGCGAGGTGTGGATCAGTGAGGACGCGCCGAAGCCCTCGATGCCCCGGAAGACGCTCCCGCCAGCCCGGCCTTGTGGGCGCGGTGCACGATCTCGGTGTAAAGGGGCCTGTGGTGCCAGATGTCGTTCTCCTCGATGAAGATCGTCACCCGTAGAGCTCTGCCCGTCAGCCTCGTCATCCCTACCGCCATGCCAGTACACGGCGCGTCGCTGTCACCGTGAGCCATACGGCGGCGAGTGCCGCCAGTGCTGTCGCCGCGAGATAGGCCAGACCGGTGCGGGCATGGCCGCCGTCTGCCCGGAGCAGGTGCGCCGCCGCTATGTCCACCTCACCCGCAGGGAGTCAGCGATGCACTGCTACGACTGCCAGAGCGCCGATCACATCGTCGTCGCCGCTGTCGCCGTCTGCCGACAGTGCGGGGCAGCGGTCTGCGCGACCACGCACGGATCGCCCAGGAGGCACTGCACCGTCCGGTCGGCAAGGGCGTCAGCACACTGCCGACTGCCGCACGGCGGATCACCTGCGCCACCTGTCAGGGTGAGGAGGCGTTCCCCATGCGTGGCGTGGCGCAAAGTAACCTGACCGTATGCGGTGGGTTTCTGCGCCGCGCGGCGGTGGGGCTCGCCGTACCCGAACCGCGGCAATGCTGCCGTCAACAGTCCCTACCCGTGAAGAATCCTGTCCGTGCACGCGGACAGGACACCACGTGTAGGGAGAGGTGTGCGTTCGGACGAGACCGGGCTGTCGACAGCGGCAGAGCCCACCGACCCCGACATCGGCCTGTCGGACGCCGAGCAGCGCCAGGAGTTGCGGCGCTCGCACTACGGCGTCCTGCTGGTGATCGCACTCGGCGGGGCGCTGGGCGCTCTCGCCCGCTTCGGCGCCGCCCAGGCATGGCCGACCGCCACCAACAGCTTCCCCTTCACCACCCTCACGGTGAACGCCGCCGGGTGCCTGGTGATCGGCGCCTTCCTCGTCGCCGTCACCGAGATCTTCTCCACTCATCCTCTGCTGCGCCCGTTCTTCGGCACCGGGGTGCTGGGCGGTTTCACCACCTTCTCCACCTACTGCGTGGACATCGAGCGCCTCGTCACCGGCGGCCGTCCGGGGATCGCGCTCACTTATCTGGCGGCAACAGCCGTGGCCGCGGTGCTCGCGGTGACCGTGGGCGCGTGGAGCACGCGCCGCATCCTGTCGAAGTGGAGCGAATCATGAGCTGGCGTACACAGGCGGCACTGCGGCTGACCGTCCTGGTCGACGACACCGACCTTTGGCACCACAAGCCGGTGTACAGCGAGATCGTCCACCGGGCCCATGCCGCCGGGCTCTCCGGCGCCTCGATCTTCCACGGCATGGAAGGCTTCGGAGGCCGGCAGATCATCCACACCACCCGCCTGCTGTCGATGGCCGACGACCTGCCCATCGCCGTGGTCATCGTCGATACCGAGGAACGCATCCAGGCGTTCGTCCCGCAGCTGGAAGAAATGAACATCGAGGGTCTGATCACCCTGGAACCGGTTCAGATCGTCCACTTCGACGGCGCGCCCCGGGCGGACCGGTGAGCGACTTCCTGCTGGTGGCCATCGGCGGGGCGGTCGGCGCACCCCTGCGCTACCTCACCGACCGGGCCGTCCAGGCCCGCCACGACACCGTCTTCCCCTGGGGCACCTTCACCGTCAACGTCGTCGGCTCCCTCGTCCTGGGCATCCTCACCGGCGCCGCCCTGTCCGGCGCCGGAGGGCACACCGTGCAACTGCTGCTCGGCACCGGACTGTGCGGAGCCCTGACCACCTACTCGACGTTCTCCTACGAGACGCTGCGGCTGGCCGAGAGCGGCGCGAAGTTCTTCGCCGCGGCCAACGTCGCCGCCTCCATCGTGGCCGGCCTCGGTGCCGTGTTCGTCGGCGTCGCCCTCGCCCAGGCCCTGTTCGTATGACCCGGACCGGCACCGCGGGCACAGAACGAGGGGGGCGTGGTCCGGGCATGGGTGCGTGGCGGTTCGTCGTCGCCTTCGGCACCGTCAGCCTGCTCGCCGACTTCGTCCACGAAGGCGCCCGCTCGATCACCGGCCCTGTCCTCGCCCACCTCGGTGCCACCGCCGCCGTCGTCGGCATTGTCACCGACGCCGGATACACCCCCGGCCGCGACGGCATCGCCATCGCCGCCGCTCACCCCGATCTGCCCTACGGCCTGACGGACAAACAGGTATGACGGAAGCAACGACCCGGTTCCGGCTCGGTGAAGGCACCGCCAACGCGGACGGCGCCCTCACCGGATGGACCGACCCGCCCCTCGCCCCAGCCACGCCACGACAGGGCCCGACCCGGCTCAGGTTCCGTCCCATGCCCCAGACGCTTGAGCCTGCGCCAGGTTCCTCCTCACGTGACAGCAGCAAGAAGACCGGCGCGAAGGGGAGGGCCACACAGAGACCAGTCGGCTCCTCATGTTGCCGGATCCTGGCAACGTAGGTGCCTCCGTGGTGCCCGTCAGTGATCTGTCAAAGACGCATCAAGGGCTAGTAGGGTTCCCCCTGGTGTGCCGGGAAGCCTGGTCGGCGAGTAGGGGACAGTCTCTCTTCCGATCGGGGATGGCCGTCATGGTGCTCGTTGTGGTGTTCGGGGCCGCGCTGTTGGTGGCGGTGCTGTTGTCGGGCCTGGCGGGGCGGACGGTGCTCTCCACGTCCTTTCTGTTCCTTGTCGGCGGAGCGCTGGTCAGCGACGGATTCCTCGGGCTGATCCACATCACTCCGGACAGCGAGATCGTGTCCGTGACGGCCGATCTGGCGCTGTTCGCGGTGCTGTTCACCGACGGCATGCACGTGTCCCTGCCCAAGCTGCGCGCCGGCTGGAAGAACCCCGCGCGGGCCCTGGGCCTGGGCATGCCGCTCGCGTTCGTCTTCATGGCCCTGGTCACCCACTACCTGGTGGGCTTGGACTGGACGACGTCGTTCCTGGTCGGAGCCGTTCTGGCACCGACCGACCCGGTGTTCGCGTCGGCGATCGTCGGGCGTGCGGAAGTCCCGGCGAAGCTGCGGCAGTTGCTGAACGTGGAGAGCGGCATCAACGACGGGCTCGCGCTGCCCGTGGTCCTGATGCTGATCGCGGCGGCCGGCCCGACCGCGGACAGCGCGGAAGCCTCCGGCTCCACCATCGCGGTGGAACTGCTGCTCGGCCTGGTCTTCGGTGTCGTACTGCCTCTGCTGGTCAACGGTCTCGTCCGCTTCCGGCTGCTGGGCGCGGAGCCGAAGCTGCAGCCGCTGCTGCCGCTGGCCACCGGGATCATCCTGTACGCCACCTGCCACCTCACCCACGCCAACCCCTACCTCGCCGCCTTCTCGGCGGGCGCGACCTTGGCCCACGTGTCGCCGGAGGCGAAGACGTCCTTCGAACCGCTCGGTGAGGCGCTGGCGGAGCTGGCGAAGTTCGCGGCGCTCCTGGTGTTCGGCGCGCTGCTGACCCCGCAGTTGTTCGGTGACCTGCCCTTCGGCGGCTACGTGGCCGTGATCCTGGCGATCGTGCTGATCCGCCCGGCGTCGCTGCTCATCTCGCTGCTCGGCACGAGCGTCATTTCGCGCAAGGAGAAGCTGGTGGCGGCCTGGTTCGGCCCGAAGGGCTTCGCCTCGGTCGTCTACGGCCTGCTGGTGCTGCAGTCCGGCATTCCACAGGCGGAGGAGGCGTTCACGCTCGTCGCGGTCTGCATCGCCTTCTCGATCATCGCCCACAGCTCCACGGACGTCCCGATCGCCCGCGCCTTCGACGTCGACGAACTCATCGGCATCCCGGACAAGGACGAGCCCGCCACCGCCCCGCCCGAGGAGGGCCGCCTCGACGCTCGCGCGTGACCTGGCCCGCGCCTGTCCGACGGTGCGGGTCGACGACGACGCCCAGGAGGCGGCGCGGCTGCTGGTGCGTGAGCGGCTGCCCGCTCTGCTGGTTCTCGACCAGGTGGAGTGCCCGTACGCGATCGTCCCAGCCTCTCAGCTGCTCGGCGCCCTGGTGTCTGAAAACCCGACCGCCTGGACCCGCTGTTGACTCTGATCGCCGGTCGTTTGGACGACGGAGCCCAGGAAACGCTCTCCGGGCGGTCGGTGGCGGACTGGCTGCCTCGACACCGCGTCACGCCCGGGCTGGTGGGTCCGGAGGACTCGCCGTCGGAGGTCGCCGCTCTTATGACGCGCAAGGACTGTCCCGTCGTCTACGCCGTCGATCCGACGAACCGGGCGGACAGCACCGATCGGAGTCCGTGACCCTCGGTGCGGCCGGGCCGCCTCCGGCAGGGAGCGTGTCAGCCCTTCCTGCCCTTTGCGTCCTTCCTGTTCTTCTTCGGCTGCGGGTCAGGTCCGCCTGCCGAGTCTTCGCCCACGTGGGTATCCGTCTCATCGACGCGAACGGCGGCGGCCGTCGGCTCGGGCGGGGCCGTCGGCCGTCACACCTCGTCGTCGGGCCACCCGAGGAGCCGGGCCCCGATCACCGCGGTCTGCAAGGTGTAGCGGTGGACGGAATCCCCCGGGTCGGCGCCGGTGAGCTTGTGGATGCGCTCCAGCCGGTAGGTGAAGGCCCGCACACTCAGGTTCAGGCGCCTCGCCGCCTCGGCGGCGACGCAGCCGGAGTCGAAGTACGCCGTCAGTGTCTCGACGAGGGGACGGGCGCCGCCACGTGCGCTGAGCAGCGGGCCGAGGGTGTTGCCGACGAGATCGGCCATGGCTTGCCGGTCGCGGGTCAGGACCGGGTAGACGAGGAGGTCGGCCGCGCGCAGCACCGGCTCGTGGATCTGCAACCGGTCTGCCAGGTCGAGGGCGTTGAGAGCCTCTTCGTAGGAGTGGACGACTCCTCCCGCACCCGGGTGCGGGCGTCCGATGGCGACCCGGCCACCTTCGTTGGCCGCGTACGCCTGCTTGGCGAAGAACGCCAGCACGTCGTCCTGGTCCCCGGGGGCGATGCAGACGAGTCGGCCGTCCTTGGTGGTGAGCAGAATGCGCCGCTCGCCGAACCGGCCGACCACGGCGCTCTCCACCTGCCGGGTGGCCGGGTCGGTCTCCTCGACCGGCTTGCCGCCCTGCGCGACGGCGACGGCGTGGGCGCGGGAGAGGAGCAGGCCGAAGCGCTCAGCCCGTTCGGACAGGCGGCCCAGGTCGCTGCGGCCGTAGAGCAGGTCGTCGATGAACTCCCGGCGCATCGCCTCCTCCTGCCGCACGGCGAGCTGCTGCGCCCGCTCGTGTCCTTCGGCGAAGGCGTCGATCGCCTGCTCGACGGCGGCAAGTGCGCGATCATCCGCCGAGGCGGCGAGGACGGGCCAATGCTCACGGGCCACGGCCAGGTGCCGGCGAACGACGGCCCGTATCCCGAAGCCGGCTTCGGCGGCGCGCTCCCCCCGGGTCCGCAGGGACTCCAACTCGTCCCGGGTGAGGCGACGGCCCGTCGCACACACCTCGGTCAGTATCTGGACATACCCCTCCAGATACTCGTCGGGGACCTCTCGCCCTGTCACACGTCCTCCCGTGTTCTTGACGCCTTGCCGACGTATTCCTGACGCACGCCGGACAAGAGTCGCAGATCCGGGGTGGAACGCGGGGCCGGGAGCGGAGGCTTGCAGGGGAGGACAGCACGGTGGTGGAGGTGTCCAGCGCTGCCGGATCGAGCCCTGGTGAGGCGACCGCGGCGGCCTGGTCGAGCAGGTCGGCCAGGTGTCGGCCGAGTCTGCGGTCGTAGAGCCGGATGACCAGGCGCGGACGGGGGTTGAGGCGGCGGGAGGCGAGGGTCGCGCGGATGTTGGTCTCGTCGTCGCCATGGACGAGCGCGAGGGCGTCGGCCCGCGGGACACCGGCCTGAGCGAGTGCCTGTTCGTCGAGGACCGGCGCCTGGAGGACGCGGATGGCCGGTTCCGGGTCCGTGTCGGAGGCCAGGTTCACGACCGCCCGCATGCGGGCGAGCAGAGCGGTGGCCGCCGCCCATCTCTCCGCGCCGGTTCCAGCGGTGCCGGTACCCGGCAGCGACGGCACGACGACGGTGACCCGCGTGCGGTACAGCTCACGCAGCTCGGCGGCGAGACGCTCGGCGAGGGCGTCGTCGCCGCACACCACCATGTGGCCCGGAAGCGCCGGGTGCCGGGTCTGGCCGGGAAGCGGGGGCACGCGCCTCATGGGTGGGTCCGCCTCCCGACGGCAGCGACGTGGCTGCGGTACCGGCCTCCTTCTGCCCGGCCGTCCACCGTCCGGCGGTCTCCCACGGCTCCGTACGAGACTCGGCCCATCTCTTCTCCGTCCCCGAGGCTGATGCCGGCCGGACCGGACGACGACGGTCAGACTAGACAACGGCTGGGTCCTCGCCGCAGTTGTCGTCGTCCGGCATCAAGAAGGCGTAAAGACTGCCGGAACACGGCAATGCGCCGCACGGCATGGGCAGTTCAAGATAGGGCTGCAGAAACACGGGGAGCGGTCCCGGTGCCGTGCCCTGGCAACAGGGGTGGGCGCCGGGACTCGGGGAGTCGATTCGGGGGTCAGGGGCATGGGGCAGGTCGTTGAAACCGCCGCGCAGTTCCCCACCGTCATCTTCACCTCCGCCCTGGTGGTCACTCTCGGCTTCTGGCTTCTGGTCCTGCTGGGCCGTGCCCGCGTACGCGACTTCGATACCGACGCCCCGTCTCTGGCCCGGTCTTTCGGCGGGGTGCCGGTCGCCGTCGCGGTCTCCGTCGTGATCGTGACGACCTGGCTCCTCAGCCTCACCGGGACGGCCCTGATGGACCCGGCACACCTGACCGGTCTCGGTCGTGCCGCGGCCCGTGTCGCGCTGCTCGGACTGTCCGTGCTCGTCGCCTGGACCGCGACCCGAAGGTGCGCGGTGTCTCTCGCCAGGCTGTTCCCCGGCCGTGCCGGCCTGTACCTGCGAGATACGGCGAGTGGCACTCCGTACGATCCCGGCAGCTGCCGCGCTCGCAGCTGAGCCGTGACCTGACCGCGGTCGAACCGCGTGGCCACACCTGACGCACCTGCCCGCACCCGAGCGGGTCGCCCCGCCTCGCTGTCGAGGCGCCAACTCATCGCAGAACAGTGCTGTGCAGCCGTCCGGGCTGAGGTGCTCCACGTCGGTCAGGTCGACCTCCAGGACCTCCGGTCCGGCGTCGATCACCCGGACCCGGCGTCGGCCGGTCGCATCGGCGGTACGGGCGTCCAGGTCGCCGAGCAGCCGGATCACTTCGTGAGCGGGCGTGCCCCGGGGCTCGGACTGCCGACGGTGGCGCAGACGGAAGAGGCGCATCGGTGGCTCCAGGGCAGCAGTGGAGGATCGCCGACCAGGCTTCCCGGCACACCTGCCGGAAGGCTATCGGGCACATCGCAGCGGCGCCTGTTCTGTGCCTCCCCTGGCGAACTGTGGGAATCTCCCGTTTTCCTCGGCCATGGGCCGTCGACGGACGCGAGGTGCCTCCGCTGCCGCACGTCTCGTCCGGGGTCGGTTACGCGTGGCCGACGGCATCCTGGTCGTCGATGGTCTTGTACGTGTCCGGCGGCGCAGGCTCGCTGTCGTCCGGCGCCGGGGCGGGCCGTCGGTGGCGCTGTCCGAGCAGGCGGGTGGCCAGTGGTTCGGTGTAGCGGGCGGTGAGAGGGCCGAGGACGACGAGGATCAGGACGTAGGCGGTGGCCAGCGGACCGAGAGAGGGCTCGATGCCTGACGTGACGGCGAGCCCGGCGATGACGATGGAGAACTCCCCGCGGGCGACCAGGGTGCCGCCGGCACGCCAGCGGCCCTTGGGGCCGATCCCGGCGCGGTGGGCGGCCCAGTAGCCGGTGGCGATCTTCGTGGCGGTGGTGACGGCGGCCAGGGCGAGGGCGGGCAGCAGGACGGGCGGGATGCTGGCAGGGTCGGTGTGCAGGCCGAAGAAGACGAAGAACACCGCCGCGAACAGGTCCCGCAGCGGTGCCAGGAGACTGTGGGCGCCCTCGGCGGCCTCGCCGGACAGGGCGATGCCGACCAGGAAGGCGCCGACGGCGGCGGACACCTGCAGCTGCTGCGCCAGCCCGGCGATCACCAGGGTCAGGCCGAGGACGACGAGCAGCAGTTTCTCGGGGTCGTCGCTGGAGACGAAGCGGGAGATGTGGCGGCCGTAGCGGACCGCGAGGACCAGGACGAGGACGGCCGCGCCGAGGGCGATGGCGAGCGTGACGCTGCCCGCCGCCAGACCGGCCCCGGCCAGCAGAGCGGTGACGATGGGCAGGTAGACCGCCATGGAGAGGTCTTCGAGGACGAGGATGCTCAGGATGGTCGGGGTTTCCCGGTTGCCGAGCCGGCCCAGGTCGCCGAGGACCTTGGCGATGACGCCGGAGGAGGACACCCAGGTGACCCCGGCCAGCACGACGGCGGCCACCGGGCCCCAGCCCAGCAGCAGTGCCATGGCCGCGCCTGGCAGGGCGTTGAGGGCGGCGTCGACGAGTCCGGCGGGGTAGTGGGTCCTGAGGTTGGTGACCAGATCGCTGGCGGTGTACTCCAGGCCCAGCATGAGCAGGAGCAGGATGACGCCGATCTCGGCGCCGACGGCGACGAAGTCCTCGCTGGTGCCCAGTGGCAGCAGCCCGCCGTTGCCGAAGGCGAGTCCGGCCAGCAGATACAGCGGTATAGGGGAGAACTGGAAGCGCCCGGCGAACCGGCCGAGCAGTCCGAGGACCAGGATGATGCAGCCGAACTCGATCAGGAAGACAGCGGAGGAGTGCATGGCGGGTCACTCCCGCCCGAGTATCGCGGCGGCTGCCTCCACGCCTTCGCGGGTGCCGATGAGGATGAGGGTGTCACCTCCGGCGAGGCGGAAGTCGGGCGCGGGGGAGGGGATCGCTTCGGCGCGGCGCAGCACGGCGACGATGGAGACGCCGGTCTCGGTACGCATCCGGGTCTCGCCCAGCAGGCGCCCGTTCCAGTGCGAGGTGGCCGACACTTCGATGCGCTCGGCGACGAGGCCCAGGTCGGTGGTGGACAGCAGGTTCGGGGTGTGGTGGGCGGGCATCAGTGCGTCGATGAGGGTGGCCGCCTCCTCCGCGGTCAGCCGGGCGGACAGGGCGCACGCGTCCGGGTCGTCCCTGCGGTAGGCGCTGATCGTCCGGTGACCGTCGCGGTGGGCGACGACTGACAGGCGCCGGTTCTCCCGCGTCGTCAGGTCGTAGCGGACCCCGATTCCCGGCAACGGCGTACTGCTCAGGCGTGGCGCGCCCATGGCGGTCACCCTTCTCTCGGCGTGAGCGACTCGTGCTGCCGCGCGCCCGTGGAGGACCGCGCGTGACGAGCGCCCAGGGTCCGACCTGTGAGGCTCATCCTATGAGGCAGGGCGGAACACTTCCCTTCCAGCGATCGTCACTCCTCGGGGAAGGACCGACCTGGTGTCCCAGGCGCCGCCCGACGTCGGTCGTCCCACGTCGAGACGCCGACCAGAATGACCCGTGATCGCGCCGACCATCACAGGCATGCGTCCTCTGTAGGCGGCACGGCCTCGGCCGTTTCCCTGTCACCAGCTGGTCAGGAGCAGGTGGTTGAGGAGCAGGGCGAGGGCGGCCTGTGCGGTGAGCCAGGCGCGGGGCCCGGTGAGGAACGCGCAGGCCGGGAGCAGCCACATGACGAACGGCAGCCAGATGCGTTCCGTCTCCGCCTTGCTCATGCCGGAGAGGTCTGCGGCGAGCAGGGCGAGCACCGCGGCGAACACGATCAGGGCGAGACGTGGTGCGGCGGCGGGGCAGGGGGCGCCGAGGCAGGTGCGGAGACCCTTGCGGACGGGGGCCGCCCCGGCCCGCCGCAGGCCCGCGACCGTGGCCGGGCCCACGATCAGTACCGTGCAGGCGAGGTTCGCCCACACCCAGTAGCCGTACGGCCGGACCCCGCCCGCGCCTTCGTGGTAGCGGGTGACCAGCAGGCGGTACGCCTCCCACCAGTCGAAGCCGAGCAGCGTGAACACCAGCGGCACGACGGCCAGTCCGGCGACGACGTACGGGAGGGGCCGCAGCCGTCGGGTGCCGAGCAGCAGGACGGCGCCCGCGATCACGGCGAACAGGGTGAGTCCGTACGAGAGATAGCAGGTGAGGCCGAATAGGAGCCCCGCCGCGAAACCGGCCGTCCTCGGCCGGCGTACCGTGACCGCGAGGGCGAGGAGCGCGACGGCCCAGGCGGCGACCGCCGCGAAGTACCCGTCGGCGGAGGTGCCCATCCAGACGGCGGCCGGGGCCAGGACGAGGAAGGGTGCCGCCCGCCGGGCGAGGGCCTCACCGGCGAGCGTGCGCACGGTCACCAGCACCGCCGCGCCCGCCGTCGCGCCGGTGACGATGCACCACACCCCGGCCCAGCCGCCGCCTCCGAGTCCGATCCGGTCGAGCAGGACGAAGGTGACAGGAGCCGCCGGAGGGTGCCCGGCCACGTGCGCGGGCCAGTTGTCCGGTGAGTGGAGCAGGATGTGGTGGGTGAAGTCCCGCAGGGTGGCGGGGATGTCGTGGAAGCGGTCGATGACCCGGAGGTACTCGTTGCGGGCCGTGAGCTGGCCGGCGATGCCCCGCTGCCAGCCGTCGATCAGCGCGAGCGAGAACGTCCAGGCCATGGCGGTGCCCCAGACGGCGCCGAGCAGCGCGCGCCACGGCAGCCGGGCGGCGAGGCGCGGCCCGTACGCCACGACGGCGAACGCCACCAGGAGGGCGGCGGGGGTGCCGGGACCGACGTGTGGCACCCAGTTGGCGGCCAGCGGCGGCCAGTTCACCCACAGGGTGCCGTGGTCGCGCTGGATGGCTGTGCCGACCAGGACGGCCGTCACGACGAGCAGGGCTGCGGCCAGCACGGCACCCAGGTCACGGAGGAGATCGCGGTTCACACCGGAACGCTAGGGCGGAGCGGGCCGGATGCCGTCCCGGCGGGCCCGGACGTCAGCGTTTCGTCATGAGTCGTGGACCCCGAATCCGGGCCCGCGCGGCCTACGGTCGGGACATGCGCGATCTGTTGCTCCCCTCTTCTCCCGGTTTCTGGCGCAGTCCCGTGCGCGGACCCTGGTTCACCTCGGTGCTCGGGGTGGTGCTGCTCGGCGGGATCACCGTGCTGTTCGTGACAGGTCTGGTGTCGTACGCCGCCTACAACCCGGGGCTGTCGCCGGTGAACGACAAGACCCCGGACAAGGGACTGCTCGGGTTCTACCTCTTCGCCTGGCCGACCGACCCGCACTGGCTGTACCGGCTCACGCAGGGCGTGCACGTGACGCTCGGGATCACGCTGATCCCCGTACTGCTGGCGAAGCTGTGGTCGGTCGTGCCGAAGCTGTTCGCGCTGCCGCCCGCGCGGTCCCTCGCCCACGCGCTGGAGCGGATCTCGCTGCTCCTGCTCGTGGGGGGCGCGCTGTTCGAGTTCACCACGGGGGTACTGAACGTCCAGCTCGACTATCTCTTCCCCGGCTCCTTCTATCCGCTGCACTTCTACGGAGCCTGGGTGTTCTTCGCGGCGTTCGTGACGCACGCGGTGCTTCGGATGCCCGCAGCGCTGCGCAACCTGCGGCAGATGAGAGAGCAGCACCGACCGGAGGAAGGGGAGTTGGTGTCACCGGCTCCCGCCCCGCCCACCGTCTCGCGGCGCGGAGCCCTCGGCTTCGTCGGCGGTGGTTCGCTGCTCCTGTTCGCCACGACGGCGGGGCAGAGCTTCGACGGGCCGCTGCGGGAGACGGCCGTGCTCGCGCCGCACGGCGGTCCCGAACCGGGCTCCGGGCCCGGCGGCTTCCAGATCAACAAGACGGCCGCGTCGCGCGGGATCAGCACGGCGGAGACGAACGAGGAGGCGTGGCGGCTGGTCGTCGAGGGACGCGGCCGGACGGTCCGCCTCAGCCGGACAGATCTGCTGCGACTCCCGCTGCACAGCGCGGCGCTGCCCATCGCCTGTGTGGAGGGCTGGTCGACCTCCGACCAGTGGTGGCGAGGTGTACGGCTGCGGGACCTGGCAGCGCTCGTCGGGTACGAGGGGGACGAAGCGGGCGCAGCGCCCGACGTCCTGGTGGAGTCCCTCCAGCGGCACGGGGCGTTCCGTCGGGCCGCCCTGCGCGCCAACCAGGTGCGCGACGCGCGTTCCCTGCTCGCCCTGTTCGTCAACGGCGAGTCCCTGACTCCCGACCACGGCTACCCGGCGCGCGTCATCGTCCCCGCGGCGCCCGGTGTGCTCAACACCAAGTGGGTGGCCCGGATGACCTTCGGAGACCTGTGATGCGACTGCTTGTGACGCGCCGGCGCGTGGGAAGTCCTCTGCAACTCCTGTTGCTCGGCTGTTCGTTCGCGCTCGCCGGGTACGCGGGCGTGCGGCTGCTCGCGGACGACTGGTTCGCGGTGGCGCTGTGGTTCGTGGGTGCGGCGCTGGTGCACGACCTGGTGCTGGTGCCGCTGTACGCCGGGGTGGACCGGGCGCTGGTACGGGTGCTCGGCGGGGCCGGCCGCCGGGGGTGGACGGTCTTCGTCCGCGTCCCGGCGGCGCTCTCCGGTCTTCTGCTGCTGGTGTGGTTTCCGCTGATCAGCGGGCGGGTGGCGGACTCCTACCGGTCCGGCACCGGCCTCCCCGGCGACAGGTTCCTGTCCCGCTGGCTGCTGATCACGGCGGTGCTGTTCGGGGGCTCGGCGGTCCTGCTCGCACTGAAGTCGCTGCGGCTGCGCAGGGCGACGAAGGAGCGGCCTTCGGCTGTCCACTGACTCTCCGGGCGCCAGCCCGCGCCCGCCGCGTGCCGCAGCAGGGCCGGGGTGCCCAGGCGCGCCCAGGGGAAGACCGGGTCGCTGGTGACTCCGGCGCCGGCCGTGGCCGGGACGATGTGGACGTTGACGCGTTCGTCGACGTCCATGTCCGCAACGGTCTCGGCGATCAACAGCCCGCCAGGCGTGAGGAGTTGGGACACCCTCCGGAGCAGGGCGGTCGGATCGCCGCCGATGCCGATGTTCCCGTCGATGAGGAGGACGGTGTCCCAGCGTCCCTCGCCCGGGACCGGCTGGAAGACGGAGCGGCGCAGGGCCTGACCGCCGAGCTGCACCGTGCGGGCGACGGCCGCCTCGCTGACGTCGATGCCGAGCGCGGGCCGGCCCAGCGCCGCCAGTTCCACCACCAGCCGTCCCGGCCCGCAGCCCACATCGAGCACGGCCCCCTCGCAGAGCCCCAGCACCTCCCGGTCCACCGCGTCGGCCCGCCCGCACCACCGCTCCACCTCCAGGGGCAGCAGCCAGCCGTCGGGCCGCCGCAGGAAGAGCGGGCCGCGGCCGGTGCGCACGGCGTCGGAGTACGGGTCGGCCGACCACGGACGCGGGACGCCGTCGACCGGAACGGGGGATACGTACCCTGGTCCGTTGCCCGGCGTGCGGTCCTGCGGGAGGTCGGGGACCGGGGAGAGGGCCGGGCCCCGCGTCCCGCTTCCAGGCGCGGGTACGGGTACGAGTGGCCCGGTGCTCGGCGGCGGAGTGACCTCGTGTGCGGTGCTCATCGCCCGGCGCTCACCCCGAGCCGGTGCAGTTCGGCGGCGAAGCGGCCATGGGGAGCGAGGGCGGCGACAGCCTCCGCGTCGGCGGCCGTGTCGACGTCCCGCAGCCGGGGCAGATCACGCACGCGCAGACCGGCGGCGACGAGCCGCGCACGCTGCACGGCCCCCGTCGTGGGCGTCGACATCGGCACACCCCGCAGCAACGCCGGCTCGGGGTCGGCCAGTCCCAGCGCCCAGAAGCCGCCGTCCTCGGCGGGGCCGAAGTACGCGTCGCAGTCGGCGAAGTCCACGGTGAGGAGTGCGGGCGTCACCTGCGGTGTGTCCATGCCGATGAGCAGCGCGGGCCCGTCACAGCTCGCGAAGGCGGCGGCCAGCCGTTCGTCCAGACCGCCCGGGCACTGCGGTACGACGTCGAAGCCGGGCGGCAGCCAGGGGCCCGGCGCTCCGTCGAGGACCAGTACCCGCCGGGTCGCGGGCGTCGCCGCCACCGTACGCAGGGTGTCGGCGAGAGACGCCTCGGCGAGCGCCGCCGCCTGCGCGGGGGTGAAGGGCGGGGTGAGCCGGGTCTTGACCCGGCCCGGACGAGGTTCCTTGGCGATGACGAGAAGCGTGGTCACCGGGCGTCGCCCCCTTGCACGGGTGCCGTGGACGCGGTGGGCGTGACGGGAGCCTGGGCCAGGACGCGGCTCATGTCCCGTACCGCCTGCCAGGTGCCGCGCCAGGTGCCGGTCACTTTGGAGGCGCCGGCGCGCGGCAGGTACGGGACGTCGTGCTCGGTGACGCGCCAGCCCGCGTCGGCGGCCCGCACCACCATCTGCAAGGGGTATCCGCTGCGCCGGTCGGTGAGCCCGAGGGCCAGCAGCCGCTCCCGGCGGGCGGCGCGCAGCGGACCGAGGTCGTGCAGGCGCAGCCCGGTGCGGCGGCGCAGCAGCCGGGCGAGCGCGAGATTGCCGGCCCGGGCGTGCACGGGCCAGGCGCCCCGGCTCTGCGGGCGGCGCCGGCCGAGCACCAGGTCGGCCCCGCCGTCGCGTACTTCGCGTACGAAGGGGACGAGCAGCGCCGGGTCGAGCGAGGCGTCGCAGTCGCAGAAGCACACGATGTCCGCGGTGGCGGCGGTCAGCCCGGCGTGGCAGGCCGCGCCGAATCCACGGCGCTCTTCGGACACGACCCGCGCGCCGAGAGCACGGGCGATGTCGGCCGAGCCGTCGGTGGAGCCGTTGTCCACGACCAGCGCACGCCAGCCGGACGGGATGCGGGCGAGCACCCAGGGCAGGGCCTCGGCCTCGTTCAGACAGGGCAGGACCACGTCGACGGGCGCTGTGGCCGTCTCCGCTTCCGGTTCCGTTGCAGGAGAGGTTGTCACGGCTTTCACCCTACGGAGACAAAAGGGAGGTAACGGACTTCAGCTCCTTACGAAACGCGGACGTCGACGCCGGCGCACGGCACCCGGACGCGCCCGGTGGGAGGCTGGACGTATGCAGCAACCGCACGAATCACCAGGTACCGGAGCCGCCCCGGGCAGGAACGGAGGTGCGGCGCGCGTCCTTGTCGTGGACGACGACCCCACGGTCGCCGAGGTCGTCTCCGGGTACCTCGACCGGGCCGGCTACACCGTGGACCGGGCGGGAGACGGCCCCGAGGCGCTCGCCAGGGCCGCCGCGCACTGGCCCGACCTGGTGGTCCTGGACCTGATGCTGCCCGGCATGGACGGCCTGGAGGTGTGCCGCCGGATACGCGGGCACGGACCCGTACCGGTCATCATGCTCACCGCGCGCGGCGACGAGGACGACCGCATCCTCGGTCTGGAGGTGGGCGCCGACGACTACGTCACCAAACCCTTCAGCCCCCGGGAACTCGTCCTGCGCGTGGAGTCCGTACTGCGCCGCACCCGGCCCGCCCCCGCGGCCCGTTCCCTGCACGCGGCCGGCCTCACCGTCGACCCGGCCGCCCGCCGCGCCACCAGGAACGGCACCGAACTCGCCCTCACCATCCGGGAGTTCGACCTCCTCGTGTTCTTCCTCCGGAACCCCTGCCGGGCGTACGCCCGCGAGGAGCTGATGCACGAGGTGTGGGGCTGGGACTTCGGTGACCTGTCCACGGTGACCGTCCATGTGCGCCGGCTGCGCGGCAAGGTCGAGGACGACCCGGCCCGGCCCCGGCTGATCCAGACGGTGTGGGGCGTCGGCTACCGCTTCGACGCCCAGGCACGCGAGGAGGCGTCTGACCGTGCGTGACACCCTCCTCATAGCCCTGTTCGCCTTCCTGGGCGCCGCCGCGGCGGGACTGCTCGGCGCGGGAACCCTGTGGCTCATCCGGCGGCGGTCGCTCACCACGTCCCTCACGGTCGTCGCCGCTGTCGCCGTGACCGCGATGCTCGCCGGCACGCTGGCCGTGGCGCAGGCGATGTTCCTGTCCGCGCACGACCTGACCGTCGTCACCACGGTCGTCGCCATGGCCGCCGTCGTCTCGCTGGCCACCGCACTGCTGCTGGGACGCTGGGTCGTCGCCGGCAGCCGCGAACTCGCCCTCGCCGCACGCTCGTTCGGCGACGGCGGCGCCTTCGCCGCCCCCGACGGCCCGGCGACCGCCGAACTCACCGCACTGAGCCGGGAGCTGGCGGCCACCAGCGCGAAACTCGCCGAGTCCCGCGACCGCGAACGCGCCCTGGAGACCTCCCGCCGCGAACTCGTCGCCTGGATCTCGCACGACCTGCGCACCCCGCTCGCCGGCCTGCGGGCGATGTCCGAGGCGCTGGAGGACGGCGTGGCCGCGGACCCGCCCCGCTACCTCCGCCAGATCCGCACCGAGGTCGACCGGCTCAACGGCATGGTGGGGGACCTGTTCGAACTCTCCCGCATACATGCCGGCACCCTCGCCCTGTCCCCGTCCCGCATCTCCCTGTACGACCTCGTCGGCGACGCCCTCGCCGGCGCGGACCCCCTGGCCCGGGAACACGGCGTACGGCTGGTCGGCGACCGGGTCGAGCCCGTGCCGGTCGAGGTGGACGGCAAGGAGATGAGCCGGGTCCTGGGCAACCTGCTGGTCAACGCGATCCGCCGGACCCCGGCCGACGGCACGGTCGCGGTGGTCGCCGAACGGTCGGACACCGGGGTCGTCCTGTCCGTCACCGACGGCTGCGGCGGCATCCCGGAGGAGGACCTCCCGCGCGTCTTCGACACCGGCTGGCGCGGCACGCACGCACGTACACCTCCGGCCGGAGCGGGCCTGGGCCTCGCCATCGTCCGCGGCATCGTGGAGGCCCACCGGGGACAGACGGCCGTGCACAACGTCCCCGGCGGCTGCCGCTTCGTGGTGACACTTCCCGCGCCCGGGGCATGAACGCGGGCGGCCCCAGCCGGTTGCTACTCCCCGCGCAGTCTCGCCGTCGCGAACTCCCGCATTCCCTCCGCGAACCCGATCTCGGCCTTCCAGCCCAGCTCCGCCCGCAGCCGCGACGAGTCCGCGGTGATGTGGCGTACGTCCCCCAGCCGGTACTCGCCGGTCACCACGGGCTCGGGCCCGCCGTACGCGGCGGCCAGCGCCCGCGCCATCTCGCCGACCGTGTGCGGCTCCCCACTGCCGGTGTTGTACGCGGTCAGCACCCCCGCCCGGGGCTCGGCCTCCAGGGCCGCCACGTTGGCCGCCGCCACATCCCGTACGTGCACGAAGTCCCGCCGCTGCCCGCCGTCCTCGAAGACACGCGGCGCCTCACCGCGCGCGAGCGCGGACCGGAAGAAGGAGGCGACCCCCGCGTACGGGGTGTCGCGCGGCATCCCCGGCCCGTACACGTTGTGGTAGCGCAACGACACCGCCGAACCACCCGTCGATCGCGCCCACGCCGCCGCCAGGTGTTCCTGGGCCAGCTTGGTCGTCGCGTACACGTTCCGGGGGTCGACGGGAGCGTCCTCGCCCACCAGCCCCGGAGCCAACTCCGCACCGCAGCGCGGGCACCGGGGCTCGAACTGCCCCGCGTCGAGATCGGCGACGCCCCGGGGCCCCGGCCGCACGACCCCGTGCCACTCGCACGCGTACCGTCCCTCCCCGTACACCACCATCGACCCGGCGAGCACGAACCGCCGCACCCCCGCGTCGGCCAGGGCGGCGAGCAGCACCGCCGTACCGAGGTCGTTGCGCGACACGTACTCGACCGCGTCGCCGAACCCCGTCCCCAGCCCCACCATCGCCGCCTGATGACACACGGCGTCCACGCCCGGCAGGGCGGAGGCGACGGCCTCGGTATCGCGCACGTCCAGCCCGTCGCGCAGGTCGAACACGACCGCCTCGTGCCCGTGCGCGGTCAGCGCCTCGACGATATGGGACCCGATGAACCCGGCTCCGCCGGTGACCAGTACTCGCATACTCCGAACGCTAGGACCACGGGCCCGCCGCACAGCAGCAGCGCGCCCGTCACGTCACCGCTCCGTAAGACCTGGGCAGCGGCGTCCTCACGCGGTGAGCGGTACGCCGTGCTCGTCGGCGAAGACGCGTCGGCACCGGCCGACGCAGAGGCCGTGGAGGATGCCGTCGTACTCCGGGGTGAGGCCGGTGGCCGCGAGGTCCACGGTCGTGCCGCGGACCGGGTCGATGACGTGGCCCCGGCGGGAGGTTTTCGGCGGACCTCCCGGCGCGGGTGTCGCGGTGCGGACCGGTGAGGTGCCGGACGAGGAGCAGGCTTCCCATGGGGCGGCCGTATGCATAGAGGTTGTCTTCCGCGATGCCGACGATGTGTATGCATGCGTGCAGTTCGTGCCGGAGCCGGCCGGGGTCGCGCCCGCGACGGTCTCGGCCTCCGTGAGGGGCCTGGGTGAGGCGGTTTACGGCGTGGGCGCCGGAAAGGTCTTACGAGACTCTGACGCGGCAGCCGAACACCTTGGCCCCGTCCGCCACTCGGGCAACTCTGGTTCTGCCCGCCGCCGATGTGTGGTGGCGAAGATCCGAGGAGCAACGCATGAGCAGGCACACCAGGCGCAGGTCGGCGTTACAGGTACGGCTGACCCTCGCGGGCGCGGGAGTACTCGTCGCTGCGGCGGCTGCCACGACCGTGACCGTCGCCTCGGCCGGGGAGACCGCCCGGAGAGACACGGGGTCGGGGAAGACCGGGGCCGACCATGCCGTCTTCGTGCAGGGCAACGAACTGGACGGCAACAGCATCCGAGTCTTCGAACGGGGCGACGACGGTGCGCTGAGCGCCGCAGGCAGCTACGCGACCGGGGGCAAGGGCGGCGACCAGGTCGACGCGCCCACCGACTCGCTCGCCTCCCAGGGCTCGCTCGTCTACGACGATCGGTCGGGGCTGCTCCTGGCGGTCAACGCGGGCAGCGGCACCGTGACCTCGTTCCGGGTCGAGGGCCGGAAGCTGACGGGCCGCCGGGTGGTGGACTCGGGCGGAGACTTCCCCGCCTCGATCGCCGTGTCGGGCAGACTCGCCTACGTCATGAACGCGGGCGGAGCGGGCAGTGTCCAGGGCTTCCGGATCACAGCCAAGGGGCTGGTGCCGCTGGACGGTTCGTCCCGCTCGCTGGGGCTGGACAACGAGAAGGTGCCGCTGTTCAGCAGCTCGCCCGGCCAGGTCGCGTTCACGCCGGACGGCCGTGCGCTGGTCGTCACCACCAAGTCGGCGAACACCGTCGAGGTCTTCCCGATGCGGGCCGACGGACGTCCCGCACATCGGCCGGTGGTCAACGACTCGGCGGGTGGCGTGCCGTTCGCGATCACCTTCGACAAGGGCGGCCGGATGCTGGTGGCCGAGGCCGAGAAATCGACGGTCAGCACGTACAAGGTGCGCGCCGACGGAACCCTCAAGGTCCTCCAGCAGCCCCTGCCCAACGGCCAGAACACGCTGTGCTGGCTGGAGCGCGCCGGTGACTTCCTCTACGGCGGCAACACCGGCAACTCCACCGTCACCGGCTACCGCACCGACCGGCACGGAAAGCTCGCGCTCACCAACGACGTCGGCATCGCCACCCCGCCCTCGGCCATGTCACAGGGCGTGATCGACCTGGCGGTGACCAGCGACGAGAAGTTCCTGTACGTGCAGAACGCCCTCTCCGGCACGGTCGACGGCTTCCGCGTCGGCAGGAACGGCTCGCTCACCAAGGTCACCACCGTCACAGGACTGCCCTCCTTCGCCGAGTCCGGCATGGAGGGCATCGTCGCGGTGTAAGGGAAAGCGGCCACCGCGGCCCGACGCCCCGGACGCCCTCGTCCGGGGCGTCACGCGTGTGAGCGTTCGTGCAGACAGTGTCCGGCGGCGGCGTTGAGGCGGAGGACGGGGACGGCTCGCCCCACCCCTGCGCCCGGCCGGCCGAGCGGCCGCAAGGCGTTCGCGGCCGCTCGCCGGGTCCCGCACACGCCGACAGCTGTCCTTGAAGCCCGGGCGGTTCACGGCCGCCCGGGCTCACGCCACTGCCTGCGGCGACGTCAGCCGGTGATCTCGATCTTGCCGTTCGCCTCGGCGGACGCCGCGGCCTCGGGCTGCGAACCGCCGGCCCGCTGGGTGAGGTTCTTCAGCAGCTCGGCGAGGTCGACTCCGGTGGTGGAGCTGAGGAGTTCGACGCCCTGGGCGACGTTGTCGGCGACCGTGCGGGAGAGCTGCGAGGCGCCGTCGGTGGAGATGACCGTCATCTTGTCGATGGCGCTGAGCGGCTCGGACGCCTTGGCGACGACCTGGGGCAGGACCTCGACGAGCATCTGCAGCACGGCCGCGTCGCCGTACTGGGCGAACGCGTCCGCCTTCTTCCGCATGGCCTCGGCCTCGGCGGCGCCCTTCGCGCCGATCGCGGCGGCCTCGGCCTCCCCCTCGATGCGTACGGCGTCGGCGAGCGCGGCGCGGTGCGCCTTCTCGCCCTCACCGGTCAGCCGGGACCGCTGGGCGTCCGCCTCGGCCTCCTTGACCTGCGCGATGCGCCGGGCCTCGGCCTCCTGCTCGGCCTGGTAGCGGGCGGCGTCGGCGGGCTTGCGGACCTTGGTGTCCAACTCCCGGTCGGTCAGCGCCGCCTGGCGCTCGGCGACCTTCTCCTGCTCGGCGAGCACCTGCTGGCGCCGGTCCGCCTCGGCGAGCGGACCGGCCGCCGCCGCACGGGCCGCGGCCTCATCGGTCTCGGCCTTGATCTCGGCCTGCTTCAGCGCGAACGTCCGCTGTGCGATGGCGATCTCCTCCTCGGCCTTCAGCCGGGCCTGCTCGGCGGCACGACGGGCGACGGCCTCGGCGATGTCGGCTTCCTGCTTGGCGCGGGCGGCCTCGGGGCGGCCGAGGTCCTCCAGGTAGGAGCCCTCGGTGGTGATGTCCTGGATCTGGAAGGCATCCAGCACCAGGCCCTGCCCGGACAGGCTCGCCTCGGCCTCCTCGGCGACCTGCCCGGCGAACACGGCCCGGTCGCGGATGATGTCCTCCACCGACATCCGGCCGACGATGGCGCGCAGTGCGCCGGAGAGCACTTCCTGGGTGAAGCCGACGATGCCGTCCTGCTGCATCAGGAACCGCTGGGCGGCGGCGCGGATGGAGTCCTCGCTGCCGCCGACCTTGACGATGGCGACGCCTTCCAGGTGCGCCTTGACACCGCGCAGCGTGACCGCGCCGCGGACCGCGACCGGGATGTGCCGCGAGGACAGGTCGAGGGTGAACTTCTGCTGTACGAACGGCACGACGAACACGCCGCCGCCGACCACGACCTTCTGCCCGCTGTTGTCGGTGAAGACACGGCCGGTCTCCGGATCGGTGGCCGTCTTGCCGCGCCGCCCGGTGACGATGAACGCCTGGCTCGGACCGGCGACCTTGTAGCGCGTGACGACGACCAGCGCCAGCAGGACGAGGAGTACGACGACTCCTATGACGGCGACAACGACTGAACTCATGGCGAATTCCCCTCAGCCCTCCCAGAGGACGGCGGATCGATACAGGTACGGGTAAAGGAACATGTGGAACAGGCACCGGAGGGCGGTGCGAAGAGAGCGGCGGCGGTGCGGTTCGGTCAGCGCTCCACGGGGCGTACGAACACCGCTGTCTGAGACAGGGTCCCCTCCACCCAGACCTCGGCCCCCCGGGCCACCGGGGCCGGGCTCTTCGCGGCGAGCTTCACACGCTGCCCGGCCAGGTGGACCAGCACCTCGCCGTAGCCGTCGGCCGGAATCGCCGTGACCACGGATCCGGAGGCGCCGAGCAGATCTTCGTCGCGCGGAGCCGCACCGGACCGGTCGCCCAGCAGCACCCGGCTGAGGCGGTACACGAGCCAGCCTGTTGCCAGCCCGGTCGGCGTGCCGATCGCGGTCGCACCGACCGCGCCCACGCCCACGGTGCCCATGGCGATCGCACCGGAGAAGCCGAGCATGGACACGAATCCGGCGATGACCGGCAGCGACAGCAGCCCGTCGAAGAGACCGTCCAGCACGCCGACGCCGTCGAAGAGTCCTTCGAGTACGCCGTCGAAGACGAGGGACAGCGCCAGGAGAACGATCCCCGCGATGCCGAGACCCAGAAACCAGCCCATCCGCCCCCACCGCCTCTCGTCCGCATCACCATGCCGCTGGGTGCCATGCTCACATGTTCGAGACGGCATCGGCATTGCCTGATCCCGGCAATCTTTACGTGTTTTTGATGCCGGACCCTGCACCGCCCGACCCGCTCCCGATCCGGGCGATCGGCCTCAAGCTCGCCTTCGGGGTGCCGTGGGAGGTTGCCGGAGGACGACGCAACCCGCCACAGCCCCACGGTGTCACGCGGGCCACATCTTTCAAAAATCAAGCAAGTTTCACGAGATCCGCATAAAAATCGGGTTGGGTGCTATGCCCGCCTGGCTTCGTTGCCCCCGTCGACGAGGCCGATCCGGCTTGATGCCCGCGAGTCCCTCGCTGGACGGAGCCGCCCCCGCCCCGCCACTCTTTCACCGGGTGGCGGGGCGCAGAATGCCCCGCCCGGCGCGGCGGCCGGCCAAGGCTCCGCGCACGGCTGCCCGGTCAGGGCTGCGGGGCGGAGCCCATCTCCGCGCTGAAGACCACCGGTTCGCTGTCGAACCCCCGGACCATCTCGTGGAACTCCCACGTTCCGGCGGCGTTCCTGGTGAACTCCGCGACGGTCCCGGCGGTGGATCCCTCGATCTGCGCGAAGTCGTCCTTCAACAGCTCCGTGTACCCCTCGGCGACCAGTACTCCGGCGTTCGAGATGTCGCCGAAAGTCTTGGGGCCGGTGTTCTGGTGGATCGCCACCCCCACGACCACGCGTGCGAAGGAGGGCGCGAGGCGGTCGAGTTCCAGGGTCATCGCTTCGACGTAGCCGAAACCCTGGCCGGTCTGGCTGTGCCTGCTCATGTTGATGGTGCCGTCCGGCGAGCGGCTGTCGAAGTGGACGACATATACCGGCCGCCCGTAGAGGGCGTCGGCCGAGTAGGTCGCGGCGATGATGTCGAGATGATGAGGCGGCCGATTCAAGGGACTCGGGTCCCACTTGAGCCGCACCTCGACCTTCCTCAGCCCCTTACTGCCGCTGTTCACAGGATTGCTGCCCCTCCCGCTTTCAAGCCACCACGGGACGATCCCCGCATGTCAAGTATGGCTTGCGGTAACCCCGTTGAAGCCCTGCAGAACTCCGATTCGGTTCTCGGCAGGACTTGCCCACAAGCTGTGGATCACAAGAGCTGTGTCCACAGCCGGTCACCCCGCGTTGCCCGTGGAGCTGCCGCATTCGGAGTTTCACGCCCACGAGCGGCTACGTCAGGTAGGCGATGATGATGCTCTTGCCGGACTGCTGGGTCGCACGGACGTGTACCTGATGGCTGCCCAAGGCCGGAGTGGCCTTGTCGGAGGTGGCGTTGCCTGCCGCCGTGGCGGTCGTCCCGCCGTCGACGCCCGGCTCGCACTTCGTGATCAGCGAAGAGGGTCCGGCAGCCGACCAGTTCACCGTGATGCCGACCTTGGCTGATCGTGCCTGGCAGGCCGGACCCGGTGATGGCCTTGATCGCCAGACCGGTCACCGGGCTCGGTGAGACGACCACGACCACGACCGGGACCGTACCGGCAGTCGGCACCGCCTATGTCGGCAGTGAGGGCAACATCAACCTGAACGGCACCTGGACGTCGGTCACGCGGACCTCGACCGACGAGGCACTCGCGGTGGTCTACGGCGGCACCCGCGTGGTCATCCGGCCCTGACGGCCCTGAGGAAAGTCGGGGGCTGGAAACGGAGCGTCAAGCCCCGCGTTCAGCCCCCGCCCCCCGCTTGCCTTGTTCACCCCTGACGTCCACACGGCTGATGTGGCGTGCGATCTTGCCGCAGGACGGCAGTCCGGCATACGCGGACCATGCTGGAAACAGGCATGCCGACCGGGCGACCGACCGTTGCTAAATGGCGTCGTTGACGGAAAGGGGCGACGCGGTGGACGAGGCGAGGCCAGTGACGTGGAGTGAGACGGCCTGGATCCTGGTGTGGTGCTCGGCGGTGTGCGCTGCCGGCTGGGCCGTGCTCACCCTGCTGGGGAACGACAACTGCCTGTCGCCGTGCCGGTCGGAATGCTCCTGATCCAGTGGTTCTGGGCCCGGCACCGCTACTGGGGCGCCGGCGTGATGGCGGGGCTCAGCGGATCGACAGTGCTGTTCGCTCTGGTCGACGTGGTTCAGCCACACCTGGACAAGCTGCTCGCAGACGCCCTGGCCACCGAGGTGGCAACCGTGGTCGCGCTCGTCGTCTTCACCGGCTGCAGCCGCGTACGGAGGACCTGATATGGCCTACACCATCCAGTCCTTGGCCGGATCCAGCACCGGGGCCCGCGGCTTGGGCGTCTTGCGCGGCGGCGCCACCGCCGACAGCGGCCATTTGTCGGGGAGGTAACTGACCGCCATTCGTCGCTGACGGTAATCGAGGTGCCGCCAGCTGGGGTGGCTGGGTAGCGTGAATCGGGTGGCCAGTGAGGAAGTGATGCAGGACGGTGTCCATCGTCGGGTGGTGCGGATCGGTGACACTGTCCGCAGGCCCGCCCAGCCGTGGACACCCAGCGTCCACGCGCTACTGCGGCACCTGGAGGAGGTCGGCTTCGCCTATGCGCCCCGCCCCCTGGGATTCGACGAGGAAGGGCGGGAAGCCGTGTCCTTCATCGAGGGTGACTCCGGGTCCGCGGGCTGGGCCAAGGTGGTGGATGACAAGGGCCTGAGGAACTTCGCCCGGCTGCTGCGTGACTACCACGACGCCTGTGCCGGCTTCTCGCCCCCGCCGGGCGCGATCTGGTCCGTAGGCGCGGGCGGCTCCGGCCACGACGAGGTCGTCTGCCATGGGGACTTCGGCCCCTGGAACGTCGTGTGGCGGGGCGACCAGCCGGTGGGAATCATCGACTGGGACTTCGCCCGCCCGGCACTGCGGGTGCACGACGTGGCCTACGCGCTGGAGTACGTCGCCCCGTTCCGCGACGACGCCGAGTGCCTGCGCTGGCTGCGCTACCCGGCGGCGCCCGACCGCCGTCGGCGGCTGGAGATTTTCTGTACCGCGTACGGCCTTGACTCGGCTGCTGGGATCGTCAGCTCCGTCATTGGCAGACAGCAGGACAACGCCGACCTCGTGGGTCGGCTGGCCGAGCAGGGCCATGAGCCCCAAGCCACCTGGGTAGCCGACGGGCTCCTGACTGAACTCGACGACAGGATCGCCTGGAGCAGAGCACACCGGCATCTGTTCGAGTAGCCGGTTCGCTCGTCACCGACCGTGCTTCTGGCCGTCTGTCGGGAGCCATGTCCGGCCGTCCCTGGGAATTCCTCCTGGCCGCTGTAACGGGCCCTGACCTATGTCGTCGCTGCCGTCATGTTTCCTGGCGGTCGTCGGGACCCGGTACTTCCGGCGTGGCCCGCTGGAGTACCTGCTCCACGCCGCGACGCGCAGCGCGGGGCGCATCAAGTGACGCCCGACTTCTGCCGTCAGGTATTCCGCGCCGGCGCGCTGCTCTCAGGGCCCGGTCGCTCGGGTTCAGTGGCGGGGGCGGGCGTGCCGGTGCCCGGAGCGGCTGTCTCGCCCTGGATGACCAGGGGAGCCGAGCCCGCCTCCGCGCCCTCTCCCTCCTTCGCCTTCTCCATGTCCTTCATGGCACGGGCCTCGGCCTTGAGGATGCGGGCCGACTTGCCTGCCGAGCGCGCCAGTTCAGGGAGTTTCTTGGCGGCGAGGACGGCTATGACGACGATGAGGATGACGGCCAGTTCACTCAGTCCGAACATGGGGTCCTGTCCTTGGGGAGGGCCAGCGGGCGGGGCGGTCGGTGGGACGAGCGTGCGCGGGGATGGGATTCGCCTCCGCCGTACCGAGGGACGGGTCCTCGGCGACGTATCGGCGCAGGTGTGGCACCAATGCCTGGTCCAGCAGCGCCTGATGCCAGGACAGCCGGGCCCGCTCCACCCGCTCGGCGGTCGGCGGGCCACTGCGCTCACGCACCGCTGTCCGCAGCAGGGCCGCGAGCGCCACGAGAGTGCTCAGCGCCGTGACGAGCGTCAGCACCCAGCCGGCGGTCACCAGCGACGGCGTCAAGTCGCCTGTCGTGCCAGCGAGTTGGAGCGTGTAGCCGAGCAGGAGCAGTGCTGCGGCGGACACGGCGGCCACAACCGGCGTGAGCACGGCGAGTGCGGGCAGCAGGGTGCCGCGGCTCGTCGACGGGCCTGTCGGGCCGTGCCGGGCAGCCGCCCGCAGGGCGAGGTGGGCGGCGTACTCCCTCCCCGTCACCGCCGTGATCTCGTCGGCGGTGTCGAGGGCCCGTTCCCGCACTCGGACCGCTGTCTGGCCGGTGGGGTCGGTGAGCAGGTCCTTCCGATGACGGCGCTGCTCATCGCCAGCCGCAGTATCGCTTCGAAGTCGGGTCGGTCCTCGGGGCGGAGGCGAGTCGGGTCGGCCACGTGGTCTCCCGGTGGGTCGGCCACCGGACCCGACCCCTGAGAGGGGGAGGCCCGGCAGCGCGTGTCGGCCTGGTCAGATGCTGACGCCGAAGTCGGAGGCGATCCCGGCCAGTCCGGAGGCGTACCCCTGGCCGACCGCGCGGAACTTCCACTCGGCGCCGCCCCGGTACAGCTCGCCGAAGACCATCGCCGTCTCGGAGGAGGCGTCCTCGGACAGGTCGTAACGCGCGATCTCCTGCCCGCCCGCCTGGTTGACGACCCGGATGAAGGCACCCCGGACCTGGCCGAAGCTCTGGCCGCGGTTGTCGGCGTCGTGGATGGAGACAGGGAAGACGATCCGGTCGACCTCGGCGGGTACGCCCGCCAGGTTCACCTTGATCGACTCGTCGTCGCCCTCGCCCTCGCCGGTGAGGTTGTCCCCGGTGTGCTCGACGGACCCGTCCGGGCTGGTGAGGTTGTTGTAGAAGACGAAGTGCCCGTCCGAGAGGACCTTGCCGGAGACGTCCAGGAGCAGGGCGGAGGCGTCGAGGTCGAAGTCGGTGCCGGTGGTCGTCCGGACGTCCCAGCCCAGGCCGACCAGGACAGCGGTCAAGCCCGGCGCCTGCTTGCTGAGCGAGACGTTGCCGCCCTTGGACAGGGAAACTCCCACTGTTTTCCTCCTGGTTGAGATCCTGCGGTGCGGTTGCACCCGACGATAATCTACATCACTGTAGAAATGGTACGGGGTGTGATGCGGGCGCGAGGCCCAGGGTGTCCTTACGATGGAGCGCTCATGAAGTACGCGGCAGCGGAAGGGAGACAGGGCGTGACGGATCACCGGCAGCGTCCCCGGCGACGGGGGCAGGGCGAGTTGGAGGCGCTGGTGCTGTCCGCGCTGCGGGAGGCGGACGGGCCCGCGACGGCCGGCTGGGTCCAGGAGCGCCTGGGGAGTGGCCTCGCCTATACGACCGTCATCACGATCCTCACCCGGCTGCTGGCCAAGGGTGCGGTCACCCGCGAACGGGCGGGCCGGTCCTTCGCGTGGCTGCCCGTGGCGGACCAGGCCGGCCTGGCCGCCCACAAGATGCGCCGGGTGCTGGACAACGAGGGAGACCGGCAGGCCGTACTGGCCAGTTTCGTCACCGGCCTCGGTCCCGACGACGAACGGCTGCTGCGCGAACTTCTGGGCCGGTCCCGCGACGGAGGGGAAGACTGACACCCGATGGGGGTCTTCGTTTTTCTGCCGCTGATACTGCCGTTGACGGCGTGGCCGGTCGCCCGCCTCGCCGAGCAGCATCTCCATCCGCGTACCGCGACCCGGCTGCTGACCGGTGTGGCCGCGGTGATGGCCGTGTGCAGCACGGTGTGCCTGGCGCTGCTCATGGTGGTCGGCACCGCTCAGCTCCCAGGCAACCCGCTGCCCGACGGCTGGTCGGACCCCGAGGTGCGCGAGGCCGTCCCGTATGACGAGGTCGCCGGCAAGGTGGCCATCCCCGCTCTGTGTGTGGTGGCCCTGGCCTGCGGTCAGACGCTGTGGCGGCACCGCCGGGTACGCCGTCGAGCGCACCGGGCCCTTGCCGGACTGCCGGGTATGGAGGTCGCGGTCCTGCCCGACAAGGTGCCCTACGCGTACGCGCTGCCCGGCGGTCGCCGCGACCGGATCGTCGTGACCACCGCACTGCTCGACTCCCTGGAACCGGCTGAGCGCCGCGCCCTGTTCGCCCACGAGCGCGCCCACCTCACCGCCCGCCACCACCGCCACCTGCTCGCCGTGCACCTGGCCGCGCGCGCCAACCCGTTCCTGCGACCCCTGCGTACGGCGGTGTCGTACACGGCGGAGCGCTGGGCCGACGAGGACGCGGCCCAGGCCGTCGGCAGCCGTCGAACCGTGGCGCGGGCGATCGGCAGGGCCGCGCTGGTCTCCCACGGCGCACCACCGGCCACGCTCGCCGGCTTCGCCGCGCCGGGGCCCGTGCCGCGCAGGGTGGCGGCCCTGCTCGGACCCGCACCGACCGGACGCCGCTGGCCGTCGGTGTTCACCACTGTCGGCCTGGCGACATGGGGTGCGGCGGCGGGTACGGCCGTATCGGCGATGTCGTCCGCGAACTCCGCCGTGACCATGATCTTCATCCTCCACGCGGCCACGCCCCTCTGACCCGCCGGGCGACGGCGGGTCAGGCGCTGTCGGTGGGGAAGCGCGCCTGCCGGGTGTGGTCCGTGCTGCTCAGAGGTCGAACTCGTGCGGCGGCAGGTCCAGCGTGAAGCACGCTTCACGTACGACGGCCTGCTCGGTCTTGTCGAAGTCGCCGTCCGCGCCGCCGATGACGATGCCGATCTGGATGACGGCACGGGCCTCGGCGGGCTTCTTCTTCGCCTTGGCGACCTCCTGCAACACGCTCACCTTGCCGAAGGCGAAATCGGCGGTCAGCTTGTTGAGGTTCTCGTCGAAGCGCCGCTGCAGATCCATGGCATCGAAGTTCTGCAACACCTCGTTGGTGGCGATCAGCTGCGCCACCCGCTGGCGCTCAGCGGGGTCGATGGAGCCGTCGGCGGCGGCGACCAGGGCGCACATCGCCATGCTCGCGTCGCGGAAGGCGCCGCTCTTGAGATCATTCTTCTTCGCCATGAGCTGGGTCTGCATCGTCGATGCAGACTCCTTGAAGCGGTCCCACAGGGCCATGAAAACTCCAGAGAGTCGAAATGCGAAACGGATCAAGGTCTACAGCAACGTAGAAACTACCCGCCGGTCGGATAAGTTCCGGCGAGCCTCGTCACTCCTCCTCCTCTTCCTCGTCGCCCTCGAAGAAGTCGCCGACCTCGTCCACGACTTCGGCCGCCACCATGCCGCCTACCACACCGACGGCGAGGCCGGCCGCGCCCGCCGCGACGACGGTGCCCATGCCGGGGCCGGAACGGTGGTCGTCGGGCCCGTGGTGTCCGCCGTGGCCGTGGCCGGCGTACGGGTCGCCATGGCCGTAGGCGCCCTGGTGAGAGCCGTACGAGGCCCGGTGCTCGACCAACTGGCGGATCCAGCCGTCGACTTCGGTGTTCCAGTCGCGGACGTCGTGGTGGCCGACCGTGAACCGGGTGACTGTGTCATGGCCCTCGGAGAAGAAGCCGCCGCGCTTGTCGGCCTCCAGAACCACCTCCATGCCGCCCGGGCCCGCGAGGAAGGTCAGCTCGATCTCGTTGACCTGGTGGGCGTACTGCGGGGCCGGGGTGAGCTCGATCTCCTGGTAGAAGGGGAGCTGCTGACCGGTGCCGCGAATGCGTCCGTATTCGAGGTCGGCCGACTTGAAGCCGAACCCGAGCTGGCCGAGGGCTTCGAGGATCGCCTCCTGGGCGGGGAGCGGTGCGATGCTCAGCTGGTCCAGGTCACCCTTGTCCTTCGCGCCGGCCACCGACAGCTCGGTGCGCACACCGAGGACGATGCCCAGCCCCTGCCCGTACAGCTCGGTGACGGGCGTCTCCCACGGCAGCACCACGGTGAAGGGCACGCTGCGCAGCTCGCCCTCGCCGAGCCGGAAGCCGCCGCCGACGGTGAAGCGGTCGAAGACGACGACGCCCTCGCTCTCACCCTCCTCGTGCTCGGCCTCGACCCGTGCCACCAGTTCCAGGGTGATGTGGTCGATGTCGAAGTCGGCGTTGCCGCCCTTGAGATGGACCTGGCCGGTGAGTGCAGAGCCCGGCCGGGCAGGGGCGGGGTCGAGGACCGTGTCGACCGTGGGGCCGCCCACGCCGAGCGAGCCGAGCAGTCGTTTGAACACCATTGGGGCGTTCACTCCTTCACATGCGTTCGTACGTTCCGGGCCGAGGCCCTTCTACAGTCGAGTAGAAGCATAGGGTCGGAGGAGCGAGGGAAGGTCGTGCTCCAGGCCCGTGGCGCGGGAACGGCCGAAAACCGGTTCCCGGTATCCCGCGAAGGCGATGCTTTGCGGCTCCTTTACAGTGGGTGTAGAAGCGAATGACCTCTTTCCACTCCCTGGTCCCTGGCTTTCCGCCGTACCCGTGTCATCAGAAGGAGCGTTGGTCATCCAATGGGTGAGCCTCCCAGTACCGGCCGTGCCGTGTCCCGCTGCTATGAGGGAGCGGGGGTGGCACGGTGACCGAGGTCCTGCTGCTCCTGGTGGCCCTTCTCCTCACGCTGATCTGTGCCGTGTTCGTCGCGGCCGAGTTCTCGCTGACCACCGTCGAGCGCTCGGACCTGGAGCGGGCCGCCGAGGCGGGTGAGCGCGGCGCCGAGGGCGCGCTGAAGGCCGTACGCCGTCTGACCTTTCAGCTCTCCGGTGCCCAGCTCGGCATCACTGTCACCTCGCTGGTGATCGGCATGCTCGCAGAGCCGTCGCTCGCGGCGCTGCTGCGCGGTCCGCTGGAGGCGGCCGGCCTGGGCGGGGCCGCATCGGCCGTGGCGACCGTGCTGGGCGTGATCGTCTCCACGGTCGTCCTGATGGTCGTCGGTGAGCTGGTGCCCAAGAACTGGGCGATCTCCCGGCCGCTGGCCGTCGCCAAGGTGGTCGCGGGTCCTCAGCGTGGCTTCACCGCCGCCTTCGGCCCGTTCATCCGGCACCTCAACAGCATCGCGAACCGTTTCGTACGCCGCCTCGGTCTGGAGCCCGCCGAGGAGCTTGCCTCCGCCCGCAGCCCCGAGGAACTGGTCGCGCTGGCCCGGCACTCGGCCGCCCAGGGCGCCCTGGAGGCGGACTCCGCCGAACTGTTCGTCCGCACCCTGCACCTGGGCGAACTGACCGCCGAGAACGTGATGACCCCGCGTGTCGACGTGAAGGCCCTGGAAACGCACGCCACGGCCGCCGACGCCGCGAACCTCACCCACGCCACCGGCCTGTCCCGCTTCCCCGTCTACCGCGACAGCCTCGACGAGGTCATCGGCACCGTCCACATCCGCGACGTCCTCGCGCTCGACCCGCAGAAACGGGCGACCACCCTCGTCACCGAGCTGGCCACCGAGCCCCTGCTGGTGCCCGACAGCCTCACCGCCGACCGGCTGCTGGAGCGCCTGCGGGCCACCCGCACGATGGCCGTGGTCATCGACGAGTACGGCGGTACGGCGGGCGTGGCGACGATGGAGGACATTGTCGAAGAGGTCGTCGGCGAGGTCCGCGACGAGCACGACCCCGTCGAGGCACCCGACCTGCTGCCCGTCCCGGCGGCGGACGACGGCCGCGAGGCGTGGGAGGCGGACGGCGGAGTGCGTCTCGACCAGCTCGCCGGCATAGGACTGACGGCGCCCGAGGGCCCGTACGAGACCGTCGCCGGCCTCATCGCCACCCGCCTGGCCCGTATACCCGCCAAGGGTGACGCCCTCGACCTGGACGGCTGGCAGCTGGACGTCCTCGACGTCGACCACCACCACGCCCACCGCGTCCGCATCGTCGCACCGGCACGACCCGTCCAGGTTGCGGAGGAGGCCCGATGACCGCGCTGCAGCTCACCATCGGCGCTCTGACCCTGCTGACCAACGCCTTCTTCGTCGGCGGCGAGTTCGCCCTGATCTCCGTGCGCCGCAGCCAGATCGAACCGCGCGCCCAGGAAGGCAACAAGCGGGCCCGCATGACCCTGTGGGGCCTTCAGCACCTCTCCGCGATGATGGCCACGGCCCAGCTCGGCATCACCGCCTCCTCGCTGGTTCTCGGCGCGGTCGCCGAACCGGCCATCGCACACCTGCTGGAACCCGCCTTCGACACGGTCCACCTCCCGGACGGCCTGGTGCACCCGGTCGCCTTCGTGATCGCGCTGACCGTGGCGACGTATCTGCACATGCTGATCGGCGAGATGGTCCCCAAGAACATCGCGCTCGCCGCGCCCGTTCCGACCGCGCTGCTGCTCGGCCCGCCCCTGGTGGCCCTCACCCAGGCCGTCCGACCGGTGATCTTCGGTATCAACGCCTTCGCGAACGCCCTGTTGAAGCTGCTGCGCGTCGAGCCGAAGGACGAGATCGAGTCGGTCTTCACCGACGACCAGCTCGCCCGCATGGTCCTCGACTCCCGCCAGGCCGGCCTGCTGTCGTCCGCCGACGGGGAGCGGCTGCGCGACGCGCTGGAACTCGGCACGCGCCCCGTGGGCGAGATCCTCGTCCCGGCGCAGAAGATGCGCACGGTCGACGCCTCCATCACTCCGGCCCGCCTGGAGCGGACCGCCGCCGACGCCGGGTACTCCCGCTTCCCGGTCACCGGCGCGGACGGCGCCCTGCTGGGCTACCTGCACATCAAGGACACCCTCGGCGTGGCCGACCGGGACCGCCCCTTCCCGTCCGCCGCCCTGCACCCGGTCACCCGGGTGCGCATCGACACTCCGCTGGACGACGCGCTGACCGCCCTGCGCGGCGAGGGCAGCCATCTCGCGGCGGTCCTGGGGGAGCAGGGCACGGTGATCGGCTTCGTGACCATGGAGGACGTCCTGTCCGAACTGGTCGGGCCGGCGCCCGGTCGCGGGTGAGCGGCCCCCGCCGTGCCCGGAACGTGGATGCGGTCAGAATCGTTGCCAAGGCGAACGTTCTAGTGAAGGAGCACCCTTGTCCGCCAGCTTGACGGACTCCCTGGGGCACAGTCCCCGACCACCCTTCCGCCAGGTCTCTCCTGAGCGCGGCACGTGGCGGGTGTCCACTGCGGGCTGAGGCGTCGATGAGCGCCGTGGAAGCCTGGTTCGGCCTGCTCGCCGTGCTGGTTCTGACCGTTGGCACCGGCTATTTCGTCGCCCAGGAATTCGCGTACGTGTCCGTCGACCGGCTGGCCCTGGCCCGTGCGGCCGAGGCCGGTGACCGGAAGGCCGCCCGCGCGCTGAAGGTACTGGAACGCCTGTCCTTCATGCTGTCCGGCGCCCAACTCGGCATCACCGTCACCGGCCTGGTCGTCGGTTTCATCGCCGAGCCGTCGGTGTCCGCGCTGCTCGAGCCCGTCCTGACCGGCATCGGTATCCCAGACGGGGCCGTCGGCGGAATCTCCGTCGTGCTCGCCTTCGTCCTGGCCACGGTCGTACAGATGGTGATCGGCGAACTGGCCCCAAAAACCTCGCAATCGCCGTCCCCGAACGGCTGGCGAAGTCGCTGGCCTCCTCCACCCTGGCCTACCTGAAGGTCGTCGGCCCGCTCGTGCACATCTTCGACGGCGCGGCCAACAAGTTCCTGCGCAGGATCGGCATCGAGCCCGTCGAGAACTCCACCACGGCGCCACCCTGGAAGAACTCGGCCACCTGATCGGCGAGTCCCACGAGCAGGGCCAACTGCCCAAGGGCGCCGCCGAACTCCTCGACCACGCCCTGGAGTTCTCCGAGCGCACCCTGGACGAGGTGATGGTGCCGCGCGTGGACGCCGTCTTCGTCCGCAAGGACGCGAGCCTCGCCGAGGCGGTCGAGCTGATCGCCAAGCACGGCCACTCCAACTACCCCGTCCTGGGCGACCATCCCGACGACGTCACCGGAGTGCTCGGCGTCCGGGAGTTGATGGCCCTGCCCGCCGACGGCTTCACGGACACCACGGCGGCCCAGGCCGCCCGTCGGCCCCTGCTGCTGCCGGACGCGGTGGAGCGGATGCGCTCCCAGGGCGACGAGTTCGCGGTCGTCCTGGACGAACACGGCGCTGTGGCGGGCATCGTCACGTACGAGGACATCGCCGAGGAACTCGTCGGCGACATCGGCGACGAGTCCGACCTCATCACCGAGATCGCGGTCGCGGACGGCGCCGGCTGGCTGGTGGACGCCGGCCGCCGCCTCGACGAGGTCGGCGAAGTCACCGGCGTTGACCTGCCCCAGGAGGACGACTACGACACTGTCGCCGGCCTGATCGTCGACCGGCTCGGCCGCTTCCCGACCATCGGCGACCGCCTCACCGTCGACCTGCCCGGCGGAGGCCGCGCGCTGATCGACGTACGCACCCTCGACAGGCACGTCCCCGACCGCGTTCGCATGGAACGGCTGGCCGAGCAGGCGGAGGAGCAGGCATGAGTTTCCTGATGGCGCTCTTCGTCACCGTCCTGCTGCTCATCGGCAGCGGGTTCTTCGTCGCCGCCGAGTTCGCCCTCGTCGCCGCCGAACGGCACCGCATGGAGAAGGCCGCCGCCGAGGGCCGGCGCGGCGCGGGCGCGGCCCTCGCCGGTATGCGAGAGCTGTCACTGATGCTGGCCGGCGCCCAACTGGGCATCACCGTCTGCACCCTGGGCCTGGGCTCCCTGTCCAAGCCCGCGATCTCCCACGAACTCGACCCGCTGCTGCACGACCTGGGCCTGCCCAGCGCGCTCAGCTACGGCGTCGCGTTCGCCGTGGCGATGATCGTCGTGGTGTTCCTGCGCCTTCCGATGCTTCCCGCTGAGCGCCATGCCGGGGACGAAGCGCGTGGGGTCGGGGGTGCCAACGACCAGAATGTCTGTCTTGCGGCTCACCCTGGCGGTGGCTTGCGCCCCGACGTCTGCCAGTCGGTGTTGGGCATCGGTGCGGGACAGGGAGTTCAGGGTGCCGGTGATGCAGATGTGGCGCCCGTACAAGGGGCCCTCGGGGTCCGCGTCCGGGTTCGCGGTCGGGATGGGCGGGCGCCTCTCCTCGATGCGGCGGCGGCAGTTCGACCACGACCCGGAATCCGGGTAAAGCCGACCGTAACGGATCTGGAGTTTCCTCAGCAGAACATCGAGTTCGTCCGTCCCGTGTACGGCCATGGCGGCGAGCATGACGCGAGCGGCCGTGTCGGCATCCGCTTGAGCATCGTGATGGGCGCCCGTCATGGGTACGCCGGCGGCCTCGGCTACGAACGGAAGACGGTGGGCGGGCAGCCTCCAGGTCTGGCGAGCGACGACCAGGGAGCAGGCGTACCGGACCTCCGGCCATTTCACCGCCGTCTCCGTGCAGGCGGCGCGCAATGCCCCGATGTCGAGAGCAGCGTTGTGGGCGACCAGCGGGCGGCCGTCCGCGAAGTCGAGAATCTGTTGTAGAGCCGCAGGCCAGGCAGGTGCTCCATCGACCATCTGTGCAGTGATGCCGTGGATGGAGGTGTTGTACGCCGCGAAGCCACCGTCACCGGGAGGGTTCACGAATGTGGAGAACCGATCCGTTGTCTTTCCGGCCACCACGGCTGTCATGCCGACCGAACAGATGCTGCCCGGCCAGTAGTTGGCTGTCTCGAAGTCGATTGAAACCCAGTCGCTGTCCATGATCCCCTCCCCGAACTCCTTGATCAGGCGCCAAGACTCTTGCGTCGCACCCGCAGGGAATAGGTCGTGCCTTCTGGGCCGCTACCACTGCCCCAGCCGCCGCTGGTGGCGACGCTCCAACCGTGCTGTTCTCGCATCTGCTTGGCGAAGGCGTCCAGGTTCCGGATCTCGCACCCGCACTTCATCGTGAGGCGGATACTGATGTACGGGCTACGAGGGTTGGTGTTATAGGCCGTCTCCTCGGTCCACTCCACATCGTGGACGTGCTCGCTGAGTCCGGTGCGATCCTGGTCGTGTTTGATCCCGTGTGCCTTGGCGTACTCGTCGAGGTCGTCGATCTCGAAGAGGTCGCTCGACCACTGGCCGGGCCATACGGCGAACAGCCGGGACTTGCCCGCAACGGTCCGCTCGTATGCGGCTCGTGAGTCCCCATGGGTGACTCTGCCGTCTTCGTGGACCTCGATGTAGCAGGTCGTTTCCGCCGTATAGGGAAAGTCTCTCCCCACGGCTGTGGCGCTTCTCGGCTCCACTTGCCCCCCTGGTCGATGATCGCCCCCTGCGGCGCGTGCGCCCGTCGGCAACCACAACTCCCGGGCTGCGCACGCGCCGACACAAGGCGCACAACATTAGCCTCGGGCTCGTCCAAGAACCGGGCTTCGCGGCACGAGGTGAAGGATCTTCCGGGAGCGCCAGTCGCGGGGACCAGGGGGTGACACGTCGTCAAACGCCGAACAGGCTGTCCTGCACGTACTCGACCACATGCGCCTTCGGGTAGAACACGCCCAGCAGCATGAAGGTCCTGGGGTGGGCCGCGATGTTGCCGACGAAGAAGTGGACTGCGCGGTCACGGGTGAAGATCGAGTCGTACCAGCGCTCTCGCAGCTTGTCCCGCACGGCACGCTCGCCGTACTTACGGAGAAACCTGCGGTACGACGCGCCGGCCTCCCAGTCCTTCAGCGCCATGTCATGCGTCGGGCAGGTGTTGTCCGCGCAGCGGAACCGGTAGCGGAACTCCAGCGGTAGCCACTCCAGTGGGGCCAAGTCCTGCTCCAGGAGATCCAGTTGATCGGCCAGCGCAGCCTTGGACACAGGCCAGGGCTCGGCAGATGTCAGCCGAAAACTTGCCTCGGCGGGCCGGAAGACGCCGAGCGAGGTGCCGCGTTGAGCTTGATCCCGTTTGATCGCGCAGAGGGATGGTGCGACGAGTGGCTCGACGTACTTGTACCGCTGCTTCCAGTCGCCGCCCGGCGGTACTTCACCCACGATCTTGAGGGTGCTGAAGTCCGGCCGCAGGCTCTCGGGCCGTGAGTCCCGCGTGCCGTGGGACTCGACATCGATCTCGATGATCGAGTACTTCCGGAACTGGTCTTCCTCCCGCAGGAGCCGGAAGGGGACGGGAAACAGGCGCACATGCCGAGGCGCACCCTCATCCAGACGTATGCCTGCCACACAACTGGTCTCCCGGTACTTGTTGGACAGCTCCGGGTATGTCTTGACCGTGATCATGATCCGTGCGCGCTGTCGACTCCCTGATCCCATGGTTGCCCCCTCCACAGATCTCCCGATCTGATGATTGGAGGAGAGGCATGCGCTATGGGCAAGAGCGCGTCCAGGAGCGAGGGGTGAAGTCAGGCCAGGGGAACTACCGGCACGGCGGCCCGCTGGCGAACCGTCTCCAGAACGACCTGCCGGTGGCAGCGGCTCTCGTCCTTCTCGAAGCACAGCACCGCCACCCGCGACTGCCGGGCGTGCTCCGCGAGGCGGTCAAGGTCGGACTGCGCCGCCTCGGACTGCAGCAGGCCACGGAAGCGTGCCCGCCCCACTTCGAGGCGGCCGTCCCAGAAGGGCTCCCGGTTGTCCTTCGGATTGCCCAGGCCACGCAGGTGCGTGTATTCGATTCCGGCTTCAGCCAGTGCCTCCCCGAGGCGGGTCTTGCTGAAGCCCTTCTTACGGCTGATCGGCGTGAGCCGTACATCCGCCACGACACCGATGCGGCTGTCGACGAGCGCGGCGACGAACGAGTCGATATCCCGCCCTTCGTACCCGGCGGACCACAGACCGGGCGTGACGGGCGCGACCTGGGTCGCCCCGAACAGATCATCGAGAGAGACCGCAAGAGCCTCGGCCACCGCGCCAACGGTCAGGAAACCTGGCTGGATCGCTCCCTCGCTCTCCAGACGGCCCAGTGTCCCGACGGCGATGCCTGCCTCCTTCGCCAGCCGTTCCCGCGTCCACCCACGGTCTTCCCTTAACGCACGTACCCGCTGGGCGAGCGCACGGGCCCGCTCGTGAGAAGGAGCTGAGCGATGACCTGCCATATGCGGTGTTCCTAACGACCGTTGGGGCGGCCCGCACGGGTATTACTGGTCAGCTACGAGCCCCGGATTCGCGAATGCGCAGGTCATCGGGCGCGCGAGCGCCGCTGTTCCTGCGGCACCGGAGACTGCTCCTGGGAGAAGCCGACCAAGATCTTCTCCCAGATTTCTCCCAAGCGATCTCCAGAAACCACTCAGGGGCCCGACCCGCGATGCGGATCAGGCCCCTGATCTGGCGTTTTACTGTCGGGGTGGCGGGATTTGAACCCACGACCTCTTCGTCCCGAACGAAGCGCGCTGCCAAGCTGCGCTACACCCCGATGTCGCTGCTTGTCCTGCTTGTCGCGGCGACGTCGTTTACTTTAGCCCACGGGTGGCCCCAGGCGAAATCCGGTTTTCGTGCGGTGGTGGACCGGGTTCGGGCGGATGTGGTCGAGGGCGATGAGGAGTACCGCCAGGGCGTAGAAGGCCAGGCCGAGGAGGAGAGCGTTGGCCAGGACGCTCTTGTAGCCGTCCGCTGCCACGTCGAGGAAGCCGTACAAGTAGCGCCCCTGCGTGCCCGGGAGGAGCAGCTCGCCTCTCGTCAGGGAGAAGGCCAGGTACGCCAGGGGGTACAGGAGCCACGGTGCCGCCTGGCGCAGGTGCAGTTGGCCCGCGGGGGTCAGGAGCAGCCAGTTCACCAGTGCCGCGATCGGGATCGCCGTATGCAGGAGCTGGTTGGTGATGGCGTGCCAGCCCGTTGGGGGAGCGGATACGGAGAAGGGGCTCGACGCGTTTGCGACCAGGCCGTGGTGGACCAGGGCCGCGATCACCACGTACAGGAGTGTTGCGCCCGTCAGCGCGCTCGGCAGGGGGCGGCGGGCCGTCCAGGCTCGGCGGGCCGAGACCGTCATGACCAGGGTCAGCAGGATGGCGCTCTGGATCGGGAAGCGGCTCAGGACCTCCGAGGGGCTGCCCAGGAGGAGTTCCGCCGTTACCGCCGTCGCTGCTGCTGCGGCGGTGAGGAGGCGGAAGAGCGCTGTCGCCGGGCGGCGTACCGGGGTCACCACCGCCGTGGCGGGGACGGGGGAGGGGAGCAGGGCCGCGGCTACGCCGGGGAGTGCGGGGAGGTCCGGTATGTCGCTGGGTATCGGGGCGGTCATGCCCTCACGCTAGGGCGAGGGCGTAAATCGGGCTATTCGGGCGGGCTGTGTGGGTTACGGGGCCGTCAGTGTCAGCAGGGTTGCCTCCGGGGGACACGCGAACCTCGCCGGCGTGTAGCGGTTCGCGCCGCAGCCCGCCGAGACGTGGAGGTACGACGTCCTGCCCTCCGCCGTGTGCGTCGACAGGCCCTTGACGCGGTCCGTGTCCAGGTCGCAGTTGGTGACCAGGGCGCCGTAGAAGGGGATGCACAGCTGGCCGCCGTGGGTGTGGCCCGCGAGGGTCAGCGGGTACGCGTCCGCCGTGAACGCGTCCAGGACGCGGAGGTAGGGGGCGTGGACCACGGCCAGCGAGACGTCCGCCGTCTTCGACGGGCCGCCGGCCACCTCCTCGTAACGGTCGCGCTTGATGTGCGGGTCGTCCAGGCCCGTCAGCTCCACCGACATGCCGTCGATCTTCAGCGTGCCGCGCGTGTTCGTCAGGTTGAGCCAGCCCGCCGTGTCGAAGCCGTCGCGCAGCTCCTCCCACGGGTTGTGGATCACGTTGACGGCGGGCGCGTTGCCGTTGAGGCCGTGCTTGCCCTGGGCCTTCTCGACCAGGTAGCGGGCGGGGTTACGGGGGGTCGGGCCGTAGTAGTCGTTGGAGCCGAAGACGTACGCGCCCGGGAACTCCATCAGCGGGCCCAGCGCGTCCAGCACCTCCGGCACGCCCTCCGGGTCGGACAGGTTGTCGCCCGTGTTGATCACGAAGTCGGGGCGCAGACCGGCCAGGGAGCGGAGCCAGCGCTGCTTCTTGTACTGGCCGCCGACCATGTGGATGTCGGAGACCTGGAGGACGCGGAGCGGTCGCATCCCGGCAGGCAGCACCGGCACGGTGACCCGGCGGAGGCGGAAGAAGCGGGCCTCGAATCCGACCGAGTAGGCGAGACCGGCGGCGGCAACCGCCGTGATTCCCAGGGGTACTCCGTATCGCGCGCGCATGCTCCCATCGTGTCAGGCGGGGAGGTGCGGCGGAAATCCGCGGGCGGTCCGCTCGCCGCACCTGCGACAATCGTTCGCATGACCACGCTCAAGTCGAAGCTCAGGGACGACCTCAACACCGCCATCAGGGCGCGCGACGAACTCCGCTCCTCGACGCTCCGGCTCACTCTCACCGCCATCACCCAGGAAGAGGTCTCCGGCAAGGAGAAGCGCGAGCTCTCCGACGAGGAGGTCACCAAGGTGATCACGCGCGAGGCGAAGAAGCGCCGCGAGGCCGCTGAGGCGTTCGCGCAGGGCGGTCGGGCCGAGTCGGCCGAGCGGGAGAGGGCGGAGGGCGAGATCCTCGCCACCTACCTGCCCAAGCAGCTCAGCGACGACGAGCTGAACCAGCTCGTCGCCCAGGCCGTCGAGGAGGCGAAGGCGGCCGGCGCCGAGGGGCCGCGTGCCATGGGCCAGGTCATGAAGATCGTGAACCCGAAGGTCGCGGGCCTCGCGGAGGGCGGCCGGGTCGCAGCCGCCGTCAAGAAGCTCCTCGCCGGCTGACCAGCCGCCATACACAGACACCAGCGCGCCTGTACGTCGATGGGGGCGCCCTTCTCAGGAAGGGCGCCCCCATTCACGTACTACGCATCATCCGTACGGGATTTACGGGAACCCTCCGGTTCCGCTGTTGCTGTTCCCGTTGTTGCCGCCGTTGTCGTTGCCCTGGATGAAGCCCTCGGGGAGGGAGATGGACGGGGTCGGGAGCGTCGTGTTACCGCCGTCCGTGTTGCCGCCGTTGTCGTTGCCCTGGTCGTCCCCGTTGTCGTTGTCGTCGTCGTCCCGGTTGTCGTCCGGCTTCTGGACGGGCGGTTCGATGATCGGGACGAGGTTGAACTGCCCGGAGTCCTTGCCCTCGAGGGCGCCGGTCATGGCGTCCTTCCAGATGGGGCCCGGGACCTGGCCGCCGTACACGAGCTCGTTCCAGACGCCGCCGATCCTGATGTTGGTCATCTTCACGTTCTGCATGGCGCTGCCGACCCAGACGGCGCCGGACAGGGTCGGCGTGTAGCCGACGAACCAGGCGTTCTTGCGCTCGTCCGTCGTACCCGTCTTACCGGCGTTGTCGCGGTCGGTGAGGCCGGCCGACTGGCCGGTGCCGGAGTCGACCACGCCCTGGAGCAGGGTGTTGATCGTGTCCGCGGTGGTCTCCGACATCGCGCGCGAGCACGTCGACTTCGGGACTTCGAGGGACTTCTGCTTGCCGTTGGCCTTCTGGGTGATCGACTCGATGGCGATCGGCGTGCAGTACATGCCCCGCGAGGCGAAGGCCGCGTACGCGCTCGCCATCGTCAGCGGGGAGATGCCCTTGGAACCGAGGGCGATGGCGGGCACCTCGGGCAGCTTGTCGCCGTTGCCCTGGGTGACGTGCAGCGCGTCGGTCATCTTGACCACCGGGCAGAGGCCGATGTCGGAGATCATCTGCACGAAGTAGGTGTTGACCGACAGCTCCATCGCCTTGCGCAGGCGGTACGGGCCCTTCTCCGACTCGCTCTCGTTCTCGACCTTCGCCTTCTCCTGGTTGATCCACTGATTGCCGCTGCACGTCTGGACCGGGCTCGGGTACTCCATCTCGTACGGCGCCGAGTACTCCTGGATCGCCGGGCGGCCCTCCTCCAGGGCCGCCGCCGCCACGAACGGCTTGAACGTCGAACCGGTCGGGAAGCCGAAGTTGGAGCCGCCCCGGTCGTTGCCGACCGAGTAGTTGATCTCGGTCTCGTTCTTGCCGTAGCCGTACGGCTTCGACTGGCCCATGCCGAGGATCTTGCCGGTGCCCGGCTCGACCAGCGTGACCGCCGTCGCGACCGAGTCCGACTTGTACACGTGCTCCTTGATCGACGCCTGCACGGACGCCTGCGACTGTGGGTCCAGCGTCGTACGGATGGTCAGTCCGCCCTGGTTCCAGATCTTCGCCCGGGCCTCGCGGGTCTTGCCGAAGACCGGGTTGCCGAGGAACTCCTGCTCGACGTACTTGCAGAAGAAGCCCGCGCCCTTGACCGCCGCGATGCAGCCGTTCTTGGGCTGGCTGATCTTCAGGCCGAGCGGCTTCTGCTTCGCCTCGGCGGCCTCCTGCGGGGTGATGTCACCGACCTCCGCCATGCGCTGGAGCACGGTGTTGCGGCGCTTGGTGGCCTCCGCCGGGTCGTTCACCGGGTCGTACCGGCTCGGCGACTGGACGATGCCGGCCAGCAGGGCCGCCTGGGGGAGGGTGAGGTCCTTGGCGGACTTGGAGAAGTAGCGCTGGGAGCCGGCCTCGACGCCGTAGGCCTGCTGGCCGAAGAACGTGATGTTCAGGTAGTTCTCGAGGATCTTCTTCTTGCCCAGTTCCTCCTCGACCTGGATCGCGAACTTCAGCTCCTTGATCTTGCGGCCGATCGTCTGCTGCGTGGCCTGCGCGACCTTCGTCGGGTCGTCGCCCGCCTCCTCGACGAACACGTTCTTCACGTACTGCTGCGTGAGCGTGGAGGCGCCCTCCGAGACGCCGCCGCTCTGCGCGTTCTTGTTGAGGGCGCGCAGGACGCCCTTGAGGTCGATCGCGCCGTGCTCGTAGAACCGTGAGTCCTCGATCGCGACGATCGCCTTCTGCATGTACGGCGAGATGTCCTTCAGCTCGACCACCGTGCGGTCACGCGAGTACACCGTGGCGAGCTGGCCGCCCTTGGCGTCCAGGATCGTGGTGCGCTGGCTGAGCGGCGGGCGCTTGAGGTTGGCCGGGATCTCGTCGAACCCCTCGACCGATCCCTTGGCCGCGAGACCGAGCGCGCCGGCTGCGGGCAGCGCAATGCCCGCCATGACGGCTCCCGCGAGCACGCTGACACCGAGGAACTTGGCGGCCTGCTGCGCTGCCGACAGGCCACCACCCGATCGCTTGTTTGGCATGAGGGCAGCCTACGTTCTCATTCGCCGGACACGCGTACAGGCGTTGGCCTAAGCTGCTCACAACTGTCACAGCAGTGAGGTCACGTATCAATACGTCCGTGAGACCCGAATCGTTTCGGATGTAGTCCAACTTTTTTGGTGAGTACGTGTCCGGATCCGCCTTGTGTGTCACGAGGTGTCCGTTGTGACTCAGCTGAACTGTCCCGCTTTGCCGGGAAGGTCACGCATGTCGGTCGCTCACTCCCCCGGGTGATCTGCCGCTTACCCATAGTCCGTTCGGGCCATTCAAGATTGGGCCCGAAGGGGGTGTTGCGCTGTGCCCACCTTCCGTAACGTCCTCAACTGGCGGCGGTGAATATGCCGCTGCCGCCGTGGGGGAGCCTCGATTCGGGAGAGGACGGCGCCGGTATGGGCTGGGTTACCGACTGGAGTGCGCAGGCGGCCTGCCGCACTACCGATCCGGATGAACTGTTCGTTCAAGGAGCAGCGCAGAACAGGGCCAAGGCGGTGTGCACCGGATGTCCGGTACGCACGGAATGCCTGGCCGACGCGCTCGACAACCGCGTCGAGTTCGGCGTGTGGGGAGGAATGACGGAGCGGGAGCGCCGCGCACTGCTGCGCAGGCGTCCCACTGTCACCTCATGGCGTCGGCTGCTCGAAACAGCGCGAACGGAGTACGAGCGGGGGGTGGGAATCCTGCCCCTCGACGAGGAAGAGGTGTACGAGAGCTACTTGGCGGTGGGCTGAGCCGTCTAGGTCGGTCCTCACTCGTCCCTGGTCCGGCTCGGGGTCAGTCACCGGTCCCCGGCAGCTCCGGGGGGCTCGGCAGCTCCGGCCGGTCGGTCGCGAGCCGGTTGCCGATGTTCCGCAGTCCCGCGAGGTCATGGACGTCGCCGGGGAGCGCGGCGACCTCGGTCACGGCCACCTCCGGGTGGAGCGCGGTGAAGCGGTCACGTGTGCGCTGCTCGCGGGAGAGCAGTTGCATACGGTCGGCGTGCAGCCGGAGCAGGCCTGCGGTGAGTTGTTCGACGGTGGGGTCACTCGCTTCGGCGGCCGGTTCACTGTCGGTGGCGATGGGGGAGCCTTCGACGTGTTCTTCGACGTCTGCCTCAGGAGCTGCGGGAACTTCGGAAACCGGGGGTTCTGAACTGCCGTACGTGTCGGGAGAGTTACGAAGTCCAGCTTTCCCGTCCTCCTGATCCACAATGCGGGGCTCTTCAAGATTTTCCGCGGCGGCGAGTGCGCGCTCGGCCGACAGCTGGGCGGCGCCGCTGCCGTGGACCCGGTTGAGCACCAGTCCGGCGAGCGGCATGTCCTCCGCCGCCAGCCGCTCCACGAAGTACGCGGCCTCGCGCAGCGCGTCCCGCTCCGGGGCCGCCACCACCAGGAACGCCGTGCCGGGCGCCTGCAGCAGCTGGTACGTGGCATCGGCGCGGGTACGGAAACCACCGAAGGTGGTGTCCATCGCGGCCACGAACGTCTGGACGTCCTTGAGGAGTTGGCCACCCAGCAGCTTGCCCAGGGTGCCGGTCATCATCGACATCCCGACGTTCAGGAACTTCATCCCCGCGCGCCCGCCCAGCTTCGCCGGCGCGGTCAGCAGCCGGATCAGCCGCCCGTCGAGGAACGACCCGAGCCGCTTGGGAGCATCCAGGAAATCCAGCGCGGACCGCGACGGCGGAGTGTCGACGACGATGAGATCCCACTCGTCGCGCGAGCGCAGCTGCCCCAGCTTCTCCATCGCCATGTACTCCTGCGTGCCCGCGAAGCCCGCCGAGAGCGACTGGTAGAAGGGATTGCCGAGGATCGCGGCGGCCCGCTCACGGTCGGCGTGCGCCTCGACGATCTCGTCGAACGTCCGCTTCATGTCGAGCATCATGGCGTGCAGTTCGCCACCGCCCTCGACGCCCTTGACCCGCCGTGGGACGTTGTCGAGCGAGTCGATGCCCATGGACTGGGCGAGCCTGCGGGCCGGGTCGATGGTGAGCACGACCACCTTCCGCCCCCGCTCGGCGGCCCGCAGCCCGAGCGCCGCCGCGGTGGTCGTCTTGCCGACACCACCGGCCCCGCAGCACACCACGATCCGGGTCTCCGGGTCGTCGATCAGCGGATCGACTTCGAGCACGCGCGCGGGGGAGAGGCGATGACGGGCAGTGCCGTCATGCGAGTCCGGGCTCATGACATTCCCTGCTTCCGCAGCTCGTTGGCCAGTTCGTACAGACCCGCCAGGTCCATGCCCTCGGTGAACAGCGGCAGTTCGTGCGTCGGCAGCCGCAACTCGGCCAGCACCGCCCGCTGTTCGTGCTCCAGCGCGTACCGCTCGGCGTACTCCTCGGCCTGTGTCAGCAGCGGGTCCACCAGCTTCTCGGCGTTCCCGCCGCGCCGCGCCCCGCCGAGCCCGGCGGCCGACAGCGACTTCGCGAGCGCGGTACGAGGAGCCGCCCGTACGAGTTCCAGCTCGGCCTCGTCCAAAACCTCGGGCCGCACCATGTTGACGATGATCCGCCCCACCGGCAGCTTCGCCGCCCGCAGCTCGGCGATACCGTCCGCGGTCTCCTGGACGGGCATCTCCTCCAGCAGCGTCACCATGTGCACCGCCGTCTCGGGCGACTTGAGTACGCGCATCACGGCCTGTGCCTGATTGTGTATCGGGCCGATCTTCGCGAGCCCGGCCACCTCGTCGTTGACGTTCAGGAACCGGGTGATGCGCCCGGTGGGAGGCGCGTCCATGACGACGTAGTCGTACGCGAAGCGCCCGCTCTTGTCCTTCCTCCGCACCGCCTCGCACGCCTTGCCGGTCAGGAGTACGTCCCTGATGCCCGGGGCGACGGTGGTGGCGAAGTCGATCGCGCCGAGTTTCTTCAGGGCCCGTCCCGCGCTGCCGAGTTTGTAGAACATCTGGAGGTAGTCCAGCAGCGCCTGCTCGGGGTCGATGGCGAGGGCGAACACCTCCCCGCCCCCGGGAGCGACGGCGATCTTCCGCTCCCCATAAGGCAGCACTTCGGTCTCGAAGAGCTGCGCGATGCCCTGCCTGCCCTCGACCTCGACGAGAAGCGTGCGCTTCCCCTCGGTGGCGAGGGCGAGCGAGAGCGCTGCGGCGACCGTGGTCTTTCCGGTCCCGCCCTTACCGCTGACGACCTGGAACCTGCTCACGTATTCGAGGTTAACCAGTCCGGCTCCGACCTACGCCGGAGGCTGTGGACAACGTGCGTACGAGGCGTCTGGTGACAGCGGCTAAAGTCGGCCGCATGACCAAGTGGGAATACTCGACCGTGCCTCTGCTCGTCCACGCCACGAAGCAGATCCTGGACACCTGGGGCGAGGACGGCTGGGAGCTCGTCCAGGTCGTGCCCGGGCCGAACAACCCCGAGCAGCTCGTGGCCTACCTGAAGCGGCCGAAGCCGTGAGCGCGGTGGAGTCCCGGCTCGCCGAACTGGGCCTGACGCTGCCGGCGGTGGTTCCGCCGCTCGCCGCCTACCAGCCGGCGGTCCAGTCCGGGGTGTACGTGTACACCTCGGGCCAGCTGCCGATGGTGGACGGAAAGCTTCCGGTCACGGGGAAGGTGGGCGCGGAGGTCACGCCCGAGGAGGCGAAGCAGCTGGCCCGCACGTGTGCGCTGAACGCGCTCGCGGCGGTCAGGTCGGTCGCCGGTGACCTGGACCGCGTCGCGCGTGTCGTGAAGGTCGTCGGCTTCGTGGCCTCGGCACCCGACTTCACGGGCCAGCCCGCTGTGATCAACGGCGCGAGCGAACTCCTCGGCGAGGTACTGGGCGACAAGGGCGTCCACGCCCGCAGCGCGGTGGGGGTGGCGGTCCTGCCCCTGGACGCCCCGGTCGAGGTCGAGATCCAGGTGGAGCTGACGGAGGCGTAGGCGTAGGGCGGGTGGTTTCTCGCCCCCGCCGCCCCTACCCGTCCCATCCCTCGGGGGCTGCGCCCCCGAACCCCGCTTCGGCCTGAACGGGCCTTGTCCTCAAACGCCGGACGGGCTGGAGATGCGGCCGGCGTTCGAGGACAAGGCCCGTTCAGCCCGCCTTTTTTCCCCGCCCTCCCGCCCCCGCCGCACTTTCAGCGCAGGCCGGGCATTTCAGCCCGTCCGGCGTTTGAGGACGAGGCCGTTCAGGCCGAAAGGGGGGTCTGGGGGCGCAGCCCCCGAGGGATGGGACGGGTAGGGGCGGCGGGGGCGAGGAAACTCGGGGCCTCGAACATGCGCCCGCCACCGGATAGCCTCCGCCCATGGCAAACGGGCAGTGGTACCCACCGGAGTGGCCGGACCTCATCCGCGGACTCGCCGAAGGCACCCTCACCCCGGTCACCCCCAAGCGCGCCGCCACCGTCATGCTCCTCAAGGACACCGACACCGGCCCCGCCGTCCACATGCTGCGCAGACGCGCCTCCATGGCCTTCGCCGGGGGCGCGTACGCGTATCCGGGCGGCGGAGTCGACCCCCGCGACGACGACCACCTGATCCGCTGGACGGGCCCCACGCGCGCGTGGTGGGCGTCCCGGCTGGGCCTGGGCACCGACGAGACGTCCGCCCAGGCGGTCGTCTGCGCCGCCGTACGGGAGACGTACGAGGAGGCGGGCGTCCTGCTCGCCGGCCCGTCCGCCGATTCCGTGGTCGGCGACACCACGGGCGACGACTGGGAAGCGGACCGCGCCGCCCTGGTCGCCCGGGAGCTGTCCTTCGCCGAGTTCCTGGACCGCCGGGGGCTGGTGCTCCGCTCGGACCTCCTCGGGGCGTGGGCCCGCTGGATCACCCCCGAGTTCGAGGCCCGCCGCTACGACACCTGGTTCTTCGTGGCCGCGCTCCCGGAGGGCCAGCGCACCCGGAACGCCTCCACGGAGGCGGACCGCACGGTGTGGATCGAACCGGCCGAGGCGGCGGCCTCGTACGACAAGGGCGAGCTGCTGATGATGCCGCCCACGATCGCGACCCTGCGCGCGCTGGCCCCGTACGACAGCGCGTCCGAGGCGCTCGCCGGGGCCCTGGAGCGCGACCTGGCGCCGGTCCTGGCCAGGGCCAGCCTGGAGGACGGCGAGATTGTGCTGGCCTGGCCGGGGCACGAGGAGTTCACGAAGCACATCCGGATCGGGGGAACCCCTGAATGACCGCGACCAAAGCCCCCGAACGACCGTGAACGTGCCCCTGACCGCACCCGCAACCGCACCGGCACCCGCGACCGTGCCCCTGACCGCAGCCGCAGCCGCAGCGGCGACCGTGCCCCTGACCGCAATCGCACCCGCACCGGCGACCGCGACCGCACCCGCACCCGTGCCCCCGACCCCGACCGCACCCGCAACCCTGACCGCACCCGCACCCACCCCCCTGCTCCCGCCCCCGACCGCCCCCCTGGCAGGTACCCCCACATGACCGAAGCCGCCGCCCTCCCCGGCCAGCCGCGCGGAGGGGTTCTCTCCGGCCCCGCCACCGCGCGCGCGGTCAACGTTCTCGCGCCCAACGCCTCCGCGATGACCCTCGACGGCACGAACACCTGGATCGTCTCCGAGCCGGACTCCGAGCTGGCCGTCGTCATCGACCCGGGCCCCCTGGACGACGTACACCTCAGGCATGTCGTCGACACCGTGGAGAAGGCCGGCAAGCGGGTCGCGCTGACGCTGCTCACGCACGGGCATCCGGACCACGCGGAGGGCGCCGGGCGGTTCGCCGAGCTGACGGGGACGAACGTACGGGCGCTCGACCCGGCGCTGCGGCTGGGGGACGAGGGCCTCGGGCACGGAGACGTCGTGTCCGTCGGCGGCCTGGAGCTGAGGGTCGTACCGACGCCGGGGCACACCGCGGACTCGCTGTGCTTCCATCTCCCGGCCGATCGGGCCGTCCTGACCGGGGACACCGTCCTGGGGCGCGGAACGACCGTGGTGGCCCATCCAGACGGCCGCCTGGGGGACTATCTGGACTCCCTGCGGCGGCTGAGGTCCCTGACGGTGGACGACGGCGTGCACACCGTCCTGCCGGGCCACGGGCCCGTCCTGGACGACGCCCAGGGGGCCGTCGAGTTCTACCTCGCCCACCGCGCCCACCGGCTCGCCCAGGTCGAGACCGCGGTCGAGAACGGCTACGCGAGCCCCGCGGAGGTCGTCGCCCACGTGTACGCGGACGTGGACCGCTCCCTGTGGCCCGCCGCCGAGCTGTCCGTACGGGCCCAACTGGAGTACCTCCGCGAACACGGCCTCATCTAGGTCCTGTCCGGCGTCAGCCGGGCCTGGGTGCCTTGACGCCGTGCACGTGCGCGTACTCCTCGGCGAGCCAGCCGCCCAGCTCCTCGACGTGCGAGTGCAGGAACGACCTCAGGACGGCAGGGTCGTCCGTCGGCTCGTGGGCCAGGGACGCCGCCTCCTTCATGCGCGGGCCCCATTCCGGGTAGTACGCGGCGAACGCCCCGGCCATCTCGTACAGGTCGCTGGTCCAGCCCTGCCAGCGCGGCATCACCAGCGTGAAGCCCGTACGCACCAGGTGGCGGGAAATGCCCCGCGCGCGCACGCGTACCGCCCCTGCGGGAGCCCCCGGGGCCGTCGCCTCCGCGATCAGGCGCCGCCAGCGCGGGAGGCACAGGGCCAGGTCGCCGTTGGTCTCGCGGGCGAGGAGGGAGTCGGGGCGGTAGCGGGGGAGGTGCCCGGCGAGGTCCTCGCCCAGGAGGGGCGTGCAGAGGCAGGCCACGAACCAGCCCATGTCGTGCCGCTCCAGGTCGCTCAGCACCTGCGCCCGCGAGACCAGCAGCGTGCCCGCGCCGTCGATCTGCTCGAACTCGTCGTCGAGCGCGTCGTCCAGTGCCCGGGCCGCCGCCCGGTCCGCCTCGGTGGGCTCCTCGCGCAGGGCGAGCAGGAGGTCCAGGTCGCTGCGGCCCACCCGCGCGGTGCCGCGCGGAATCGACCCGTAGAGGTACGCGCTGTGCAGCCGTTCCCCGAAGGCGCCGAGGGTCCGTGCGCGGGCCGCGTCGACGACGGGCCGGAAAGCGGGCGGCACGCGCGCGGGGGAGCCCTCGCGGGCGATGAACCCCTGCTCGTCCAGCCCCTTGACCACGACGTTCTCCATCCGCGTACGTCCTGTGTACGTCACTTCCAGCGGAACACGCGCACCCGGCGCGTCTCGCTCACCGCATGGCACACCACGGCCAGACGGTCGCCCCAGGCGGCGTACCGCGCGCGATAGCTGAAACCGGGGAACCTGCGCTCCGCGACGAACCGGCCGTCGGCGGGGTCGAGGACGGTCACCCGGCTGCCGTAGCCGTTGCCCACCATGAAGTACCCGCGGTGGGCGAGCGGATGGAGCGTACGGCCGTGATCGGTACGCCACTCCCAGAGCTGTTCGCCGGTCGAGACGGAGTAGGCGTGCAGGAGCGTGTCGGCGCTCTTCTCCGCGCCGTCCGCGGGCTCGTCCGGTTCCAGCCCGACCACGAGGGTGTCGCCGACGACCGCGACGGCCGGCCCGAAGTCCTTGTATCCGTCGGGAAGTTCGACGTACCACTCGCCGTCCTCGCGCACCACGTACAGCCGGGGGCGGGAGCGCCTGCCGCTGTTGCCGACGGCCAGGACCGGCGGGTCGGTCGCCAGGACGGAGAACGAGTCGCCCCAGCTGTCAGGGAGCGTCCGTTCCCACTGGAGGGCGCCGGTGCGCACGTCCAGACACCGTACGGTCGCCGGCACCTCCGGGTCCCAGGCGTGGACGGTGGCTATCCGGCCGATGCCGATGCCCACCTCGCTGGTGTAGGTGTCGCCGATGTACCCCAGCTGGTCCTTGTGCTGCTCGCGCGACCAGACCACGTCCCCGGAGCCGAGGTCGAGCGCGGTGAGGCGTACGTGCTCGGCGCGCCGTTCGCCGTCGTCGTGGTGCAGGACGACGCCCACACCGTCCTCGGGGTCCTGGGCCACCCGGATGATCACGTCCTGGCCCGGCGGCTGCCAGGTCCAACCGGGCTCACCGGTCGCCGGTGCGTACGCCGCCACGCGGTCGAAGCGGACCAGGACCACCGCCTCGTCCGTCGCCCACACGCCCAGCGGCTCGCCCAGGTCGCGCTGCTCGAACTCGGACTGCCACAGGGTCTGTGCCTCCGGGTCCCGGCGGAACAGCCGCAACCGGCGCTTCGCGGGCTCGGGCGCCGCCGCCCAGACCGACTCGGGCGCTCTGTCCTGGTCCATCCCACCCACCCCTTGGTTCCGTTCCGTTCATGGCGTTCTCGTCACCGCGTGGCCCCCGCCCCGGTGAACCAGGTAACCCGGTGAACCAGGTAACCCGGTAATCCGATGAACCCGGTAACCCAGTGAACGCCGGAGGGGCCCCGCCGTTCGGCAGGGCCCCTCTAGCACTTACGGACGTAGCACTTACGGACGACCCGGCTACCGCGAACGCTTCGCGAGGCGCTCCACGTCCAGCAGGATCACGGCGCGCGCCTCCAGGCGCAGCCAGCCGCGGCCCGCGAAGTCGGCGAGCGCCTTGTTGACCGTCTCGCGGGAGGCGCCGACGAGCTGGGCCAGCTCCTCCTGGGTCAGGTCGTGCACGACGTGGATGCCCTCCTCCGACTGCACGCCGAAGCGGCGCGAGAGGTCGAGCAGGGCGCGGGCGACCCGGCCCGGCACATCGGAGAAGACCAGGTCGGACATCTGGTCGTTGGTCTTGCGCAGGCGCCGGGCGACGGCGCGCAGCAGCGCGGCGGCCACCTCGGGGCGGGCGTTCAGCCAGGGCTGGAGGTCGCCGTGGCCGAGGCCGAGCAGCTTGACCTCGGTCAGCGCGGTGGCCGTGGCGGTACGCGGGCCCGGGTCGAACAGCGACAGCTCGCCGATCAGCTCGCCGGGGCCGAGGACGGCCAGCATGTTCTCGCGCCCGTCCGGGGACGTGCGGTGGAGCTTGACCTTCCCCTCGGTGACCACGTAGAGCCGGTCTCCCGGGTCGCCCTCGTGGAACAGGGCGTCACCGCGCGCGAGGGTCACCTCACTCATGGAGGCGCGCAGCTCCGCGGCCTGCTCGTCATCGAGCGCCGCGAAGAGCGGGGCGCGCCGCAGAACGTCGTCCACGAGTTCTCTCCTTGTCGACCTGCTCAGGGGATCTTGTTCCCCGGTTACCGGGGACCGTGCTCCCCATCTTGCCGGACGGTCCAAACAGTGTGATCTGTCACAAGGATGCCGCACGGGTGTCCCGTGCAGTGCGGCAGGGGGCCAATTGGGCGCCGATCTCCAGGGTCCGGGGCGGATGTCAGTGCCGGGCTCTAGGCTGGCCGGGTGTCCAAATCGCCGGTGGGAGCACAGGCCAAGGGGGCTGAGCGGGTGGCCGCACGGGGTGATTCCGCTGTGGGCGAACAGGGGACGGGTGGGGGTCGGAATGCGGAGAAAGCGGCAGAGGTGATGTCGGTGGAGAAAGCCGCCAAGAAGGTGACCGGGCCGGTGAAGGCCGGGTCCGAGAACAAGACCGAGCCGACGAGGAAGGCTGCCTCCACGGCGCCGGGAAAGGCACCCGCGACCAAGAAGGCCACGCCCGCGAAGCCGGCCACGGCCAAGCGAGCGGGCACGGCTGCCGTTTCCAAGACGGCCCCCTCCAAGACGGTCGCTTCTAAGGCTGCCGCCTCCAAGACGGCCGCCGCCCCGAAGCCGCCGCCCCGCGCCGAGTCGCACACCGCCCTCGTCCGCCGTGCCCGGCGGATCGACCGCGAACTCGCCGAGATCTATCCGTACGCCCACCCCGAGCTGGACTTCGAGAACTCCTTCCAGCTGCTCGTGGCCACGGTCCTCTCCGCCCAGACCACCGACCTGCGGGTCAACCAGACGACACCCACCCTCTTCGCCAAGTACCCCACCCCCGAGGACCTGGCCGCCGCCAACCCCGAGGAGGTCGAGGAGATCCTGCGCCCGACCGGGTTCTTCCGGGCCAAGACCAGGTCGGTCATAGGGCTGTCCAAGGCCCTGTCGGAGGAGTTCGGCGGCGAGGTGCCGGGTCGGCTCGAAGACCTCGTCAAACTGCCCGGCGTGGGCCGCAAGACCGCCTTCGTCGTGCTTGGCAACGCCTTCGGACGCCCCGGAATCACTGTGGACACGCACTTCCAGCGGCTGGTGCACCGCTGGCAGTGGACGGCGGAGAAGGACCCGGACAAGATCGAGGCGGCCATCGGCGGGCTCTTCCCCAAGAGCGACTGGACGATGCTCTCGCACCACGTGATCTTCCACGGCCGCCGTATCTGCCACGCCCGCAAGCCCGCCTGCGGCGCCTGCCCGATCGCCCCGCTCTGCCCGGCGTACGGGGAGGGCGAGACGGACCCGGAGAAGGCCAGGAAGCTCCTGAAGTACGAGAAGGGCGGCTTCCCCGGCCAGCGGCTCAGCCCGCCGCAGGCGTACCTCGACGCGGGCGGCATCCCGGCGCCCCCGCTGGGGGCCGGATGAGGCCCAGGGCAGGGTGCGGGGCGGGATCAGGGATGCGTAGGGGATCGGTCGCGGAACCAACGGGACCGCCACAGGCGTTGGAAGCAGCAGAACGGGGGTGGCGGTGACGCGCGCGAGCAACACACAGGGCGGTGAGGCGACGCTCAGCAAGGAGGGCCTGCCCGGCTGGCTCGACCCGGTGGTGCACGCGGTCGAGACGGTCGAGCCGCTCCAGCTGAGCCGTTTCCTGCCGCCCGAGGACGGCGCCGGCCGCCAGTCCGCCGTACTGATCCTCTTCGGCGAGGGCAGTGAGAAAGCCGGGAACGGCGGCGACGGTGTCGGCGGGCCCGAGCTGCTGCTGATGGAGCGGGCGACCTCGCTGCGCTCCCACGCCGGTCAGCCCTCCTTCCCTGGCGGCGCCCTCGACCCCGAGGACGGCGATCCGCAGGGCGACGGTCCGCTGCGGGCCGCGCTGCGCGAGGCCGAGGAGGAGACCGGGCTCGATCCGGCCGGCGTCCAGCTCTTCGGCGTACTGCCCAAGCTCTACATCCCGGTCAGCGGCTTCGTCGTCACGCCCGTGCTGGGCTGGTGGCGCGAGCCGACGCCGGTCGGGGTCGTCGATCCGAACGAGACGGCGCGGGTCTTCACGGTCCCCGTGGCGGATCTCACGGATCCGGCCAACCGAGCCACCGTCGTGCACCCAAGTGGCTACAAGGGTCCGGCATTTCTGGTCGAATCGACCCTCGTGTGGGGCTTCACGGCCGGGATCATCGACCGCCTGATGCACTACTCGGGCTGGGAGCGTCCCTGGGACAGAAACAAGCAGGTCCCGCTGGACTGGCACGCGTGACAGGGTGGCCCTCGTGAACGTGCTGGACATCTTGTTGCTGGTCGCCGCCGTGTGGTTCGCGATCGTGGGCTACCGCCAGGGCTTCGTCGTCGGCATCCTGTCGGTGATCGGCTTCCTGGGCGGCGGTCTCGTCGCCGTCTATCTGCTGCCCGTCGTCTGGGACGGCGTGACCGACGAGGCCGAGGTCAACACGACCGCCGCCGTCGTCGCCGTCGTCATCGTCATCGTCTGCGCCTCCGTGGGCCAGGCACTGACCACCCATCTCGGCAACAAGCTGCGCCGATTCATCACCTGGTCGCCCGCCCGCGCCCTCGACGCGACCGGCGGGGCCCTCGTCAACGTCGTCGCGATGCTCCTGGTCGCCTGGCTGATCGGCGCGGCCCTCGCGCAGACCACGATGCCCACGGTGGGCAAGGAGGTCCGCGGCTCCAAGGTGCTGGCGGGGGTCCAGGAGGTGCTGCCCTCCGATGCCGACACCTGGTTCAAGGACTTCACCTCGGTCCTCGCGCAGAACGGCTTCCCGCAGGTCTTCAGCCCGTTCTCCGACGAGCCCATCAAGGACGTCGACCCGCCCGACCCGGCGCTCGCCAACAGCGCGGTCGCGGTGCGCTCCCAGCGTTCCATCGTCAAGGTCATGGGGACCGCCACAAGCTGCGGCAAGGTCCTGGAGGGCACCGGCTTCGTCTTCGACCGGCGCCGCGTGATGACCAACGCGCACGTCGTGGGCGGCGTCGACGAGCCCACCGTCCAGATAGGCGGCGAGGGCAGGAAGTACGACGCGACGGTCGTCCTCTACGACTGGGAGCGCGACATCGCCGTACTCGACGTACCCGATCTGAACGCGCCCGTCCTGCAGTTCACGACCGAGGTCGCGAGCAGCGGCAAGAGCGCGATCGTCGCCGGCTTCCCGGAGAACGGGTCGTACGACGTCCGTCCCGCGCGCGTGCGTGGTCGCATCACGGCCAACGGCCCGGACATCTACCACCGCGGCACGGTCCGCCGCGAGGTCTACTCCCTGTTCGCGACCGTCCGCCAGGGCAACTCCGGCGGCCCGCTGCTCACACCCGACGGCAAGGTGTACGGCGTGGTCTTCGCGAAGTCCCTCGACGACCCGGACACCGGGTACGCGCTCACGGCGGGCGAGATCCAGGAGGACATCGCCCTGGGGCGTACCGCCAACCAGCAGGTGGACAGCGACAGTTGCGCGCTCTGAGCCCCGTACGGAGGCGTGGGGTTCAGGGGCGGGGGTGGCGCAGGCGCACCGAGACCCAGCGGGCCCGGCGGCGCAGGATGCGCGGGATTCCCACCCTCAGGTCCGCCCCCGCCAGCTGCGGGGAACCTCCTCGGTGGGAGCCCGGGCCGTGGCCCGAGCGGCGATTGCGTGCTGCGTCACTGTAGTCGTGCGTCCAGCCCATACCCCGACGTCTGCCCCTGCCCCAAGGTCGATAACCGCCCCATGGGCCCCCAATTGGCCTATGCGCCGGGCAATTGGCTGTTCGTCGGACAGGTGTTCCAGTGCCGCTGGTGGCTCACCGGTCCGGCTCGGGATCCTTGAGCCAGTTGACCAGTTCCGTCGAGAAAGCGACAGGGTCTTCCTCGTGCGGGAAGTGCCCCAGTCCGTCGAACAGGCGCCAGCGGTACGGCGCTTCCACGTACTCCCCGGAGCCCGCCGCGCTGCGCGTCCGCAGCACCGGATCGAGCGAGCCGTGCAGATGCAGCGTCGGCACCCGCACCGGCCGCTTCATGCGCCGGTTGAACTGGATGCCGTCCGGCCGGGCCATCGACCGCACCATCCAGCGGTACGGCTCGATCGCACAGTGCGCGGTCGACGGGATGCACATGGCCCTGCTGTACGCCTCCACCGCCTCGTCGTCCGGCAGCCGCGGCCCCGACCAGTCCCGGATCAGCCGCCCGACCAGCGCCCCGTCGTCCGCGATGAGCTGCCGCTCGGGCAGCCAGGGCCGCTGGAACCCCCAGATGTAGGAACCGGCGGCCGTCTGCTTGACGTCGGAGAGCATCGCCGAGCGCCAGCGCCGGGGGTGGGGCATCGAGGACACCACGAGCCGTCGTACCAGCTTGGGGCGCATCACCGCGGCCGTCCACGCCAGGTATCCGCCCAGGTCGTGGCCGACCAGCGCGGCGTCGGGCTCGCCCAGGGACCGGACGACGCCCGTGATGTCGAGGGCGAGGTTCGCGGGGTCGTAACCCCGGGGCGTACGGTCGCTGCCGCCCACGCCCCGCAGGTCCATGGCGACGGCCCGGAACCCGGCGTCGGCGAGGGCGGTCAGCTGGTGCCGCCAGGTCCACCAGAACTGCGGGAACCCGTGCACGAGCATGACCAGCGGCCCGTCGCCCAGCTCCGCGATGTGGAACCGGGCGCCGTTCGCGGCGACATCCCGGTGGTGCACCTCGCGCCCGCCGGGAAGGGCGAGCCGTACCGCCGAGGCGGGCTGGGTGGATGAGGGGTGCGCCGGGGGTGTGGCGGGGTCCGTCATGAGGACGAGCGTGCCACAACCTCGACCGCGTCACTCACCGGGGCGGGCCGGGGGTGTGGCTTGGCCTTCTGGAGGACGCCCGCCGTCTCCTTCATGGACGCGGCGACCTTCTGCGGACCCTTGCTCTTCTTGGCCTTCTTCGCGAAGACGACCCCGACCAGCACCAGGAGGACGGCGAGGAGGACGTTCGCGGCGAACGACAGCAGGAAGCAGAGGGCGAGATTCCAGTCGCTCCAGGTCCGAATGGCGTACGCCAGCGCGAAGTTGAGCATCGGCAGGGAGAACAGCAGGACCGTGGCGGCCACCAGGAACGCGCCGCCGCTCGTCGCGCCGCGCTTCACATCCTGCTTGAGCTGCGCTTTCGCCAGCGCGATCTCGTCGTGCACCAGCGCGGACATCTCGGTCGTCGCCGAGGCGAACAACTGGCCGATGCTGCGTTCGGCGCCGACCGGGTTGCCGTCGGGTGCGCTCATCGAGGTCTCCCTGTTGTCTTGCTCGGATTGTCTGACGTACGCCTGGGGCGTACGGGTGTTGCTGCTGTACGTGCCCAGTTGTACGTGTCTGGGGTACGTGTCCGACCCACCGGTCCGACGTTACGTGTCAGATCATGCCGGACCGTCACCCCCGTCGCCCGCCCCGCCCGGCACTTCGGCAAGCCGGTCCCGCTCGGCGGCCTCGAGTTCGGCGACCCTGAGGTCGGCGATGCGCCGGTGCTCTGCCGCCTTCCCCTCGTAGATCTCGGCCATGCGCAGGTGGTACGCCGGATCGTGCTCCTCGTAGATGTCGGGGATGCCGTCCTGGTCGTCGTCGCGCTCCTCCGCCTCCCACATCCGGCGGTAGCGGGCGTTCCGGATCTTCAGCAGTACGGTCGCGGCGAGCGCGGCGATGAGGGAGCCGGTCAGGACGGCGGCCTTGACCTCGTCGGTGAGCGCGGCGTCGCCGTCGAACGCGAGTTCGCCGATCAGCAGCGAGACGGTGAACCCGATCCCGGCGAGCGAGGCGACGGCGAACACGTCCGCCCAGGCGAGGTCGTCGCTGAGCGAGGCCCGGGTGAAACGGGCCGTCAGCCAGGTCCCGCCGAAGATCCCGAGCGTCTTCCCGACGACGAGCCCGAGCACGACCCCGAGCGTCTCGGGCTTCGTGAACACGTCCCCCAGCACCCCGCCGGACACCGAGACACCCGCGCTGAACAGGGCGAACAACGGCACGGCGAGCCCGGCCGACAGGGGCCGCACCAGATGCTCGACGCGCTCACCGGGCGAGCGCTCCTCCCCGTCCTCCGTCCGGGTCGTGCACCGCAGCATCAGGCCCATCGCGACTCCGGCGACGGTGGCGTGGATGCCGCTGTTGTACATCAGCGCCCAGATGACGAGCGCGAGCGGGACGTACACGTACCACCCGCGTACGCCCTTCCGCAGCAGCAGCCAGAAGACGGCGAGGCCGGCGAACGCGCCGCCGAGCGCGGCGAAGTTCAGGTCGGCGGTGAAGAAGACCGCGATGATCAGGATGGCGAACAGGTCGTCGACGACGGCGAGCGTGAGCAGGAACGCGCGCAGGGCGCTCGGCAGGGACGTACCGATGACGGCGAGCACGGCGAGCGCGAAGGCGATGTCGGTGGCCGTGGGCACGGCCCACCCGGCGAGCGAACCGCCGCCGGTGACGTTGGTGAGGGTGTAGACGAGCGCCGGTACGGCCATCCCGCACAGGGCGGCGACGACGGGCAGCGCGGCGGCCCTCGGGTCGCGCAGATCCCCGGCGACGAGTTCGCGCTTGAGTTCGATACCGGCGACGAAGAAGAAGACGGCGAGCAGGCCGTCGGCGGCCCAGTGCTGGAGGGAGAGGTCGAGCCCGAGGGCGGCCGGCCCGACATGGAAGTCGAGGACGGCCTCGTAGGAGGCCTTGACCGGGGTGTTCGCCCAGACCAGCGCGGCGATCGCGGCGAGGAGCAGCAGCACCCCGCCGACGGTCTCGGTCCGCAACGCGTCCGCGACGTACGTCCGCTCGGGCAGCGAGAGCCGTCCGAGGAGCTTGCGGTTGGCGGTACGGGGGGCGACCACGGGGGACCTCCGGTCGGTGGGCAGCACGGAACGCGTGCCGACCAGACTTCCCGGCGCACCTTTGGTGATCCTCGCGGATCTTGTCGCGTCGTTGACGCGATCTTTAGCCTACCTAAGGTGCGCGGGAAGCGCCGCCCGGAGGGACCCCTCGGGTCTGTTCAGTTGTGTTCCGGTCCTGCTCTAGTCCTCGCTGCCCGCCGCGGGCAGTTTGGTCTGGATGAGGTCCATGACGGTGGAGTCGGTCAGGGTGGTGACGTCACCCAGCTCGCGGTTCTCGGCGACGTCGCGCAGCAGGCGGCGCATGATCTTGCCGGAGCGGGTCTTGGGCAGTTCCGCGACCGGCAGGATGCGCTTGGGCTTGGCGATCGGACCGAGGGTGGTGCCGACGTGGTTGCGCAGTTCGGCGACGAGGGTGTCGGTCTCGGTGGCGCTGCCGCGCAGGATGACGAAGGCGACGATGGCCTGCCCGGTGGTCTCGTCCGCGGCGCCGACGACGGCCGCCTCGGCGACGGAGGGGTGGGACACCAGCGCCGACTCGACCTCGGTGGTGGAGATGTTGTGCCCGGAGACGAGCATGACGTCGTCCACGCGCCCGAGCAGCCAGATGTCGCCGTCGTCGTCCTTCTTGGCGCCGTCACCGGCGAAGTACTTGCCCTCGAAACGCGACCAGTACGTGTCGATGAACCGCTGGTCGTCGCCCCAGATGGTGCGCAGCATCGACGGCCACGGCTCGGTCAGTACGAGGTAACCGCCGCCCCCGTTGGGCACTTCGCGCGCCTCGTCGTCGACGACGGTGGCGGAGATCCCGGGCAGCGCCCGCTGCGCGGACCCCGGCTTGGTCTCGGTCACGCCGGGCAGCGGGGAGATCATCATGGCGCCGGTCTCGGTCTGCCACCAGGTGTCCACGATGGGCGTCACGTCACCGCCGATGTGCTTGCGGTACCAGATCCACGCCTCGGGGTTGATCGGCTCGCCCACGGACCCCAGCACCCGGAGGGAGGAGAGGTCGAACTTCGCGGGGATGTCGTCGCCCCACTTCATGAACGTACGGATGGCGGTGGGCGCCGTGTAGAGGATCGTGACCCCGTACTTCTGGACGATCTCCCAGAAGCGGCCCTGGTGCGGGGTGTCCGGCGTCCCCTCGTACATCACCTGTGTCGCGCCGTTGGCCAGCGGCCCGTACACGATGTACGAGTGCCCGGTGACCCAGCCGACGTCGGCGGTGCACCAGTAGACGTCGGTCTCCGGCTTGAGGTCGAAGACGGCGTGGTGGGTGTAGGCGGCCTGGGTGAGGTAGCCGCCGGAGGTGTGCAGGATGCCCTTGGGCTTACCCGTCGTACCGGAGGTGTAGAGGATGAACAGCGGCTGCTCGGCCTCGAACGCCTCGGGCGTGTGCTCGGTGCTCTGCCGGTCGACGACCTCGTGCCACCACACGTCCCGGTCGTCGTACCACTCGACGTCCTGGCCGGTACGGCGGACGACGAGCACGTGCTCCACGTTGTCGACGCGCTCGACGGCGGCGTCGACGGCGGGCTTGAGCGCGGAGGGCTTGCCCCGGCGGTAGCCGCCGTCGGTGGTGATGACGATCTTGGCGTCGGCGTCCTGGATGCGCGTGGCGAGCGCGTCCGCGGAGAACCCGCCGAAGACGACGGAGTGCGCGGCGCCGATCCGGGCGCACGCCAGCATCGCGATCGCCGTCTCCGGGATCATCGGCATGTAGACGGCGACCCGGTCGCCCTTCCGAACTCCCAGCTCCAGCAGGGCGTTGGCGGCCTTGGAGACCTCGTCCTTGAGCTCGGCGTAGGTGATCGCGCGGCTGTCGCCGGGCTCGCCCTCGAAGTGAATGGCGACCCGGTCACCATTGCCGGCCTCGACATGCCGGTCGACGCAGTTGTAGGCGACGTTGAGGCTGCCGTCCTTGAACCACTTGGCGAACGGCGGGTTCGACCAGTCCAGGGTCTCGGTCGGCTCGGTGGCCCAGCTCAGTCGGCGCGCCTGCGCGGCCCAGAAGCCGAGCCGGTCAGCCTTGGCCTGTTCGTACGCCTCCGCCGTGACGTTGGCGTCCGCGGCCAGCTCGGCGGGTGGCGCGAACCTGCGCTCTTCCTTGAGCAGGTTGGCCAGGCTTTCGTTGCTCACGACATCTCCCTTTCCCAGGGTGTCCGTTGTGTCCCGGGCCACAGCTCATCAGACCGGGGGGCCCGATGACAAGGGCCGACGGAAAATGGTTTAGACCTCTGCGCCCTCAAGTCGTTGGACCTTCGGACCGCCAGGCCGATTCCGTCGGCGCGCCTCCTTGTGAAGGGGACAACCAAGGTCACGTGCGCGACCGTCGCCCGGTTCATCCGCCCCGTCAGGCGGACAGCCCGGCCGCCCGCACATGATCGAACACCTCGTCCCCGCCCACCTCTCCGCTGAGCAGATACGCCTGCGCCTCACCCACATGGAAGTACATCCCATGGAGTTCGAGCGCACCCTCCCGCAGTGCCCGCGCCACCGACTCGTACGCCCGCAGATGCTCCAACTGCTGGACCACGTTGGTCAGGCAGAGCTGCTCGACCGCGTCGGCGGGCGCCCGTCCGGCCAGTCGCGCCCAGGGCCGGTCCGTCGAGGCCATCCGCTCCAGGCTCGGCAGCCCGTGCCGCAGCCACCGCCTGAGCGGCGTCCGCGCCCCGCCGGGCTCCATGCTCAGCAGCGCCTGCATGGCCCCGCACCCGGAGTGCCCGCACACCGTGATGGAACGCACCTGCAGCACGTCCACCGCGTACTCGATCGCCGCCGCCACCGAGTCGTCCCCGCTCTCCGCGCCGGGCAGCGGCACCAGGTTGCCGACGTTCCGTACGACGAACAGGTCGCCGGGACCACTGGAAGTGATCATCGACGTGACGAGCCGCGAGTCGGCACACGTCAGGAACAGCTGTGCGGGCCGCTGTCCCTCACGCGCCAGCCGGGCCAGCTCACCGCGCACCAGCGGAGCGGTGTTCCGCTGGAACGCGCTGATACCGCGCGCCAGTTGATGCCCGCTCGGCTCGACGGCACCGGTTGAGCCGGATGAGCGCATCGAGCCGGCCGAGCCCGCAGAGCCCGCAGAGCCCGCAGAGCCGGGAGAACCGGGCGAACCCGATGAACCGGTGGGACCGCTCGCTCCCGCGGGCGCACTCGCGAACTCACCTCGCGCCTGCCCGAACTCCGGGACCTCGCACTGGTGGTTGCGCCAGGGCGTCCAGGGCCGGCAGCGGCAGTCGGAGTCGTTCGTGGGCTCGGCGATACGGGTCCCCGTACGGCCGGTCACCTCGACGGTGCCGCCCTGCGCGGTGTGCGTGTTCTGCCAGTCCTGCAGCGATTCGTACGCCGCGTGGTCCATGAACGAGCCGTCCAACTCCACGACGGCGTCGGCCCCTTGGGGCACGAGGTGCAGGGTCCGGCTGAGCCGGGGCACCGCGAGGAACGTCAGCTGTCCTCGTACGTGTACGTAATGGACTCCCTCTCTCTCGTCGTCTCTCACTTCGTAGGTGATCCGGGTGCGGGCGAGGCGGTGCAGGGCGACGGCGACGGCGACCGCGACGCCCAGCAGCACTCCTTCGAGGACGCCGAACAGGACGACGCCCAGGGTCGTCACCGCGTAGACCAGGACCTCGCGGTGGCGTGTCACCGTGCGGATGTGGTGCAGGGACACCATCTGGATGCCGACGGCCATCACCAGGGCGGCGAGTGAGGCGAGCGGGATCAGCTCCAGGATCGGAACCATCAGCAGCGCGGCGACTACTACGAAAACGCCGTGCAGCATCGTGGAGTTCCGGCTCACGGCACCGGCTTGCACATTCGCCGAACTCCGCACGGCCACGCCCGCGACCGGCAGCCCGCCGAGCACCCCGGACACGACGTTGGCGGCACCCTGGCCGAGCAGCTCACGGTTCAGGTCGGAGCGGCCGACGCGGGTCGCACCCCCTGACCGCTCGATCCGTCCGGCCAGCAGATCGGGCCGGGAGGCCACCAGCTTGTCCACGGCGACCGCGCCGAGCAGCGACTGCACACTGCACACCAGCGTGACGGTGAGCACGGCGGCGACGAGGCCGAGCACGGGGCCTTCGGGCAGCCCGGCCAGCGCGTGGCTGCGCCAGGACGGCAGGTCGACCTTGGGCAGGCTCAGCCCGGCGAGCGCGGCGGTGAGCGTGGCGCCGGTGACGGCGACGAGCGCGGCCGGCACCTTGCGCAGCATGCTCCCCGCCCGGCCGGGCAGCCGGGGCCAGAGCAGCAGCAGGGTCAGCGTCAGCACGCTCATCGACACGGCGTCGGGGTCCAGCCCGGCCAGCTGGGCGGGCAGCGCGCGGAGGTTGTCGAGGACGGCGCTCTCCGGCGTACCCCCGAGGACGATGTGCAGCTGGGCGACGGCGATGGTCACGCCGATGCCGGCGAGCATGCCGTGGACGACGGCGGGGCTGACGGCGAGCGCCGTGCGGGCCACCCGCAGACAGCCGAGGCCGAGCTGGGCGAGCCCGGCGAGGACGGTGATGGCGCAGGTCGTCCGCCATCCGTACCGCTGGATGAGTTCGGCGGTGACGACGGTGAGGCCGGCGGCGGGGCCGCTCACCTGCAGCGGAGAGCCGCCGAGCCGTCCGGCGACGAGTCCGCCGACGGCGGCGGCGACCAGGCCGGCCTGGAGCGGGGCGCCGGTGGCGAGGGCGATGCCCAGGGACAGGGGCAGGGCGATCAGGAAGACCGCGATGGCGGCCGACACATCGGCGCCCGCGATCCGGAAGCGGCGGGGCGGGGTCGGCGGTGTGGGTGGGCTGTGGGGCTGGTGCATGCGCTTCGTCCGAGTCGGGTCGGGGGCGCGAGTGGGGACGCAGGCAGACATGTTTCCCGTCTCCTCCGGGGCAGCGCGGTCGCGGAACAGGTGGTCCCCCGTCTGTGGCGGGGGGCGGGTCGCGGCCGTGTGGTCACGGCGTGCAGCGGCGGGATTTTTCAACGCTCGGTAAATGGATCGTAATGCACAGTAAAGGCCGAGTATGGATTTTCCAGGCAAATGGGGTAATGGATCACCCCGAAGGGTGAACTGAACTTTTGATCGGCTTGTCGTACTAATTCATTTCTTGTCCCGTGCCACCTTGGCGGCGCCGCGCCCGAAAGCGCCGGCCCGAACGAAGGAAGAGGTGGGCGGACATGGCCGTCACCAAGAGGATCGCCGCGGGCGTCGTGGCCGTCGCGGCCTGTGCCGCGTCACTCGGCGGCTGCGGGACGGGAACCACCGGCTCCGGTACGAAGGGAGGCGCACCCGGTGCGAAGAAGGCGGCGCCGGCCCCGGCGCCCAGGAGTGCGGTCCGGCTGATCGGCGACGGCTCCACGGCGTACACCGGAGCCCAGCCCTACCAGCCCAGACCCGAGCGTCTCAAGCCCGGCCAGAAGCCGCCGCAGTTCGTCGTCCTGTCCTGGGACGGCGCGGGTGAGGACAGCCAGCGGCTCTTCTCCCACTTCCGCAAGGTGGCCAAGGCCAACAAGGCGACCATGACGTACTTCCTGAGCGGCGTGTACCTGCTCCCGGAGGACAAGCGCGACCTGTACCGGCCGCCCCAGCACTCACCGGGCCGCTCCGACATCGGCTTCAACGACGAGCAGGGCATCGCCGACACCGTGAAGCAGCTGCGGCTCGCCTGGCTGGAGGGCAGTGAGGTCGGCACCCACTTCAACGGCCACTTCTGCGGCGCCGGAGGTGGTGTCGGTGAGTGGTCGGTGGAGGACTGGAAGGACGAGATCGCCCAGGCGAAACGTTTCGTGAAGTCCTGGAAGACCACCACGGGCATGAAGAAGGCGTCCCCGCTGCCCTTCGACTACGAGCGGGAACTCGTCGGCGCCCGCACACCCTGCCTGGAAGGGCAGAAGAACTTCATGAGCGCCGCCCGCGAACTGGGCTTCCGCTACGACACGAGCGGCGTCAACGACCAGGTCTGGCCCGAGAAGAAGAAGGGCCTGTGGGACCTGTCCATGCAGCTCGTCCCGGTCCCCGGCCGCGGCTTCGAGACGCTGACCATGGACTACAACTTCTACATGAACCAGTCCGGGGCGCGTACGGGCGACGCGAACCGCCACGAGTACTGGGGTGACCAGTTCCGTGACGGTCTCCTCAAGGGGTTCGAGCGTGCGCACGACGGCAACCGGGCGCCGCTGATCATCGGTAACCACTTCGAGTCCTGGAACGGTGGGGTGTATATGCGCGCCGTCGAGGAGGTCATCGAGCGGGTCTGTACGAAGGCCGACGTGAGGTGTGTTTCGTTCCGGCAGCTTGCGGACTGGCTGGATGCGCAGGATCCGGAGGTGTTGGCTCGGTTGCGGACGCTTCAGGTTGGCGAGGCGCCGAAGCGGGGATGGGTGAACTTCCTTGCGGCGGCGGGGCGGTCGGCGTCGGCCCCGGCGCCGAAGGGGGTGCCGGGGGCGCCTGCGGGCAAGCGGTAGGGGGTTGTTGGGGGTGGTTCTTCGGGTGCGGGGCGGTGGGGGCTGGTCGCGCAGTTCCCCGCGCCCCTTTCGGGGCGCTGCGCGCGCCCGAACCAGGACCCCTGTTCGCCGCCCTCAGACAGTGGTCGTCGTCATCTGCTCGGCCAGGACGAAGCCCGGGTCGACCTGGGCCGCCAGGTCGACTCCCGTTCGGGCGTTGGCCCAGGAGTGGGCGTTTTTCAGGTGGAAGTGGACCATCTGGTGGGTGTAGCGCTCCCAGTCGCGGAGGTCGTACGTGGCGTCGACGGCCGTCCGCAGGCGGCGCAGGGAACGGCGGTTGGTGTCCTCCAGGAGTTCGAACCGGGTGGGGCGGCCCTTCTCCATGGCGCGTACCCAGTCCGAGTGCCCGACCGTCTCCAGGAGGTCGTCCCCGACTTCGGCGCGGAGGAAGTCGAGGTCGTCCTGGCCCTGCACCTTGTTGCCGACGACCTTCAGGACGACCCCGAAGTCCTGGGCGTACTCCTTGTACTGGCGATAGACGGAGACTCCCTTCCGGGTCGGTTCGGCGACGAGGAACGTGATGTCGAAGCGGGTGAACAGGCCGGACGCGAAGGAGTCCGAGCCCGCGGTCATGTCGACGACGACATACTCGCTCGGGCCGTCGACGAGATGGTTCAGGCACAGCTCCACCGCGCCCGTCTTGGAGTGGTAGCAGGCCACTCCGAGATCGGCTTCGGTGAACGGGCCGGTGACCATCAAACGGACGGCGCCGCCGTCCAGTTCCACCGGCCGGGCACAGGCGTCGTACACCGGATTGGTCTCCTGGACCCGCAGCAGCCGAGAACCCTCGCCGGGCGGGGTCGTCTTGATCATCGCGTCGGCGCAGGCGATGCGCGGGTTCCTGCCGCGGAGGTACTCCTTGATCAGGTCCATCCGCTCGCCCATCGGGGGCATCGCGGCGGCTTCGGCGTCATGGAGGCCGAGTGCGGCGCCCAGGTGCTGGTTGATGTCGGCGTCGATGGCGAGGACCGGCGCCCCGGAGGCCGCGAGGTGGCGGACGAACAGGGAGGACAGCGTGGTCTTGCCGCTGCCGCCCTTCCCGACGAAAGCAATTTTCATGTTCAGTAACGGTAGTGGGGCGACCGCGGAGGGTGTCCAGGGAGCGTGAGGAAGTCCACTCCTTCGTGGGTCGGCTCCCTGGATTGCGTAGGGTCGTACTCATGAGTACGACAGGCGCGACCGCCGATCCGCTAGCGGCCCTGGGATCGCTGCCCGGGGTGGCCGACTCCGTGGAGGCCGTGCGCAAGTCCGTGGACCGGGTCTACGGACATCGCATCATGCGGCGGCGCAGCAATGAGATCACCGGCGAGGCGGCACTGCGCGGCGCACGAGGTTCCGCGGCCCTCTCCGGTGCCGACTGGGCCCTCGAAGAGGTGCGCCGACGCACCGACTTCAGCGGTGACGACGAGGCCCGGGTCGTCGGCGCGGCCCTCCGGCTGACCGCGGAGGCCGGCCAACTCCTGTCCATCTGGCGTCAGTCGCCGCTGCGCGTGCTGGCCCGGCTGCATCTGGTCGCCGCCGCGGGCACGGGCGACGAGGTGGGGCGCCCGCGCCAGGACGGCGAGCCGGTCGACGAGCCGCTGGTCGAACTGCCGCTGCCGAGCGCGGCCGAGGTGTCGGGACGCCTTGAGGGACTCGCGGAGCTGATCATCGCGGGCGGCTCCGCCCCCGCCCTGGTCACCGCGGCCGTCGTGCACGGCGAACTTCTCGCGCTGCGCCCCTTCGGCTCCCACAACGGCCTTGTCGCGCGCGCGGCCGAGCGGATCGTCCTGGTCGGCAGCGGCCTCGACCCGAAGTCCGTGTGCCCGGCCGAGGTCGGCCACGCCGAACCGGGCCGCGCGGCATACCTGGCGGCGCTCGAAGGCTACGTCTCCGGTACCCCGGAGGGCATGGCGACGTGGATCGCGCACTGTGGCCGGGCGGTCGAACTCGGGGCGCGTGAATCGACGGCCGTGTGCGAGGCGTTGCAGCGCGGAGCGGCGTAAAAGCGGATACGCGGGGGCAGTTCGGCGAAAAGGCCCTCCGCGGAGGGCCTTCAAAGGGATGCGGCGGTACGAGGATTCGTACCGCCGCTGGCATGTCCACCCGGTTACCAAGCGTCCTCGATATATTGCCCATCAGGTCGGGAACTTGGCCCGTCACCTGGTGCGGCTGGCCCGTAATCGACGGGTCGACGTCGCGTGGGTGCCCAGTGTTCATGCTCGGTCCGTGGGGCCAATTGCGTTATTAAGGTGATCCTTTCGGATGTCCTTGGTCTCGCGGGCCGTTAAGTCCTTTCTACTCCTGGACCGGAGTAAGCGGAAGCCCTGGCTGTACTTCTTTACTTTTATGATCAAATGGGCATGATTCGGGCGCCGATGTGCCGGATGACCCCGGACGGGGCCGGAGGGGCGGGTCAGGCGACCGTCGGGCGCCGCTTGCTCGCGTACCAGACGAGGCCCGCGGTGGCCGCCGCCGCACCTATCGCGGCGGCGGCGACCAGAGCCGGACGCGGCGGTACGGAGAGCGCGGGCAGGCGCTGCTTCAGCCGGACCGGGCGGTGGAAGTCCAGGATCGGCCATCCGCGGGCGACCGCTTCCCGGCGCAGGGTGCGGTCCGGGTTCACGGCGTGCGGATGGCCGACGGACGCCAGCATGGGGACGTCGGTCGCGCTGTCGCTGTACGCGTAGCAGCGCGCGAGGTCGTATCCCTCGGACGCGGCCAGCTCCTTGATCGCCTCGGCCTTCGTGGGCCCGTAGGCGTAGTACTCCACCTCGCCCGTGAAGCAGCCGTCGTCGCCGACGACCATGCGCGTGGCCACCACCCGGTCCGCGCCGAGCAGTTCGCCGATCGGCTCGACGACCTCAGCGCCCGACGTGGACACGATCACCACGTCACGGCCGGCGGTGTGGTGCTCCTCGATGAGGGAGGCGGCCTCGTCGTAGATGATCGGGTCGATCAGGTCGTGCAGCGTCTCGGCGACGATCTCCTTGACCTGCTGGACGTTCCAGCCTCGGCACAGCGCGGACAGGTACTCGCGCATGCGCTCCATCTGGTCGTGATCCGCGCCGCCCGCCAGGAAGACGAACTGGGCATAGGCGGTACGCAAGACGGCCCGGCGGTTGATCAGACCGCCCTGGTAGAACGACTTGCTGAACGTGAGCGTGCTCGACTTCGCAATGACCGTCTTGTCCAGGTCGAAGAAGGCGGCTGTGCGGGGCAAGGAGTGGTTTTCCACGAGCCCGAGCATAGGCGCCCACCATTCGGCGTAAGGTGTGGCGCGTGGGTTTGCCTGAGAGGGCTGTCGGGTACACCATGGAAGTCACGGATCGTTCGCGACCGTGCTAACCCGGTCCGGCTCCTCCCCCCCCGAGTCGAACCGTGGGGACGACCCCCGCTCTCCCCCCCGGCGGGGGTCGTCGCATGTCCGGGTGGGTTTTCTCTCTCCCTTCGCACTTCCTTCGCGGCCGTGGCGCCGTACGAGGCGGCTTCGGCCGCCTCTTTCGCATGCCCACGATCCGTCACTGTGCGTAGTCATCACGCTGCTCTGGGGAAAGTCGTACAGCAGTCACCTGTTTGGGTGAGGGAGATATCCACAACCGCTGTGTTGTCCACAGATTTCGACCAAGATCCACACGATTTCCGGGTTCGCCTCATCGTGATTCCAGCGCGTCCCGCTCGCGGCGAGTTCATGGCCGGTTCGGTTTGTCGAACGCGCTTGGCCGGTTTCTGTCGGCCGTTCATCTGGAGGCCGCTCGCCGGTTCTCCGCATGTCTGGGAACTAGCGAAGGGGGCCGGAAACCATGGCGGGAGCCATCACGCACGACAACGATCAGCCCGCGGCCGAGGGACGGCAGAGCGGACCGCTGATCGTCACCGAGGACGCCGATCTGCTGGACGACCTGCTGCGCCTGTGCGCGGCGGCAGGTGCCACACCCGAAGTGCACCACGGGGTGCCCGAGCGGGGCGGTGGCTGGGAGGCGGCACCGCTCGTCCTGGTCGGCGACGACGCCGTACGACGGGTGCGCGGGGCCGTGCGCAGGCGGGGAGTGGTGCTGGTCGGGCGGGACCAGGACGACTCCGGGGTCTGGCGGCGGGCCGTCGAGATCGGCGCCGACCACGTCCTGATGCTGCCCGACGGCGAACAGTGGCTCGTCGACCGGATCGCCGACGTCGCCGAGGGCGTCGGCAGGCCCGCGCTCACCGTCGGCGTCATCGGCGGCCGGGGCGGGGCCGGAGCGTCCACGCTGGCCTGCGCGCTCGCCGTCACCTCCGCGCGCGAGGGACTGCGCACCCTCCTCGTGGACGCGGATCCCCTGGGCGGCGGACTCGACGTACTCCTCGGCGGCGAGACTGCCGACGGACTGCGCTGGCCCGCCTTCGCCGCCTCGCGCGGCCGGGTCGGCGGCGGCGCCCTGGAGGAGTCGCTGCCGAAACTGCACTCCCTGAGGGTGCTCAGCTGGGACCGCGGAGACTGCGTGGCCGTCCCGCCCCAGGCCGTACGGGCGGTGCTCGCCGCGGCCAGACGGCGCGGTGGGGCAGTCGTCGTCGACCTTCCGCGGCGCATCGACGACGGCGTCGCCGAGGTCCTTGCCCAACTGGACGTCGGGATCCTGGTGGTCCCCGGCGAACTGCGCGCCGTCGCGGCGGCCGGCCGGGTGGCGTCCGCCGTGCGCATGGTCCTGCGTGACCTGCGCGTGGCGGTACGGGGGCCGTACACACCGGGACTGGACGACCACGAGGTGGCCCGGCTGCTCGATCTGCCCCTGGCGGGCGAGGTCCCCGTCGAATCGGCCCTGGCACGCCCGCACGAGGGCAAGGCGCCACCGGGAGCGGCCCCACGCGGACCACTGGCCAGGTTCTGCACGGTGTTCTGGGAGCGGGCACTGGCCGAGGCGGGTGGCGTATGAGCCGCGTGCGCTGGGACGAGGGGCCGGGGGCGCCCGCCGGGCTGCTGGACGGCGTACGGCAGTGGCTGGCCGAGAGCGGCGCCGAGGCGACACCCGCGCGCGTGGCACAGGCCCTGCGGGAGCAGGGACGGGTGCTCGGGGACGCCGAAGTACTGGGCGCCGCCGAGCGGTTGAGGTCCGAACTGGTCGGCACCGGCCCACTGGAGCCGCTGCTCGCCGATCCGTCGGTCACCGACGTCCTGGTGGCGGCCCCGGACCGGGTGTGGGTGGACCGGGGCGGCGGACTGGAACTGACCGCCGTCTCCTTCCCGGACGCGGGCGCCGTACGACGGCTCGCGCAACGCCTGGCCGCAGTGGCCGGACGGCGGCTCGACGACGCCCGCCCGTGGGTCGACGCCCGGCTGCCCGACGGGACCCGCCTGCACGCGGTACTGCCCCCGGTGGCCGTCGGCTGCACCTGCCTGTCGCTGCGGGTGGTACGGCCGCGCGCGTTCACCCTGGACGAGCTGACGGCCGCGGGGACGGTACCGCCGGGCGGCGACCGGGTACTGCGGGCGCTGCTCGACGCCCGGCTGTCCTTCCTGATCAGCGGCGGCACGGGAAGCGGCAAGACCACCCTCCTGAGCGCCCTGCTGGGGCTGGTCGGCCCGGGCGAGCGGATCGTGCTGGCCGAGGACTCGGCGGAGCTGCGGCCCGACCATCCGCACGTCGTACGCCTGGAGACCAGACCCGCCAACCAGGAGGGCGCGGGCCTGGTCACGCTCCAGGACCTGGTCCGGCAGGCGCTGCGGATGCGGCCGGACCGGGTGGCGGTCGGGGAGGTCAGGGGCGCCGAGGTCGTGCATTTGCTCGCCGCCCTGAACACGGGCCACAGCGGTTGCGGGACGGTCCACGCGAACGCGGCGGCGGACGTACCGGCGCGGCTGGAGGCGCTGGGTACGGCCGCCGGGCTCGACCGGGCCGCGCTGCACAGCCAGTTGGCAGCCGCCCTGTCGGTGGTCCTGCATCTCGCCCGCGACCGGGCCGGGCGGCGCCGGATCGCCGAGGTTCACGTGCTGGAGCGGGACCCGTCGGGGCTGGTGGTGACCGTGCCGGCGCTGCGGTGGGGCGAGGAGGCGTTCGCGTACGAGCGGGGGTGGGAGCGGCTGCGGGGGCTGCTTCGCGCCGGTGGCGACAAGGGGCAGGGGGGTGAGGGCGCGTGACCGGGATCGGTGAGCTGTCGATGGCGGTGGCCGGGGTGTGTGTCGGGGCGGTCTGTTGGCTGCTGGGCGGGCGGTATCCGGGGGCGCGGCGGGCGGAGTTGCTGCTCGCCGGGGGCGGGGCGGTGGGGACCGGGCCGCCCTCGTGGGAGCGGGCCGCCGGTGAACTGCGGCGGCTGCGCGGGCGGTTGCGGGCCGAGTGGTGGGCGGTGGCCGTCGGGCTGGTGGTGGCACTGCTGGGCGCCTCCGTGGTGCCGGCGCTGGTGGGCGCGGCTGGGGTGCCGCTGCTGCGCCGGGTAAGGCTGGCCGGTGAGGTGCGCCGGGCCCGGGAGCGGCGGGGCGACGAGGTGATCGCGCTGTGCGGGGCGCTCGCCGGTGAGGTGCGGGCCGGGCGGCAGCCGGGGGAGGCGCTGCTGCGGGCGGCACGTGACTCCGGCGGGATCGGCGAGGCACAGGCGTCGGTGCTGGCGGCGGCGCGGTTCGGCGGGGACGTCCCCGGGGCGCTTGCCGGGGCGGCCCGACAACCGGGCGCGGAGGGGCTGTTGGGCCTCGCGGCGTGCTGGCGGGTGGCCGTGGACCAGGGCGCGGGACTGGCGGCCGGCCTGGACCGCCTGGAAGGGGCCCTGCGCGCCGACCGGGACCAACGTGCCGACCTGCGTGCCCAGTTGGCGGGCGCCCGCTCGACGGCGGTGATGCTCGCGGGCCTGCCGGTGCTGGGGCTGTTCCTGGGCACGGCACTGGGCGCCGATCCCCTGCACGTGCTGCTGCATTCCGGCGCCGGACTGGGCTGCCTGCTGGTCGGCGGGGTGCTGGAGGGCGTGGGGCTGTGGTGGGTGCTGCGGATCGTGCGGGGAGCGGAGGCGGCATGAGGGCCGGGGGAGTGCGTGACGGGGGCGGTCGCGGGACGGCCGTTGACCGGAAGGCCGTTTATCGGGGCCGGCGAAGGGAGCTGGCGTGAGCGCGGAGGTTTTCCACAGGCTGGGGGCGGTGTTGGGGGTCGCGCTGACCCTGGGGTGGCTGCTGCGGTGGATCGAGACGGTACGGCGTGAACGGAGGGTGCGACGGAGGCTGGCCCGGCTGCTGGCACGGGAACGGGCCTTGGTGAGGCGGCGGTTCGAGGCGAGGGACGCCGTACGGCGGTGGCTGCCCGTGGTGGGCGCGGGGTGCGCCGGGTGGGTGCTGGTCGGCGGCGGGGCCGGGGTCGTGGTGGGACTGGTCGCCGGGTTCGGGCTGTGGCGGTGGCGACTGCGACAAGCGGCCGGTGGCGCGGCGGCGGAGGAGGTCGACACGGCCGAGGCGGCCCGGCAACTCCCGCTAGCCGCCGATCTGCTGGCGGCCTGTATCGCGGCCGGCGCCGGTCCGGTGATCGCGGCCCAGGCGGTGGGCGAGGCGCTGGCGGGGCCGGTCGGGGAGCGGCTGGCGCGGGGCGCGGCGGAGGTACGGCTCGGCGGCGAACCGGCCGAGGCCTGGCGGAGGTTGGCGTCGATACCGGGCGCCGGCCCCCTGGCGAGGCTGCTGGAGCGGGCCGACGAGTCGGGCGTTGCCGCGGCGGCACCCGTCGCGCGCATCGCCGCCGACACCCGCGCCGGCTGGGGGCGCGCGGCGACGGAACGGGCCCGACGGGCGGCCGTCATGGTCACCGCGCCGGTGGGGCTGTGCTTCCTGCCCGCGTTCATCGCGGTCGGCGTACTGCCCGTGGTGATCGGGCTGGCGGACGGGTTGCTGGGCGGGGGTGGTGGGTGACGGGAGGGGTGCGAGATCAGGAGCGGGTCGTCAACAGCAGGTCAACGGCATCAAGTCATCAACAGAGCTGAAACTTACGGGAGTTGAGATGTTCGCAGTGGTACGGGAACGGGTGTGGGCGCTGGCGTTCAGGGCGCGTGCGGCGCTCGGGACGCGCAGGGATGCCGGAATGGTCACGTCGGAATATGCCGTAGGCATCATCGCGTCGGTGGCGTTCGCCGCGGTGCTCTACAAGGTGGTGACGAGCGGGCAGGTCAGCTCGGAGTTGCAGGCCATCGTGAAGCGGGCCCTCGATGCCAAGATGTGAACGCCGGGCCCGGGAGCGGGATGTGGGGCGGTGGCGGGACCGGGGGTTCGTGACCGCCGAGGCCGCTGTGGTGCTGCCCGTGCTGGTGCTGTTCTCGATGGGCCTGGTCTGGGCGCTGTTCGTCGCCGCCGCGCAGATCCAGTGCGTGGACGCGGCCCGGGCCGGTGCCCGGGCCGCCGCCCGGCAGGAACCGCCTGGCGCGGTCGCCGCGGTGGCCCGTAGCGCCGCCCCGAGCGGGGCGGAGGTGACCTTCAGCAGAGAGGGTGACCTGGTGCGGGTGAAGGTCGTGGCGCAGCCGCCGGGGATTGGTCGCCTGACCGTCGATGTGGCGCACGAAGCCGTGGCGTTGGCCGAGGAGACGGTGGGGGTGGGCGCATGAGGCGTCCGGGACACGGGTGGCTCGCCAGGCTCTCCAGGGCTGTTTCCGGGCACCCGATCCACTCCGACCGTGGCTCCGCGACCGTCTGGAGCGTCGGTGCCATTGCTGCCCTCTGTGTGGTGTTCGGCGTGGTCCTCGCCATGGGGCAGGCCGCTGTGGCCCGGCATCGGGCCGCCACCGGTGCGGACATGGCGGCGCTCGCGGCGGCGGACCACTGGGCGGAGGGCGCCTCGGGGGCCTGTGATCGGGCGGAGCGGGTTGCTGCGGCACAGGGCACTCGGCTCGTCCGGTGCGCGATCGTGGGCGAGACGTCGGACCTGACGGTGATATCGGGACGGGGACTGTTCGCGGCGGAGGTCAGGTCGAGGGCGGGGCCACCAGGGCCTCCTGAGCCTCTGGGACCGGCCCCTGGGCCTCTGGGACCGACCTGAGCCGACCCCGTACGGGCAAGCCCTGGACCAGCCCTACCCCGCCTCCTCCGGAGCCTTCTCCTCCGGCGCCCCCTGCAACAGCACCGTCAGCAGCCGCACCGCCCCCCGCTTGTGCAAAGGCTCGTTGCCGTTGCCGCACTTGGGGGACTGGACGCAGGACGGGCAGCCGGCGTCGCATTCGCAGGAGGCGATGGCCTGGCGGGTGGCTGTCAGCCAGGAGCGGGCCGTGTGGAAGGCGCGCTCCGCGAAGCCCGCGCCGCCCGGGTGGCCGTCGTACACGAAGACCGTGGGGAGGAGGGTGTCCGGGTGGAGCGGGACGGAGACGCCGCCGATGTCCCAGCGGTCGCAGGTCGCGAAGAGGGGCAGCATGCCGATCGACGCGTGTTCGGCGGCGTGCAGGGCGCCGCCGAGGATCTCCGGGTTGATGCGCGCGGCGTCGAGCTGGTCCTCGGTGACGGTCCACCACACGGCGCGGGTGCGCAGCGTACGCGGCGGGAGGTCGAGCTTTGTCTCGCCCAGGACCTCACCGGTCATGACACGTCGGCGCAGGAAGGAGACGACCTGGTTGGTGACCTCGACGGAGCCGTAGCAGAGGCGGCCGTCGCCCCAGGGGATCTCGGTGTCCGTCTCCAGGACGGCGATGGACGTCGTGTCGCGGGCGACCGTCGAATACGGCGGACTCGCCTCCTCGACCAGGGCGACCGAGTCCTTCAGGTCGAGGGAGCGGACGAGGTAGGTGCGGCCCTGGTGGAGGTGGACCGCGCCCTCGTGCACGGCCGTGTGCGCGGCGCCCGCGTCGACCGTGCCGAGCAGCCGTCCTGTGCCCTCCTCGACGATCTGGACCGGGTTGCCGCCACCGCCCCGGATGTCGGTCAGGTCGGCGGCCCGTTCGCGGCGGGTCCAGTGCCAGGCCCTGGTGCGGCGGCGCAGCAGTTTCGCGGCCTCCAACTGCGGGAGCAGGGCCGCTGTTTCGGGGCCGAACAGCTCCAGGTCGTCGTCGGTCAGGGGGAGTTCCGCCGCTGCCGCGCACAGGTGGGGGGCCAGGACGTACGGGTTGTCCGGGTCGAGGACGGTCGACTCGACCGGCTGGTCGAACAGGGCCTCCGGGTGGTGGACGAGGAAGGTGTCCAGCGGGTCGTCGCGGGCGACCAGGATCGCCAGCGCGCCCTGTCCGGCACGTCCCGCGCGGCCCGCCTGCTGCCACAGGGAGGCGCGGGTGCCCGGGTAGCCGGCGATGACGACGGCGTCCAACCCCGAGACGTCGATGCCGAGTTCGAGGGCGGTGGTGGCGGCGAGGCCGAGGAGTTCGCCGGAGTGGAGCGCCTGTTCGAGGGCTCTGCGCTCCTCGGGGAGGTAGCCGCCGCGGTAGGCGGCCACGCGCCGGGCGAGGGACCGGTCGACCTCGGCGAGCCGTTCCTGGGCGATCACCGCGATCAGCTCGGCGCCGCGCCGGGAGCGTACGAAGGCCACCGAGCGCACGCCCTGGACGGTGAGGTCGGTCAGCAGGTCGGCGGTCTCGGCGGTGGCTGTACGGCGGACGGGCGCGCCCTTCTCGCCGTGCAGCTCGGTGAGCGGGGGTTCCCAGAGGGCGAACACCAGTTCACCGCGCGGTGACGCGTCGTCGGCGACCTCGACCACCGGGAGGCCGGTCAGCCGGCGGGCGGCGACCGACGGCTCGGCGGCCGTGGCGGAGGCGAGCAGGAAGACGGGGGAGGCGCCGTAGCGGGCGCACAGGCGGCGCAGTCGGCGCAGGACCTGGGCGACGTGGGAGCCGAAGACACCGCGGTAGGTGTGACATTCGTCGATGACGACGTACTTCAGCGACTTCAGGAAGGAGGACCAGCGGGGGTGGGACGGGAGTATCCCCCGGTGCAGCATGTCCGGGTTGGTCAGGACGTAGTTCGCGTACTGGCGGACCCACTCGCGCTCCTCGACGGGGGTGTCGCCGTCGTACACGGCCGGTCGCACCGCGTTTCCCAAAGGTTGTGAAAGTTCCTTCACGGAACGTCGCTGGTCGGCGGCGAGGGCCTTGGTCGGGGCGAGGTACAGGGCGGTCGCCCCGCGGCCGTTGGGGGCCTCGGAGCCGTCCAGGAGACACGAGAGGACCGGTACGAGATACGCGAGCGACTTGCCCGAGGCGGTGCCTGTGGCGACGATCACGTTGTCGCCGTCCAGGGCGTGCTCGGCGGCCAGTGCCTGGTGGGCCCACGGGTGTTCGATACCGGCGGCCTGGATCGCGGCGATGACCTCGGCGCGAATCCGGTCGGGCCAGACGGCATGGCGGCCCGCACGTGGGGGCAAGTGCTCCGTATGAGTGATGCGCGAAGCCCGGCTCGGCCCCGAGGCGAGCCGGTCCAGGATCGTGCCCGGATCCGGCCGCGAGGCGGCGAAAGTCGAGGGTCGTTCGGATCGGTGATTCTTGGCCATCGGGATCGAGTGTGTCACTGGCGTGACGGACAATGGGCCCAAGGCGTCGTGCACGCCCTGCGGTAAGTGATTGAATGCCATCGCGGCTGGCGAACCGTCCCGGGGGCTCTGCCGAGGTGTCCCTTGGGATGACCGCTCGATAGCAAGGTGCTGGAGGATCCGTGGACCTGTCCCTGTCGACCCGTACCGTCGGCGATCGTACGGTCGTCGAGGTCGGTGGCGAAATCGACGTTTATACCGCGCCCAAGCTGCGTGAGCAGCTGGTCGAGCTGGTCAACGACGGGAGTTTCCACCTCGTCGTCGACATGGAGGGTGTCGACTTCCTCGACTCCACCGGGCTCGGCGTGCTGGTCGGTGGCCTGAAGCGTGTGCGTGCCCATGAGGGCTCGCTGCGCCTGGTCTGCAACCAGGAGCGCATTCTGAAGATCTTCCGCATCACCGGTCTCACCAAGGTGTTCCCGATCCACACCTCGGTCGACGAAGCGGTGGCGGCCACCGACTGACGGCCGTTTACCGGACGCGTGTGCGGCCACCCGTACACACGTCCGTGACGGAAGAAGTTAACGAGGGGGGTCCGGGTCTCGGCGACCTGGCCCCCTGACCGCACGCCCGTATTCCGAGGGGGATGCATGGCCACCGTTGAACTCCGCTTCAGCGCGCTGCCCGAGCACGTCAGGACCGCCCGACTGGTGGCGGCAGCGGTGGCGCGCAGGGCCGGAGTGGACGAGGCCGTACTCGACGAGGTGCGACTCGCCGTCGGCGAGGCCTGTTCGCGTGCCGTCGGACTGCACCAGAGCAGTGGCATCTCGGACCCGGTGCGGGTGACGCTGATCGAGGAGGAGAAGCAGTTCTCCATCGAGGTCGGTGACGAAGCGCCCCGATCGGCTCCCGGCGACAACGCTCCGGGGGCCGGCGGCGACGCGGACGTGGATGCCGAGGAGGACGAGATGGGCCTCGCGGTCATCAGCGGCCTCGTCGACGACGTCGAGGTCACCGCAGGGGAGAACGGCGGATCTATCCGCATGAGCTGGCCAATCACGCCGCCGGTCACGCTCCTCCCCTGATATTCGACGCCGACCTCAACCCCGTACAGCCTCAAGGGCCCTGCTGAGCAGGGCCCTTGGCGTTTTTGCCGACGGGTTCCGGAATTAGTGAAGCTATTCACGATCCCTTCGTGAAGCTATTCACGATCAGTCACACGGCAATTCGATCACGAATTCGATCACGCGTGAATGCGTCTGCGGCATTACGCCATGCGGGTCAATGGATCTTCTGTCGATCATTTGCTGAATAGCATGGGGCGATCTATTCCGTTTCCGCGTACTGTTTTGATCAGGTTCAGGTACCTACAATCCGTCCACATCTTGAGCTCAGCCCAAGCGTCAAGGAGGACGAATGGCGGGGCTTTCTACCCCTCATCGGTTCGATCAACCCACAACCTTCGCAGCCGCAGTACTGACCGACGACAACCGTCTGCTCGTGATGGTCATCGGGGTCGTCGCCCTGGCGGCGCTCGTGGTCGCCGGGGTGCTGGTGCGCCAGGTGCTCGCGGCGGGCGAGGGCACCGACAGCATGAAGGAGATCGCGAAGGCGATCCAGGAAGGCGCGAACGCCTATCTGGCACGGCAGTTGCGCACGCTCGGCGTATTCGCCGTGATCGTGTTCTTCCTGCTGATGCTGCTGCCCGCCGACGACTGGAATCAGCGCGCCGGACGGTCGGTGTTCTTCTTGATCGGCGCCGCGTTCTCCGCGGCCACCGGCTATATCGGCATGTGGCTCGCCGTGCGCAGCAATGTGCGCGTGGCAGCCGCGGCGCGGGAAGCGACTCCGGCGGAAGGCGAGCCGGAAAAGGATCTCACCGACGTCTCCCACAAGGCGATGAAGATCGCTTTCCGTACGGGCGGTGTCGTCGGCATGTTCACGGTGGGCCTCGGCCTGCTGGGCGCCTCCTGCGTGGTGCTGGTCTACGCGGCCGACGCGCCGAAGGTGCTCGAAGGCTTCGGCCTCGGCGCCGCCCTCATCGCCATGTTCATGCGGGTCGGCGGCGGCATCTTCACCAAGGCCGCCGACGTCGGCGCCGACCTGGTCGGCAAGGTCGAGCAGGGCATCCCGGAGGACGACCCGCGCAACGCCGCGACCATCGCCGACAACGTGGGCGACAACGTCGGCGACTGCGCGGGCATGGCGGCCGACCTCTTCGAGTCGTACGCCGTGACGCTCGTCGCCGCGCTGATCCTCGGCAAGGCCGCCTTCGGCGACGCCGGGCTCGCCTTCCCGCTCCTGGTGCCCGCGATCGGCGTCCTCACGGCGATGGTCGGCATCTTCGCGGTGGCGCCGAAGCGGTCCGACCGCAGCGGCATGAGCGCGATCAACCGCGGCTTCTTCATCTCCGCGGTGATCTCGCTCGCACTCGTCGCGATCGCCGTCTACGTCTACCTGCCGTCCACGTACGCCGAACTCGACGGGATCACCGACGCCGCCATCGCCGCCAAGGACGGCGATCCACGCATCCTCGCGCTCCTCGCGGTGGCCATCGGCATCGTGCTGGCGGCCCTGATCCAGCAACTGACCGGCTACTTCACCGAGACGACCCGCCGTCCCGTCCGGGACATCGGCAAGAGCTCCCTCACCGGCGCGGCCACCGTCGTCCTCGCCGGTATCTCCATCGGGCTCGAATCGGCCGTCTACACCGCCCTGTTGATCGGCCTCGGCGTGTACGGGGCGTTCCTGCTCGGCGGTACGTCCATCATGCTGGCGCTGTTCGCGGTGGCACTGGCCGGCACCGGCCTGCTCACCACGGTCGGTGTGATCGTGGCGATGGACACCTTCGGGCCGGTCTCCGACAACGCGCAGGGCATCGCCGAGATGTCCGGCGACGTCGAGGGCGCGGGCGCGCAGGTCCTCACCGACCTGGACGCCGTCGGCAACACCACCAAGGCCATCACCAAGGGCATCGCCATCGCCACGGCCGTCCTGGCCGCGTCGGCGCTCTTCGGGTCGTACCGCGACGCGATCACGACCGCGGCGCGCGAGGTCGGCGAGAAGGTCGGCGAGGGCGGGCCGATGAACCTCGTGATGGACATCTCGCAGCCCAACAACCTGGTCGGCCTGATCGCCGGCGCGGCCGTCGTCTTCCTGTTCTCCGGGCTGGCGATCAACGCCGTTTCGCGGTCGGCGGGTTCGGTCGTCTACGAGGTGCGGCGGCAGTTCCGCGAGCACCCCGGGATCATGAACTACACCGAGAAACCGGAGTACGGGCGCGTCGTCGACATCTGTACGAGGGACGCGCTCAGGGAACTCGCCACGCCCGGGCTGCTGGCCGTCCTGGCGCCCATCGCCATCGGGTTCACGCTCGGCGTCGGCGCGCTCGGCGCGTTTCTCGCGGGCGCCATCGGCACCGGCACGCTGATGGCGGTGTTCCTCGCCAACTCCGGTGGTGCGTGGGACAACGCGAAGAAGCTGGTGGAGGACGGTCACTACGGCGGCAAGGGCAGCGAGGCCCATGCGGCGACCGTCATCGGCGACACCGTCGGCGACCCGTTCAAGGACACCGCGGGCCCGGCCATCAACCCGCTGCTGAAGGTGATGAACCTGGTCGCGCTGCTCATCGCGCCCGCGATCGTCAAGTTCAGCTACGGCGACGACGAGAACCTCGCCCTGCGCATCGTCATCGCGGTCCTGTCGATCGCGGTGATCGTGGGCGCGGTGTACGTGTCGAAGCGGCGCGGGGTCGCCGGGGACGACGAGGAGGAGGCACAGGGGGTGGCCAAGTCGGCTGATCCCGCCGTGGTTTCGTAGCGAGGACGGTCAGGAACCGGCCAACAAGCGGGCGGACGGCGCGTTTTGACGCGTCGTCCGCCCGCTTGGCGTGGGTTGCACGGCATTTCCGTGAGCCTTCTCTCTCTTGGTGCAAATGGCTGCAATAACACATCAAGTGGATGTCCGTCACGCTGATGTCGCCCAGTTGGCGTGTATGTTCCGGGGCCGAGAGCCATGGAAGGGACCAATCCGGTGAACAAGAAGCTCGCGGTCGCACTGTCCGGCGGTGCGGTACTGGTACTGGCGCTGTCGGGATGCAGCAGCGACGACGGCAACGAGAAGCTGGATGCCTGGGCCAAGCAGGTGTGCGACGCGGTGAAACCGCAGGCGCAGAAGATCGAGGCCGCCAACGCCGCGATCCAGAAGGAGACCTCGGACAACAGCACGCCCGAGGCCGTCCAGAAGACCGACGCACAGGCCTTCCAGGACATGGCGGACGCCTACAAGGCGATCGGAACGGCCGTGAACACGGCGGGCGCGCCCAACGTCGACGACGGCGAGACGAAGAAGACGAACGCCGTCAAGGAGCTCAACGACATCTCGACGTCCTACGCGGGCCTCAAGAAGCAGGTGGACGAACTCGACACCAAGGACCAGGCGAAGTTCGCCGACGGCCTCAAGGGTGTCGCCACCCAGCTGGACAAGCTCAGCCAGAGCGGCAACGACGCCCTGAAGGCCCTGGAGGAGGGCGACGTCGGCAAGGCGATGTCCGAGCAGGAGAGCTGCAGGACGACGACCGCGTCCCCGTCCGCCTCCTCGGCGGCCAGCTGACCTCCGCGGGAGTTTTCCACAGGCGTACGAGGTGTCCGCGCGCGTCTGTCCACAGGCGTGCGCGGCGGAGCGGCGGGGCGGACACAATGGGGGCGTGAGTAACGTCAGCCTGCACGCCCTGCCCTCCGCCGACCGCCTCGACGTCACCAAGCGCCTCCGGGCCGCCCTTCTGGCCGCCGACTTCACCGCCGACGGGCTGCTCGACCGGCTCGGCGCGCCCGCGTACGCCGCCCTGGCACGCAGCGAGACCGTGCCCGCGCTCCGGGCCACCCGTGGCGACACGCCGCTGGAACTGCTCGTACGGCTCTTCCTGTTGCAGCAATCCGTGCCCCACGCGCGCGTGGCGGGCGTATTGCCCGTCGACGACTGTGTGGCGAGCGGGTGGCTGGTCCCTGGAGAGGGCGATGAAGTGGCCGCCGCCGTCGATGTGCGGCCGTACAGCGGGCCGGACGGCGAGGACTGGTTCATCGTGTCCGACCTGGGGTGCGCGGTCGGCGGCGCCGGTGGCATCGGCAGTCACGACGAGGGTGTCGTACTCGGCGTGGGCGGTGCCTCCACGACCCTCGCCGGCATCACCGTGCGTACGCCGGTCGCCGCCGCGCTCGATCTCGGGACCGGCTCCGGGATCCAGGCGCTGCACGCCGCCCAGCACGCCACGCGCGTGACGGCGACCGACCTCAACCCCCGTGCCCTGCACATCACCGCGCTGACGCTCGCGCTGTCCGGCGCCCCGGCGGCCGATCTGCGCGAGGGCTCGCTCTTCGAGCCGGTCCGGGAGGACGAGACGTACGACCTGATCGTCTCCAACCCGCCGTTCGTGATCTCGCCGGGCGCGCGGCTCACCTACCGGGACGGCGGGATGGGCGGGGACGATCTGTGCCGCACGCTCGTTCAGGAGGCGGGGGAGCGGCTGCGCGAGGGCGGGTTCGCACAGTTCCTCGCCAACTGGCAGCACGTGGAAGGGGAGGACTGGCAGGACAGACTGCGGTCCTGGGTGCCGCGCGGGTGCGATGCCTGGATCGTGCAGCGCGAGGTGCAGGACGTCACGCAGTACGCCGAGCTGTGGCTGCGCGACGCCGGCGACCACCGCTCGGACCCGGCGGAGTACCGGGCGCGGTACGACGCGTGGCTGGACGAGTTCGAGACGCGCAAGGTGAAGTCGGTCGGGTTCGGCTGGATCACGCTGCGGAAGACCGGGGCCGCCGAGCCTTCGATCACTGTGGAGGAGTGGCCGCACTCCGTCGAACAACCGCTCGGGGACACGGTCCGGGCGCACTTCGACCGCGTGGACTACCTGCGCGCGCACGACGACGCGGCGCTGCTCGCCGCGCACTTCAGGCTGGGCGACGAGGTCGTGCAGGAGCAGGTCGGGCTGCCCGGTGCCGAGGACCCGGAGCACGTGGTGCTGCGCCAGCACCGCGGGATGCGCCGGGCCACCAAGGTGGACACGGTCGGCGCGGGCTTCGCGGGCGTGTGCGACGGCACGCTGAGCGCGGGGCGGATCCTGGACGCCATCGCCCAACTGGTCGGCGAGGACCCGGTGTCGCTGCGGGACCGGACGCCCGCGCAGATCCGGCTGCTGGTGGAGCTGGGGTTCCTGGAGCCGACGCGCGGGTGAGCGTGTCCGGTCCCGCTGCGGTGGGGCTGTCGGCTACGCCGTGCCGACCATGGTGGAGGGGGGTGCCGCGGCCGAGTTCGGTACGGCAGGTCGCGTACTCGTCCGCCGTACGGCGGTGGGAGGTACAGGGGCGGCGCGTGAGGCGCGGGGAAGCGCGCGGACGGTGCGGGCGGGCCGCTTGCGGCGCCTGGGCCGACGTAGCCCTCGGGTCGTCGCGGCCCTCGTGCCGAGTGTGCGGCGGCAGGGCCCGGGCGGCATATTCGCGCCGAGTTGGGCGGCCGGGCCGGGGCGGGACGCGCGTACCGGCTGTGAGATTCGCGGGGGTCGTGTCGCGACGGACCGTGGTCGGCCGGGCCGTTCGCGCGGGTGCTCCGGGGGCGCCCGGCGGGTACTCACAGGGACGCGGGGCCGCCGTCCGTCCGGCGTTCACCTCGGGTTCGCGCGGACGCTTCCCGGGCGTGCCAGCCTCCCGGGTCCGGGGATTCCCGGGCGGGCGGAAAAGGGGCGGGCAGGGATATGGAGAGCGGACCGGCGATCTTCGCGGGAGTGGTGTTCGCCCTGTTCGGGGGCGGGCTGCTGGTGTGGACCGCGGCCCGGGTACGGAACCGGGCGCCCGTCGCCCTCGGTGTGAGCCCCGTCGCATCGGCGGCCCTCGCGAGCGTCGTCGCGCTGGTCGCCCTCGGGGTCGGCGCATGGTGCCTCACCCGGGTGTGAGGTGCGGGAGAGACGGCCGGGCGGTGCGTACGGCGGAGGGTCCGCCGGTAACTGGGAGGTCACCCTCCGGATAGGCGCGAAGGGGCAGGTCGACACTCCGGGCGGCAGGAATGGCGGTAGTCGGGTTACCGTTCGAGTGGCCGTTGCGGGCTTTTCCCGTTTGACACGGGGGCGGGATGTACCGTCACACTCCGCAGCGTCAGCATGACCCGACCCCGGGAGCACGGCAGCCGGGGGAGACCCCCAGTGTCGACCGGAGAGAAGAGCGAAGTTGTCCCCGACCAGCGAGACCGCACACGGCGGCCGCCGACTCGTCATCGTCGAGTCGCCTGCCAAGGCGAAGACGATCAAGGGCTATCTCGGCCCCGGATACGTCGTCGAAGCGAGCGTCGGGCACATCCGCGACCTCCCCAACGGCGCCGCCGAGGTGCCCGAGCAGTACACCGGCGAGGTACGCCGCCTCGGGGTGGACGTCGAACACGACTTCCAGCCGATCTACGTGGTCAACGCGGACAAGCGGGCCCAGGTCAAGAAGCTCAAGGACCTGCTGAAGGACTCCGACGAACTCTTCCTCGCCACCGATGAGGACCGCGAGGGCGAGGCCATCGCGTGGCACCTCCAGGAAGTTCTGAAGCCCAAGGTCCCGGTCAAGCGGATGGTCTTCCACGAGATCACCAAGGCCGCGATCCAGGCCGCCGTCGCCAATCCGCGCGAGCTGAACCAGAAGCTGGTCGACGCCCAGGAGACCCGCCGCATCCTCGACCGTCTCTACGGCTACGAGGTCTCGCCGGTCCTCTGGAAGAAGGTCATGCCGAAACTGTCGGCCGGCCGTGTCCAGTCGGTCGCGACACGGCTTGTGGTGGAGCGGGAACGCGAGCGCATCGCTTTCCGTTCTGCTGAGTACTGGGACCTGACGGGGACCTTCGCGACCGGCCGCGCGGGGGACTCGTCGGACCCGTCGTCGCTGGTCGCCCGCCTCACGACCGTCGACGGCAGGCGGGTCGCGCAGGGCCGCGACTTCGACTCCCTGGGACAGATCAAGAGCGCGAACACCCTCCACCTCGACGAGGCGAACGCCCGCGCCCTCGCCGCCGCCCTGGAGAACACCAGCTTCGCCGTCCGCTCGGTCGAGTCGAAGCCGTACCGCCGCTCGCCGTACGCCCCGTTCCGTACGACGACGCTCCAGCAGGAGGCCAGCCGCAAGCTCGGCTTCGGTGCGAAGGCGACCATGCAGGTGGCGCAGAAGCTGTACGAGAACGGCTTCATCACCTATATGCGTACGGACTCCACGACCCTGTCGGAGACGGCGATCACCGCCGCCCGTGCCCAGGTCACGCAGCTGTACGGCGCCGACTACCTGCCCTCGTCCCCGCGGACGTACGCCGGGAAGGTCAAGAACGCGCAGGAGGCGCACGAGGCGATCCGCCCGTCGGGTGATCGTTTCCGCACGCCTGCCGAGACCGGCCTGACCGGTGACCAGTTCCGGCTCTACGAGCTGATCTGGAAGCGCACGGTCGCCTCCCAGATGAAGGACGCGGTCGGCAACTCGGTCACCGTGAAGATCGCGGGCACGGCCGCCGACGGCCGGGACGCCGAGTTCAGCGCCTCCGGCAAGACGATCACCTTCCACGGCTTCCTGAAGGCGTACGTCGAAGGCGCCGACGACCCGAACGCCGAGCTGGACGACCGCGAGAGCCGCCTGCCCCAGGTGAACGAGGGCGACGCCCTGTCCGCCGAGGAGCTCACGGTCGACGGGCACGCCACCAAGCCCCCGGCCCGCTACACCGAGGCGTCGCTGGTCAAGGAGCTGGAAGAGCGCGAGATCGGCCGCCCGTCGACGTACGCGTCGATCATCGGCACGATCCTCGACCGCGGCTATGTCTTCAAGAAGGGCACGGCCCTCGTGCCGTCCTTCCTGTCCTTCGCCGTGGTCAACCTCCTGGAGAAGCACTTCGGGCGGCTCGTCGACTACGACTTCACCGCCCGTATGGAGGACGACCTCGACCGCATCGCCCGCGGCGAGGCCCAGTCCGTGCCGTGGCTGAAGCGCTTCTACTTCGGTGAGGGCGCCAAGGGCGTTCCCGCTGTCGGCGGCGCGGCCGAGGCGGGCAACGGCGACGGGGACCACCTCGGCGGCCTCAAGGAGCTGGTGACCGACCTGGGCGCGATCGACGCGCGCGAGGTGTCGTCGTTCCCGGTGGGCAACGACATCGTGCTGCGCGTCGGGCGCTACGGCCCCTACATCGAGCGCGGCGAGAAGGACTCCGAGAACCACCAGCGCGCGGACGTCCCCGAGGACCTCCCTCCCGACGAGCTGTCCGTCGAGCTGTCCGAGGAGCTGCTCGCCAAGCCGAGCGGCGACTTCGAGCTGGGTGCCGACCCCGAGTCCGGCCACCAGATCATCGCCAGGGACGGCCGCTACGGCCCGTACGTCACCGAGGTGCTCCCCGAGGGCACCCCGAAGACCGGCAAGAACGCCGTCAAGCCGCGTACGGCCTCGCTGTTCAAGTCGATGTCCCTGGACACGGTGACCTTGGCCGACGCGCTCAAGCTGATGTCCCTGCCCCGGGTCGTCGGCAAGGACGCCGAAGGCATGGAGATCACCGCGCAGAACGGCCGCTACGGCCCGTACCTGAAGAAGGGCACGGACTCGCGGTCCCTCACCGCTGAGGACCAGCTCTTCACGATCACCCTCGAAGAGGCGCTGGAGATCTACTCCCAGCCCAAGCAGCGCGGCCGGGCCGCCGCCAAGCCGCCGCTGAAGGAGCTGGGCACGGACCCGGTCAGCGGACAGCCGGTCGTCGTCAAGGACGGTCGCTTCGGGCCGTACGTCACCGACGGGGAGAGCAACGCGACCCTGCGCTCCGGCGACAGCGTCGAGGAGATCACCCCGGAGCGCGGCTACGAGCTGCTCGCCGAGAAGCGCGCCAAGTCGCCCGCCAAGAAGACCGCGAAGAAGGCGCCGGCGAAGAAGGCCCCCGCCAAGAAGGCGGCCACGACGAAGACCGCCGCCGCCAAGAAGACGACGGCCGCCAAGACGACCACCGCGAAGAAGACGGCCGCCAAGAAGGCTCCGGCCAAGAAGGCGACCGCGGCGAGGGTCACGGGCGAGGAGTGAGCCTGCCGACGGTGAGGTCGCCATTGGCGGCCTGTCCCGCTGGTTGATCTTCACTTCGCCTTCGCGTGAGCTTCGTAAAATAACCGCCTCGACACCATCAGGTGTCGGGGCGGTCGCACGTGCGGACGGCAACTTCGGGCTGTCGGTGGCTGCCGATAGGCTGAAAGCATGACGCCAGCCGAGCAGCCAACGGCCATTCCCCAGGCCCCCGACGACGCGTTGGTCGCGGACTCCCGCGAACGCGCCGTCCGCGCACTGCTGCGCCAGCCCCAGCTGAAGCGGCTGTGGAGCGCGCAGCTGGTGGGCGGCGTCGGTGACGCGCTCGCACTGCTGGTCCTGGTGGTGCTCGTCCTCCAGGCGGCCATCGCCGAGGGCTCGTTCGGCGGCGGCTACCGGGGCGTGGCGCTCGCCGTGACCGCCGTCTTCGGGGCACGAGTTCTGGCCACGCTGCTCTTCGGCGCCGTCCTGCTCGGCCCGCTCACGTCGCTCACCTCCCAGGATGGCCTGCTCGACCGCCGCTGGACCATGGCCGGCGCCGACGGGCTGCGCGCCGTACTCATGATCATCGCGCCCCTGTGGATCGACTGGACGCCGGAGAACGCCCTGGCCGTCCTCCTGGTCACCGCCTTCGTGAGCGGCGTCGCCGAGCGCTTCTGGACGGTGTGCCGGGAGAGCGCGGCGCCCTCGCTGCTGCCCACGCCTCCCCCGGAGGGGGCGACGGTCCGCCCGCTGCCGGACCACATGGACGCCCTGCGGCGCCTGTCCCTGCGTACGACCTTCGTCGCGCTGCCGCTCGCGGGCGCCGCGCTCGTCGCCGCCGGGCTGGTCAACAACCTGCTGGGCACCGGCATCGAGTGGTTCGGCCGGCACCAGGGGGCCTTCGGGTCGTACGTCGCGGCCGGGCTGTTCGCCGCCTCGCTGTCCGTGCTCACCGCCCTCGAACTGCCCGACGCACGCACCCCGCGCGCGCGGTCACCGCTCGAAGGCCTGCGCCGCCCGAAGTCCGGCACGGCTCCCGAGACGGGCCGTACGGGCGCGATCCCGCTGCTCGTCCTGGCCTGCGCGGCCGTCTCCGGCGCGGTCGCGGCGGCCGTCTCCGTGGCCGTGCTGCACGCCAAGGACCTGGGCGGCGGCCCGGTGACGTACGGGCTGCTGGTCCTCGCGCTGACCGGCGGCACGGTCGTCGGCATCCGTACGGCACCGAAGGTGCTGGTGTCGCTGTCGCGGCGCCGGTTGCTCGCGCTGGCCCTCGCCTTCACCGGGGTCGCGCTGCTCGCCGCCGGGCTGGTCCCGGACGTGACGACGGTGCTGCTGATCGTCGCCCTCGCGGGCATCGGCGCGGGCGTCGCCGCCAACACCGGGCACACACTGCTCGACCAGGAGACCGAGGACCAGCGGCGGGCGCGGCTGACCGAGCATCTGCACGCGGTCGTACGGGTGTCCGTGGCGCTGGCCGCGCTGATCGCACCCCTGGTGGCGGCCCTCATCGGGCCGCACCGCCTGGAGAGCGGCAAGTTCGTGTTCGCGCACGGTGGCGCGGCGTTCACGCTGATGCTGGTGGGCGCGCTGCTGCTGCCCGTGGCCGCGCTGGTCCTGGCCAAGGTCGACGACCGGTCCGGCGTACCGCTGCGGCACGATCTGCGTGACGCGGTGCGCGGCGGGGACGACCCCGTACAGGCGCCCGCTTCGAACGGTTTCTTCATCGCCCTGGAGGGCGGGGACGGGGCCGGCAAGTCCACGCAGTCGAGGGCGCTCGCCGAGTGGATAAGGGCCAAGGGCCACGAGGTCGTGGTCACGCGCGAGCCGGGGGCGACCCCGGTGGGCAAGCGGCTGCGTTCGATATTGCTGGATGTGTCGAGCGCCGGGCTGTCGCACCGCGCGGAGGCGCTGCTGTACGCGGCGGACCGCGCGGAGCACGTCGACACGGTCGTACGGCCCGCTCTGGAGCGGGGCGCGGTCGTCATCTCCGACCGGTACATCGACTCCTCGGTGGCCTACCAGGGCGCGGGCCGGGACCTCTCCCCGACGGAGATCGCGCGGATCTCGCGCTGGGCGACCGACGGACTGGTGCCGCATCTGACCGTCCTGCTGGACGTCTCCCCGGAGGCCGCGCGGGAGCGGTTCACGGAGGCGCCGGACCGGCTGGAGTCGGAGCCGGCCGAGTTCCACGAGCGCGTACGGTCCGGTTTCCTCACGCTGGCCGCCGCCGACCCGGGCCGCTATCTGGTCGTGGACGCGGCCCAGGAGCCCGAGGCCGTCACGACGGTCGTCCGCCACCGGCTCGACCAGATGCTGCCCCTCTCCGAGGCCGAGGTGAAGGCCCAGGAGGAGGCCCGCAAGGCGGCCGAGGAGGAGGCCAGGCGCAAGGCGGAGGAAGAGGCCGCGCGCAAGGCCGAGGAGGAGCGCGTCGAGCGTGAGCGTCAGGAGACGCTGGCCCGGCTGCGCGCCGAGGAGGAGGAGCGCAAGCGCCGCGAGCTGGAGGAGGCGCAGCGCCGCGAGGCCGAACGCCAGGCCGAGGAGGCCCGGCAGCGGGCCGAGGACGCGCGCCGCCGTGCCGAGGAGGAGCGGGTACGGCTGCTGGCGGAGGAGAAGGCCCGCGCCGAGGCCGAGGCCCGCCGCAAGGCCGACGAGGACCGCCGGCGCAAGCAGGCCGAGGACGAGGCGAGGATCCGCGCGGAGGCGGAGGAACGGCGGCTGGAGAAGCAGCGCAAGGCCGAGGAGGCGCTGGTCCGGGCGGAGGCGGAGCGGAGGCGGGTCGCGGAGGCGGCGGCTTCGGCTGCTGCCGCGGCTGCTGCTTCGGCTTCGGCGGCTGAGGCTGCGGCAGCTGCTGAGGCTGAGGCTGCGGTGGGTTCTGCGGGTGCGGCTGCCGGTGGAGGTTCTGGTGCGGATTCGGGCACGGGTGCCGGTGCGGGCAAGGGCGCGGCTGGGGCTTCGGGTTCGGATTCAGGTTCGGGCTCGGGCTCGGATTCGGGTTCCGGTGAGGCGGGTGGCGGGCGGTCACGGGGTTCCGATTCGGAGGTGACGGCCAAGCTGCAGAAGCCGCCGGTGCCTTCGGGGGCGGCGGACGAGACGGCTGTGCTGCGAAAGGTTCCTCCGGGTGCCGCCGATGAGACGGCTGTGCTGCCTCCTGTGGTGCCGGGTGCGGCGGACGAGACCGCGGTGTTGCCGCCGGTTCCCTCGGGTGCCGCCGATGAGACGGCTGTGCTGCCGCCTGTGGTGCCGGGTGCGGCCGATGAGACCGCGGTGCTGCCTCCCGTACGGGAGGCACGGGAGGGCAGTGCGGGTCGGCGGGACAGTGGGCCCGCGGACCGGGTGCCGCCCGGCTTCTTCCGGGACGAGCGGGCGGACGGGCAGTCCGGGTCCGGGGCCGGTGAGGACCGTACGCGGGAGTTGCCCCAGGTCGGTGCCGACGGCGCCCCGCGCAGGCGTCCGCGTTCCGACTGGGCGGAGGAGACTCCGCTGGACGACCTGCCGACGCTGGCCGATGAACTGCTCGGACCGCGCGAGGACGATGACCGGGACGAGGGGCGGGGACGGGGCGGGCGGCGCCGCTGAGGGCCCGTGGCTGTTGCTGGTGGCGCCCGTTGTCAGTGGTGGCCCGCACAATGGACTGCGCAGGGCAAGCCGTGCGGAAACGGCCTGCCGAGGCGGCTTGACGAAATGGCGTGACGGAAGGGTGGTGTTCCCATGCCGGTGTGGGACGACCTGGTGGGTCAGGAGAAGGTGAGCGCGCAGCTGGAAGCCGCCGCGCGGGATGCCGACGCCCTGGTCACCGCCGTCGCCGCGAGGGAGCCGCTGCCCGAGGCGTCGAAGATGACACACGCCTGGCTCTTCACCGGCCCGCCCGGCTCGGGCCGGTCCACGGCGGCCCGGGCTTTCGCCGCCGCACTCCAGTGCGTGAGCCCCGACCGGGCCCTCGGCGGGGTCCCCGGCTGCGGGTTCTGCGACGGCTGCCACACGAGCATGGTGGGTACGCACTCCGACGTGCAGATCGTCCGTACCGATCTGCTCTCCATCGGCGTCAAGGAGACCCGCGACCTGGTCCGGCGGGCCCAGCTGTCACCGGCCGTCGGACGCTGGCAGGTCATCGTCCTGGAGGACGCGGACCGCCTCACGGAGGGCGCGGGAAACGTCCTGCTCAAGGCCGTCGAGGAGCCCGCGCCGCGCACGGTGTGGCTGCTGTGCGCCCCGTCCATCGAGGACGTACTGCCCACGATCCGCTCCCGCTGCCGTCTCCTCACGCTGCGCACCCCGCCGGTGGAGGCGGTCGCCGACATCCTCATCCGCCGGGACGGTATCGAGCCGAACGTCGCGCACACCGTCGCCAGGGCGACCCAGGGCCACATCGGGCGCGCCCGGCGGCTGGCGACGGACGCGCGGGCCCGCGAGCGCCGGGCCGCCGTACTCAAGCTGCCGCTCCGCGTCGAGGACGTCGGCGGCTGCCTCAAGGCCGCCCAGGAGCTGATCGACTCGGCGTCCGAGGACGCCAAGCAGCTCGCCGAGGGCGTCGACGTGAAGGAGACGGAGGATCTGAAGCAGGCGATGGGCGCGAGCCAGGGCGGCCGGATGCCGCGTGGCACGGCGGGTGTGATGAAGGAACTGGAGGACCGGCAGAAGCGCCGGAGAACGCGTACGCAGCGAGACACCCTCGACCTCGCCCTGATCGACCTCACCGGCTTCTACCGCGACGTCCTCGCCCTCCAGCTCGGCTCCCGCCTGGCGATCGCCAACATGGAGGCCGAGGACACTCTGGAGCGGCTGGCCCGCGCCGGCTCACCCGAGTCGACGCTCCGCCGCATCGACGCGATCGCCGCGTGCCGCGAGGCCCTGGACCGCAACGTGGCACCGCTGCTGGCGGTGGAGGCGATGACGCTGGCGCTGAGAGCGGGCTGAGGCTCACCGGCTCATGGCTGGTATCTAGTGCCGCATCAACCAACGTTCGCCCTGTAGTGCCGCGCTATTTGAAGGACGTGGCCGAGACATTGGTCATCCGTCACGCTGTCCTCGCGGCTGAGCGTGTGCGGGTGCGTGAGATCGATGACGACGGGCAGCGACTGCAGCGGATCGTGCGCCGGGGCACGGGGTCGGTGGTGACCTGGCGGCGGGCCCAGATGGTGTTGTTGTCCGCGCAGGGCATGCTGGTCGACAACATCGCGACGGTGACGTTCACGAGCCCGGACCGGGTCCGTGACGTGCACAACCTCAACGCCGACGGCTTCGATGCGCTCTACCCCAAGTACCGGGGCGGGCGCCCGAAGACGTTCACCCTCCTGGACGGCGGGAGATCAAGAAGATCGCCAAGTCCAAGCCCGCCGAGCACAGCCTGCCATTCTCGACCTGGAGCCTGGTCAAGCCGGCCGACTTCCTGGTCGACGAGGGGGTGGTCGACGACATCAGCCCCGAGGGACTGCGCATCCTGTTCCGCGAGGAAGGCGTCACCTTTCAACGGGTGAAGACCTGGAAGACCTCGAAAGACCCGGACTACGAGGCCAAAAAGGCCCGGGTCGAACACCTCTATGCCAGCGCCGACGGCGAAGTGATACCTGAACCAGGCGAGCCCGAAGTCATCCTCTGCATGGACGAGTTCGGCCCACTCAACCTCCAGCTCCGTCCCGGACGCCAGCGGACCGAACGCGGTGGCAAGGGCAAGGACCCCGGCCGCGAACCTCGACCGCGCCGCCGGGCCACCTACACCCGCCCGCACGGCGTGCGCCACCTCTTCGCAGCCTACGACCTGGGCAAAGACCAGCTCTACGGCCACATCAAGAAGACCAAGAACCGCAGCAAGTTCCTGGAATTCTGCCGCTACCTGCGCTCGCTGCACCTGGCGGACGTACGCATCGCGATCGTCTGTGACAACTACTCACCGCACTTGACGACCAAGCGCTGCCAGCGGGTCGGCGCGTGGGCGGCTGCCAAAAACGCCGAGATCGTCTACACCCCGACCAACAGCTCCTGGCTGAACAGGATCGAGGCCCAGTTCACCGCCCTCCGCCACTTCGCCCTCGACGGCACCGACCACCCGACCCACAAGGCCCAGGGCAGTATGGTCCGCCGATACAGCATCTGGCGGAACAAGAACGCCGCCGACCAGCGCCTCACTGCCCTCGTCCACAGGGCGAACGCCGCCTGACCCGCTGCCAACGTCTGTCTGTGGGTCGTCAGGGCCGGATCGGCGGCGCACTCATCGCTGCCGTCAGGAACGTGATCGCCCATCGCCGGGCCGCCTCGCCCGCTACGGGGGACACGCATCCAGGGGAGGGCTGCTGGTGGACCTGGAGGCGGTCGACGGCCGTCACGGCAAAGATCCCCCGCATCCGGAACCACAGCTCCTCCGGGGAAAGGCCGGGCAGTACGCGCGCGAAGGCTGCGAAGTAGCGTTCACGGACCGAGTCCTCGGCCGGGCCGGTCCAGCTGCGTGCCTCCTCGGCCGGGTCGCTGAGGATCGTCACGATCAGCCGGGACGTCCGGGCGCCGCCCTCGTCGCCGGCCGGCATCTCGTCGAGCAGCGGCCCCGCGAATGCCTCCACCAGTTCGCTGACCGGTGGGTCGGGGGTCCGGGCGAGCAATTTGTCGAGCCCGGCGCACTGGGCAGCGGTGATGGGCTCGACCACGCGGCGGACGACTGCCGCCATCAGCTCCGCCTTCGAGCCGAAGTGGTAGCCGACGGCGGCCAGGTTCGCTCCGGCGAGTTTGGTGATCGCGCGGACCGAGGTGCCGCGGTATCCGTGCTCGGCGAAGAGGTGCTCGGCCGCATCGAGGAGCTGGGTGCGGGTGTCTGGGGTCGCCACACGGGGGACTCTACATATGTTTGAATGAAACGAACGTATGAATCAAGCGAACGTATGAAAGAGGACTGTCGTGAAGCTGCTCGTGTACGGCGCCGGAGTGCTCGGCAGCCTGTTCGCCGCCCGCATGTATGAGGCCGGTCACGATGTCTCGCTCCTCGCCCGGGGTGGGCGCCTGACCGCTCTGCGCCGGCACGGCGTGCAGCTCGCCGAGGGAGACGGCCCAGCTGTCAGGCGGGTACCGGTACCGGTGGTCGAGCACCCGGACGGCGGGTACGACCTGATCACCGTCTTCGTCCGCACCCACCAGGTGGACGCGGTGCTGGAGTCACTCGCCGGCCTCGAAGGTGACGTGCTGTTCCTCCATAACTGGGCGGCCGGCGCGCAGCCGCTGGGCGCGGTGATCGGCCACGAGCGGGTGTTGCTCGGCTTCCCCGCGGCCGCCGGCACGATGGACGACGACGTGGTCCGCTACCGCAAGAGCAATTTCATCACCCGCCGGGTCGCGATGCCGATAGGCGAGCCCGACGGCCGTACCACCCCGCGACTGGTACGGATCGTGGAGACGTTCCGTACCGCCGGGATCAACGCCAAGGCCGAGCCGCAGATGGATGCCTGGCTCAGGACGCACGCCGCGTTCGAGGTCCCGCTCGGGCAGGCGGTACACGCGGCGGGCGGCCCGGTAGTGCTGGCCGACGACCCGGTCGCGGTCCGCGGCATGCTCCACCTCATGCGGCAGAACCTCGCCGCGATGGAGACGCCGCCGGTACCTCGCGCGTTCGCCGCGTTGCGGGCTCTGCCTCAAGGGCTCCTCGTGGCCGTGCTCCGGCGCTTCCTGAAAAGCCCGACGTCCGTGCACAGCGGACTCAACGACCCCTCGCCTGCCGCGGCGGCCGAACTCGAGCGGCTGGCCGAACAGCTCCGCGCCCCTTCAGGAGCCCGCTAGGCAACCAGGACGGCGAAAACCTCACCACGCACACCACCGCCAGTCCCACAGTCCTTGAACCCGGCTTCGCCGGCTCCACGGGCGGCAACCGCTGACCTCATGACCGTTTCGGTAGCAATGGAGCGTCCAGCCTTCGGAGTTGGCCTGGCTTTCTCTCCCTTTGCGGCCACATCCTTCAACTAGCGCGGCACTACAGGGCGAACGTTGGTTGATGCGGCACTGGCTAGCTGGTAGCCGTAACTCGTATGAGTCATATCGTGGACGGAGAGTATCTGTCCGGCTCCTCAGGGTTACGCTCGGTGAATGCAAATGAGGCGCATCCCTCGTCAGACCTGGACCCTGCTCGCGGTCGCCGCGCTGCTCGTCTCCGCCTGTTCCACGGGGAGTTCGACAAGTGCGGCGAGTTCGTCGGCGGACACCGGGGCGGCCGGTCTCGCGCCGTACTACGGGCAGAAGCTGAGCTGGCGGTCGTGCGGTGTACCCGGTTTCCAGTGCGCCACGATGAAGGCGCCCCTCGACTACGCGGCTCCGTCCGAGGGCGACGTCAGGCTCGCCGTCTCCCGCAAGAAGGCCACGGGCGCGGGCAAGCCGCTGGGCTCGCTGCTGGTCAACCCGGGCGGGCCGGGCGGTTCGGCGGTCGGGTACCTGCAGTCGTACGCGGGTATCGGTTACCCGGCCGAGGTCCGCGCGCGCTACGACATGGTCGCGGTCGACCCGCGCGGGGTGGCGCGCAGCGAGCCGGTCGAGTGCCTGGACGGCCGTGAGATGGACGCGTACACGCAGACGGACGCGACGCCCGACAACGTCCGGGAGACGGACGAACTGGTCGGCGCGTACAAGGAGTTCGCCGAGGGCTGCGGCAGCAGTTCGCCCGACCTGCTGCGCCATGTGTCCACGGTGGAGGCGGCCCGGGACATGGACATCCTGCGGGCGGTGCTCGGCGACGAGCGGCTGACGTACGTGGGGGCGTCGTACGGGACGTTCCTCGGGGCGACGTACGCCGGTCTCTTCCCGAAGCGCGTGGGCCGGCTCGTCCTGGACGGCGCGATGGACCCCTCCCTGTCCGCGAGCCGGCTGAGCCTCGGCCAGACGGCGGGGTTCGAGACGGCGTTCGACGCGTTCGCGAAGGACTGCGTACGGCAGCCGGACTGTCCGCTCGGTACGGAGGAGGGCGAGGTCGGTACGAACCTGAAGGCGTTGTTCCGCCGCCTCGACGCGTCGCCGATCCTGACGGGCGACGCGGACGGCCGCTGGCTGGGCGAGGCCCTCGCCACGACCGGCGTGATCGCCGCGATGTACGACGAGAGCAACTGGCCGCGACTGCGCGAGTCGCTGACCTCGGCGATGCGCGACAAGGACGGCGCGGGCCTGCTGCTCCTCGCCGACAGCTACTACGAGCGTGACGCCGACGGTCGCTACTCGAACCTGATGTTCGCCAACGCGGCCGTGAACTGCCTCGACCTCCCGGCGGCTTACGCCACCCCTGACCAGGTACGTGATGCGCTGCCGTCCTTCGAGAAGGCGTCCCCGGTCTTCGGCGAGGCCATGGCCTGGGCCTCCCTGAACTGCGCGTACTGGCCGGTCCGGCCGACGGGCGAGCCGCATCGCATCGAGGCGAAGGGCGCGGCCCCGATCGTGGTGGTCGGCACGACCCGCGACCCGGCGACCCCGTACCCCTGGGCCCAGTCCCTCGCCCGCCAGCTCTCCTCGGCCCGCCTCCTGACCTACGAGGGCGACGGCCACACGGCGTACGGTCGGGGCAGCGACTGCATCGACGACACGGTCAACGCGTATTTGCTGCGGGGGACGCCTCCGGTGGAGGGGAAGCGGTGCGCGTAGTGGAGTGACGGGGCGGGCGGATGTCGGTGCTGAGGCCTCCTCGGAGGCCTCAGGGGGGTGTGCGGAGCACCCCCGGAAACTGTGTAGACTTACCGACGTTGCTGATCGCACCATAGTTGCGGACAGCGCGCCGCCTTAGCTCAGATGGCCAGAGCAACGCACTCGTAATGCGTAGGTCTCGGGTTCGAATCCCGAAGGCGGCTCTGTAGAAGCCTCAGGACTCACTCGCCGTGACCTGGGGCTTTTGCTTTTCCTTGACTCGCGAATGGTCTAAACCACCGCCCCGGTAGGTGGGTGTGAGGGCAAAATGGGGACGCTGTGGGGACACAGTGGGGCAGCACTGTCCCCACGGTGTGGTGAGGGCTACGTGACGGCAGGCTGGAGCGGCTGCTTCTTGGTCTTCTTCTTGGCCTTCTTCTTCTCAGTCTTGGCCTTTTTCTTCCGGGCCAGCGCCACCAGGTTCTGTGATGCGTCGACCGTTTCCCGCAGCAACTCCGGGAGAACGGCCTGGTAGGTGTCCTCGGTCATGCGCTTCGTCTTGTGACGGAGCATTTTCTGCACGGCCTTGGTCTTGGCTCCTCCGGCGAGAGCCAGCGTGCCAGCCTCGTGGCGGCCGTCGTGGAGCCGGATCGGCGGGAGCTCCGACTTCTCCACGAGCAGGTCCCAGCGATCCGTGAAGTGCTGCGGGTGGTACTCCGAGCCGTCCTCCTGAGTGAAGACGCGGTTGTCGTGGTTAGCCCACGTGCCCACCCCGGCCTTGGTCTCCCACTCCTCACGCTCTCGCTGCTGTTGCTCGCGCCAGGCCTTCAGCAGAACCACTGAGTCGGAGTTGATGAGGACGGAGCCCTTACTGTCCGCCTTCGGATCGTCCTCGTGGATCTCGTAGTTGACGGAGACTCGCTGCCGCGCGACGTGGATGACGCCGTTCTTGAGGTCGATGTCATCCCAGGTGACACCAGCGATCTCGCCACGGCGAAGTCCGTGGAAGATGATGATGTGCCAGGCGGTGAAGTGTCGGTCCTCGGCCACGAAGTCGAGGAACTGCACTGTCTGTTCGACATCCCACACCATGACCGGGCTCGGCTTCTTGCCGGTCCGTTTCCAGTAGGCGATGCGCTCGGGAGTCCATACAAGGGCGTCGGGCTTGTTCACCTTCGGCAAGGTCACGAACTTGGCGTAGTTCTTCGCGATCAGTTCTTCGATGACGGCATCGGACAGGGCGCTCTTCAGCGTCGCGTTGATGCTTTCCATCGTCGCCGGGCCGGTCTCCTTCTGGACCTTCGCCCGTGCGTCGGCGTACACGGCCTTGGCGTCATTCCAGACACCTCGCTTGGCCGATCGCGCGATCTTCTCTTCACGTGTGCGGGCCGGCGCTTGCCGCCACGCCGCCTGGGCGGCCTCCATTGCCAGCTTGAGCTGATCGGCTTTCTGCCGCTGCTCTCGGCGCCGGAGGTTCTCCTCCAAGATCCAGTCGTACATGTTCTGGATGTGCTTGGCGCGAAGGTCACGGATCTTGAGATGGCCCAGGTGCGGGACGAAGTACAGGTCGATATCTCGCCCGTACTCGTGGTGTGTCGTACGGGCCAGGTCGGCGGCCTTCTTCTTGTGCCAGCGGCGCAGGTACTCCTCGACCGTCTCCTTCGTGAGGACGTTGATGCCGCTCTGCGCTGCCTTCCACGAGGCTTCGGCCGCCTTCTCCGCAGCTTTCTGGGTGGCGAAGCCGCCCCTTCTGTCGCGCTGTCGATGTCCGCCAATGCCCGCGGGCAGCTCGATGTAGTAGTACCAGGAGCCATGGGCGCGCTTCGACAGCTCAGGGCAAGCCCCCTCCAGGAGGCCGATCCTGGGCGTGCCGTCGCTGTTGAAGATCTGCTGCCCCTTCCGAGGCCCTCTCTTGTAGTAGACCGGACCGCGGCATGTGCACCGCTTGTACGTCTTGTCCTTGAACATTGCTCCCCCACGGATGGGCACACCAGTTCTACTGAGTCACATCGATCTTTCCTTGTCCTCGTCTTGCACTGCAAGGCGCCTTTTTGCGTATGCTGATCTTGGATGGCGCGGGGGAGAACGCGGCTCCAGGTGATGGCAGCAACAGTCGGTACGCAGGAATCCGGACCGATGACGATCGAAGAGCTGAAAGCCCTCCCGACCGTCGTCAGTGTGTCCATCGCGGCCAAGGCGCTCGGCATCGGGCGGAACAAGGCCTACGAACTCCTCAACGAGGGCACCTTCCCGGTGGAAGTGCTCCAGCTCGGCAGCTCGACGAAAGTCCCCACCATGGCCCTCTGGCGGGTGCTTGGACTGCTGCCCGAGGTGGCCTAGGGAGTCGACTTTGAGCGGCGCAGTTGCACCTCAGCTGCTGTAGATGGTCAGTGCAGCCGCTTACCCAAAGCCATACTTTCTCGTGCTTGCCCTCGCGCGCAGGGCGGCACGTATCCTAGGCGCGGCGTCGCGGGGTCGCGGGGTCGCAATAAGAGAAACAGCAACACCTCTCCTTCGGGGGGCGGTAGACGCGACAGGCCGGGCCGCCGTATCGGCGGAGCACTCCCGGCCGGCGGCTGCTCCCCAACGGATCGGGGGCCGAAAGGTTGCCCGGCGCCTCAGGTGGGAGTTCAGGGCCTTCCGACACTCCCTCTTGGCAGCGGGCGCGAAGTGGTGTGTCCTGCCCGCAACATAGGTAGAACGCTGTTGTGTTACGACCTTGCCGGTCTGTGACTTGGGGAAGCCATCCCTGCTTGGGGAAGCAGGGCCACGGCTGGCATGACGGAAGAGGACTGATGGCGCGACTGTACGGGTTCGAAGATCAGGCTCGGACGCGGCTGAAAGACGACGAGGTGTCTCCCCTTCGGGAGGCAGTCTCGCGCCTCTTCGCCAAGCAGCCGAAGCCTGATGTGATCAGGTGGATGAATGCTGCCGGGCACCTGACGACCCGCGGTTCGCAGTGGCGGACGGCGAGCTTCGACAGGGTGATCTACCACCCCGCCATCGCGGGCCTGGCCGAAGACCCTGAAACCGGGGAACTGGTCGAGACAGGGCTACCCCACATCATCACGCCCGAAGAAGGGCGACGGCTCCACGCAGAGCGCCCCGAGGTCCGCGACCGCGAAGCGAGCCACGACTACGCCTTCTCGTACGGGCTGTGTCACTGCGGAGAGTGCACCGCTCAACTGACCGGTGCTCGGGCGAACAGCAGCACCCCCGGATACCGGTGTAGCGACTGCGGCCAAGTGCGGGTGGCCGCCGGCCTGCTTGAGGACTACGTCGGCACGTACGTGGTGGCGCAGTTGTCCCGGCCCGAGGCCCGAGCGGTGCTCCTCGATGAGCTGGAGCGCGTGAAGAAGACACTGCCCCAACTGCGGGTGGAGTTGAGCCGCGCAAAGTTCGCCGTCAGGGACCTGGGTGTGCAACGCGACAATGGCCTGATCGACGAAGCCGAACACGAGCTCCAGGCGACTGAGGCGAAGAAGGAGGTCAAGCAGGCGAGGGCGCGACTGCGCTTCGCCGAGCAGGTGGCCACCGCGCCGGTCGAGTCGATCGAGGATCTGGTGCAGTGGTGGAACTACGCGCCGGCCGCATCCAAGGGGGCGGTCGCGGGGCTCCTCCTCAAGCGCGTCACGGTATTCAAGGCCTCGGCTCAAGGAGTCCGCCACATCGAAGACGGCCGCGTGCACCTGGATTGGCGCACCGCGGCCGACTGACCTACGTGGAGGGGGCTTCGAGCGGAGTGTGGGCCGTGCTACGCCTGCGCTGGGAGTCCACGGCCACGAACGTCAGCCCGGTCAGGATGAACAGGATGGAGAGGCCCGCCAGTGGCGAGCTGAGTGCCTTCTCGACGGCGAGCGGCCAAGGGTTCCCAGCTAGGTTCGCGAGTAGGTAGCCGCCCTTGCTGATCACGTAGCCCACGGTTGCGGCGGCACCAATGCTGACGAGCAGCAGGCCGATGCGCAAGGTCTTGGCGTGGGAGGGGTGGTTGGGAAGCGCGCGGGCCATCGCGAAGCACAACGCGCAGGTCTCAAGGGCCCCGTACGTTCCGAACGCCAGGTAGACCAGCAGGTACCCGGTGACGATGTGGTGGTCTGCGAAGTCCGTGGTGAACTCGATTCCGGGACGGTTGCCGCGCAGGAACAGCACGGTGAGCAGGATCTCCACCAACGCCGCGATGAGGAGCCGTACGCGCATCGCGGCTCCGACGAACTCTCTGCCGTACGTCCAGTCCGCCACCATGACCTGAAGGCCGCCGATGAACCCCACCGCGCACAGGTGCGAGACGAGCTTTGCGATGTTGTCCACGCGCGTAGCGTCGGCACACCAGTCTGCGACTGCGGGGACGGATAGGGCGCTACCGATGAAGCAGACGGCGGCCGATACGGAGCGGCCCCAGCGGGCCAGCCGGTAGGTGTTCTGGGCTCGTTTGGCCCACGCGTCGCGCACGCTCACCGCGGTCGCGGTAAGCGTGACGAGGCATGCCAGGCCGAAGACGACCGTGTCCACGATGTACCTACCAGGAGATGTCGGCGAGCAACCGCTCAACCGATGTGTCTGCACTGTCCGTTGGCTGCTCGCTTGTGTCACGGCTGATCGTGGTGACGGTCGAGGTGTCCTCGCTGTCAGCGGCGGCCACCCCGATGGGGGCCAAGGCCAGCAGAGCGGTGATGGCCGCCAAACCGATCAGGCGACGGGCGCGAACGCGGTCTCTCACGAATAGTCCTCAGGTTGATGAGCGATGATGTCCGAGGGCGTGAATCGAACGTGTGCGCGCGGCAAGGGGGGCCCATTCACGCTTCCTGAAAGCGTTTGTGTAACGCAAGCGGCGTTGTGGTGACGGAATGATCAGTGCTCATTTCGACAGGGGAAATTGGTGGGGATACCGGACATCCTGAAGTTGTCGCAGGTAGAGCAAGATCTCTATGTGCAGCTATTGAACGGCGCGTCAGTAAAGTCTGAGCAGCCGGGCGCGGAGGAGTTACTGAAGGCCGGCCTGGCCGCCGTAGATCCGACTGACGGGAGCGTCTTCCCTCTCAATCCGTACGAATCCGGAAGTCGGGCGCTGGCGCGGCTGGCGGCAGACCACCGCCTGGTCGTGCGGCAGATGTCGAGAGTCGCACAGCGCGTTCTCGACTGGGGCGACCTGTACCAGCCGGTTCATAGCCACGGCAGCGAGTACCTGGGCACGCCGGAGCTGGTACAGGCCCGTATGAAGCAGGCCGCGGACGCCGCGCACACCACGATCCGGGCGGCGCAGCCAGGTCCTCGCCGGGCGGACGCGATGGCCAAGATGGACGGGGATGTCCAGGCCGCCACGCGCGGAGTCCACGGGCTGACCCTGTACCCCGCCAGCGCCATGGCCGATGAACTCGCCCGGACCTACGTGCGCAATATGGCGCCGCTCGGCGACGAGTTCCGGGTAACCCGGCAGCCTCTCCTCAAGATGGTCATCATCGACAACGATGCCGCGTTCATTGAGGACTACGTCCACGGAGGTGAGCGCGCCGCGTGGTGCATCACTGACCCGGCCATGGTCGCATTCTGCGCCGCCGTCTTCGACGCGTCATGGGAAGCGGCCCACGAGTGGAGTGTGCGCACCGAACCGAGACCCGACGAGTTGAGCGGTCAGCTTCAGCAGGTGATCCTTCGCGAGCTGGCGCAGGGACGTACGTACAAGGAGGTCGCACGTCGCACGAGCGTCTCGGTGAGCCACATCACCAAGACCCTCAAGAAGATGAGGGAGGAAGCCGGGGTGGAGACCAACTTCCAACTCGCCATGTGGTACCAGGCGAACATCGAGCGGTACGAGGACTAGACCCCTGGCCGCACGGCCGCCCACTCGGCACATCAGCCTTGGAGGTCCTCGGCTGCTCGTTCCGCGGCCTGGGCCATCGGCAGACGCCGCCGGCGCAATCTGCCGTCTGCCGGGACTGTCGGCAGGGGAGGAAGAGGCGGAGCCTCCGGGACATCCTCATCGTCTAAGCCCCGGCTGCGGCGGATGGCTCGTGCCGCCGCGAGCAGCTCATCGGCTGCGCCGTCGTCGAGGCCGTCGAGGAGGCGCAGGGCCTGCCGGGCCGCAGGATGCTGCTCGAACACGGTCAGAGCCGTCAAGTCGTCCCAGCCAGGCAGTAGATACGCGGCAGGGCAATCGAATGCGCGAGCCACAGCAGGGACGTTGTCCAGCCCGGGAGCGGATCCGTCGAGGATCTTCCCGATCGCAGAGTGGGAGATGGTCGGCCGTCCTGCCGAGTCCGCGCTGTTGCGCTCCAGGTCGCGTAGGCTCGGGAGTTTCCCGGTTGGAGTCAGCAGGAGCCGCCGAAGCATGGTGAGCTTCTGATGGAGCGAGGCGGGCTGCAAAGCGGTCCTCCAGGGGCCTTCAGGTCGAGGCGAAGTGGCTGTCTACTCGGTCGTCAACGTACCGGTCGGGGGACTAGATGCGCATTGGGTCCCCTCCACTTGTATCGCGTGCGATACAAGTGGAATGAATGTTTGACACTGGTGGACTGTGTGTGAAAGAAGTGTGACTGGTAGTGGATCTACCCGTGTTGCGCGGCTAGGGGGGCCTGACCGTGCAATCCCGCCGATTTGCTCGTTGGCGGGCTGGGGAGGGGGGTCCAAGTGATCGACATCGAGGCCGTCTTGGCGGCTGCCCGGGAGCTGGAGGAGTCCGGCGCCCCTTTTGTCGAGGGGGCGGTCCGAGCGGCACTTCAGCCGATCGGGCACCCGCCCGTTGATCACGTGCCGGTTCCCGAGTTGGAGGAATCGGACACTGTCGGCTGAAGGGCCGGACTGTGGAGGGTCGTTGCCGAGGTGTCGGCGGCGGCCCTCTGCGGTTTTGATTCCGTGCGCTCGCTGTGTCCAGGGGATGAGATTTCTGTCGGGGAAGTTCTCCCCCGTCACGAATGCCTATAAAATAAGGGTAAGAAGTGAGGGGGAACGGCCCTTCACCACAACGCCTCTTGGAGTGAGCGGTGTCGAACAAGACCCTGAAGATGGCCCACATCGAGCGGAACGAAGGCCAGCCGCGCGAGTACTTCGATCCCGCCAAGCTCCAGGAACTCGCCGACAGCATCAAGGAGTACGGACTCCTCGCGCCGATCCTCGTGCGACGCCTCGGCCCGAACCGGTACCAGATCATCGCCGGCGAGCGCCGTTGGCGTGCGCACCAGCTCCTCGACGCCATCACCATCGAGGCCAAGATTCAGGGTGAGTCGGACGACCTCCGGGCGTTCAAGATGTCCATGACCGAGAACGTCACCCGAGCCGACATGCTCCCCCTCGAAGAAGCCCGCGGATACGACCGCATCCTCACCGAGGAGGAGGGCGCCACCGAGGCCACCGTCGCTGCCGACTTCGGCAAGACCGTCCCGTACATCAAGCAGCGCCTCGCCCTCCTCAAGCTCACCCCCGAAGTCGCCGAACAGGTCGACGCGGGCAACATCGGCACCCAGGCCGCCGTAAAGCTCGCGGAGCTCACCGACGGCAATCAGCGCGCCGTCCTCGCCAAGTGGGCGCGTGGCGATTTCGCTGGCGACAACCAGCTCGTGCACTTCGCCTTCGCCCTGCGTCAGCAGCAGGATCAGGAAGTGTGCATGATCGTCGAGGACATGACGGTCGAGGAGCGCGAAGAGCGCGCTCGCACCCAGACCAAGACCCGCAACACCCTCGACGGGATCGAGCGCATCCGCGGCCTCCTCGACGGCCTCGTCAAGATGGACCCCGCGGACCTGGCCCTCGCTCTCGAAGGTGAAGTCGGCGCCCGGCTGGAGCAGATGGACCGCGTTGCCGACGCCGTACAGAAGGCCCGCTTCGCACTCCGCCAGGCCAAGGCGCACTCCGAAGCCCGGGAAATCATCGTCAACGCCGAGGCCGTCAGTGCGGCCTGACGCCTGCTCGCCTCCGGCTCGACCGCCCGTTGAAAGGATCTCGCCATGACGGAACCGGCTCACCTCTGGACCGGCATGAGTCCCCAGAGCTTCACCAGTGATCGCGTCCCTGACGTGCAGGAGGCGCTCTTCCCAGAGCCCGACCCCTGCGGTACCGCTCTCCTCGATGAGCATGAAGACGGGGCATCTCTCGATCAAAAGATAGGTGTTTACAAAACAGAGTGATACGGTTTCGGTTGTCGGGCCTTCCCCCGAACGAGGCCCGACAGCCGTGGCATACGGCACCCCCACGTCTCCTGGCGGGCGGTCGACCCCCCGCGCCCTGCCCGTCAGGAGGCAGCCCCGCCCGATGCGGAGCACCACGGGGTGACTCATCCACGACTGGCCCCGTCTGCGCGTTTCCGTCCGCGCAGACGGGGCCTCCTTACGCCTGAAAGGGGCCAGCCGATGTCCCGCGACTACTCCGCTCACGAAGCAGCCGATCCCGAGCTCTACGAGCGACTCATGGAAGAGCGGTACGGGCCGTTGGTCGACCTACTCACCGAGAAACGACGCAAGGGCACCCTGCCGCCACCCCCGGGCACCTACCGGTACACGCCGGTCACCCCAGAGGAGGCGGCACACAACTACGCCGAACTCGCCCGCGCGATCGAGAAACCGAGAGGACCCCGAGCCGATGAATCACCCCAGTGCACCCGCGCAGCAGCCTGACGCAGCCCCGCGCGAGCGCACGCCGCCCGCGCCCGGAGCCGAATGGTGCAACTCCTGCGACCGCTGGGCATTTCCGCCCGCCTGGCTGTGCCGCTGCAACAACCGCTGACCCGCGCCACCTCTTGGAGACCCAGCAGTGACCACGTACCGCCCGCTGCCGCGCCGAAGCCGCACCCTGGCCGTCCTCTACGGCCTCGCCTCAGCCGCGCTGATCATCTGCGCCACGATCAGCTCCATCAACAACGCCCCCTGGTACACCCTGGGTTTCTGCGGTGCGGCCTCCCTCTTCGTGATCGCTATCCTGCGCGAGACGAGGCCCCCGACAGCGTGTATGCGGGCCGCACCCACATGCCGGCGACAGCACGCCAGGACGCAGAGGCTTACGCCCGCACGGTCCACCAGGGTCCAGCCGGGCCGGGGCAACTCGCCGAGCAGGGAGACCCGTTGGCCAAGCGACACACAGTGAACACGATCACCAGCGATGCCCTCGATGCCCTGTACGAGCGACTTCGGACAACTGAATCCCGGGGCAGCCAGCGAGCGAGCATCCCCTCCCGCATCCGCTGCCGGGCGTGGAAGGTGTCCGGCTGGCGGGTCATCCGCTGCTCCAGGAAGACCGCCCACGTGCTCTCCAACGGCTGGCACTGCCACGAGCCCACCGGAGACGTGTGGCCGGTCAGCGAATCCGACTGGAGCTCGGCGATCGCACGGCTGCCAGACCCCGAACTTCCGCCCGCCAGCTGACATAGCCGGGCGGCAGACACCACCACAACCGAACAGGCCCCAGGCGCGGAGACTGCAACTCCTGCCCGGGGCCCTGACCGAAGGAGCATGCACTCCGATGGCTGATCAGAACGATACGCGAGGAGCGGTCCCCGAAGTCGGGCAGAGGGTCGGCGCCCGAGTCGACCAGACCACCCACGAACACCTCCTCGTCCTCATGCGGGACGGAGCCAGCCAGACCGCCGTCGTACGCGACGCCCTGGCGCTCGCCGCGCTGCTGCGCGACCCCGACATTCACGAGCACCTGGCCGTGCTCACGCGGGACGGCACCGCCCAGGCCGACGTAATCCGCGAGGCCCTCGCTCTGTCCGCGCTGCTGCGTTGCCCCAGAGCCACCCGGGATCTGGAGATCATCCTCAAGGGCGGGGGCGGTGTGTCGGACGCTGTCGGACACGGCCTGTCCCTCCTGGCACACGCCCACCGCCACGCGCGGCGCACCGGCACCTTCCCTGAAGGCACCCGACCACTGACCGTCTGGGTCAGCACCCGCCCCGCCGCACCTCGACAGGCCCCTGACCAGCAGTGATCCACACTGTCGGACACAGTGGCCACAACCGTGCCACCGTGTCCGACAGCACCCCCGCCTCCTGTCCGACAACCGGCACACCAGATCATCTAGGCTGTCGGACACGGCGCGGGGAATCGCCGAAGGAACGACTGGACTTGTCCGACGACGTCATTCGTATCCCTGACTCCCTCGCCGATCTCGCCGTCCCGATCGGCAACCTAACCGCCTACCACCGCAACCCGCGCACCGGGAACCTCGACTCGATCAAGGAATCCCTGACGTTCAACGGCCAGTACCGGGCCCTTGTCGTCAACCGCGGAAACCTCACCGGCCGGCCCAACGAGATTCTCGCTGGCAACCACACTTGGGCCGCCGCCTCCGAACTCGGCTGGGACGAGATCGCCGTCACCTACGTCGACGTCGACGACGACGCCGCCGCGCGCATCGTCATCGTCGACAACCGGACCTCGGACCTCGCCGGATACGACGAAGCCCTCCTGGCCGACATCCTCGCCGAACTGCCCGACCTCGAAGGCACCGGCTACGACCAAGACGCCCTGGACTCCCTCCTCGACACCCTCGACGTCCCCAACGTCCTGCCCGCCGAGACCGCCGACGCCGAGGGCGAGAAGGTCGCCGACGAACACCTCACCTGGGGCTACGTCCAGTGGGGAACCACTCGCGTCCAGATCACCAAGGAAGAGGTCGAGCGCCTCAACAACGTCCACCAGGCCTTCTACGACAGCCGCGGTACCGACGCAGGGTTCGCGCACTACCTGATCGATCCGCACGACCAGGAGCAGAACGTTGCCTGAGTTCGTTGCGGAGTACCCGCTCGCCCGCCTCAAGCCCGCCCCCTACAACCCCCGGCGCCTGTCCGACGACGCGTTCGGCCGCCTGAAGCAGTCCCTCGACCTGTTCGGCTGCGTCAAGCCCGTCATCGTCAACGGCAACGGCATCCTCGTCGCGGGCCACCAGCGCACCAAGTCACTGAAGGCGCTCGATGTGACCACGGTGCCGGCGATCCTCCTCGGCGCCCACGTCACCACCCAGGACGAGGTCCAGTTCAACCTCCTCCACAACAGCGTGGAAACCGACGGCTCCCGCGTCACCGTCACCGTCGCCGACGAGAGCACGCATGGCTGGGAGTGGCTTACCCCCGACGAGATCACCGTGGAAGCCCGCGACTCGGCCGCCGTACGCTCCGAGATCAGCCGCCTCATCACCCGCTACGGACCATGGGGTTCGATCGTCGCCGACCACGCCGGCCGCGTCATCCTCAACAACGACTACGCCGTCTCTGCCGTCGACCTCCGCAAGGACGTCCTCTGCTACCGGGTCTCCGTCCAGGAGGCCGACGAGCTACTGGTCTGGCTCGAAGGCGAGTACGGGGTCTACGACTACACCCAGCTCGGCATCAAGCCGTACAACCAACACTGGTGCCAGATGCACCGGCTCGGGGGCGACGACGGCGACTCCGCCAAGTCCGCCGTCTACGTCAAGCACGTCCTGCCCACGCTGAAGAAGTCCCAGCGGATCGTCGACTTCGGCGCGGGCGAGGCCGCCTACATCACCATGCTCAAGGAGCAGGGGTACGACGCCCACTGGTACGAGCCGCACGTCAAGGCCAAGGGCACGCAGAACGCCCTCGATGTCGCGGCCACCGTCGCCCACATCCGCGACCTCCAACGCGACGTCCGCGCCAACGGGCAGTACGACATCGTCGTCCTCGACTCCGTCATCAACTCCATCACCAGCCTGGAGTTCGAGGAGCACGTCCTGATCACGTGCAACACCCTGTGCGCAGACGACGGGGTGTTCTTCACCGGCACCCGCCACATGAAGTCCATCTCCAAGCGCAACAGTGGCCGCAAGTACCGCAACAACCGCTACCGGCGCGCTCTGGAGTTCGTCGACGAGAACGGCTTCTCCGCTACCTTCCGGGCCGGCGTATGGACCATGCAGCGGTTCCACACCCGCGAGTCCTTGACGGACCTGCTCCGCCGCTATTTCGGCGAGGTGCGGATCGGCGTCGACACCGGGGGGTCGCTGACCGTGGAGTGCCGCCGACCGCTCCCCGTCTCGCCTGAGCGCAGGCGAGCGGCGCTGGAGGCGGAGTTCAACATGGAGTACCCCGGCGAGTACCGGCACAACAGGCACAAACCGCTGGTCGAGGCCCTGATCCGAGCCTGCACGGAGCGTGATCAAAAAGTGACAAACCTAACTTAGTGCATATATAATAAGTGTAAGGGGTTGCCGCCCCGCACCACCCAACACCCCGGGGGAACCATGCCCGCACCACAGATCACCATCACGAGAGGCAACCGGACCTACCGCTACCTCTGGCTCAAATACGTCACCGGCATCGACCTCACCCAGCACTGCGCCCGCTCCCTCCACGGCCGCTACAGCCGGCAGGTCAACCAGGACCTCACCGAAGCCACCATCACCCTCGACGAGTTCCCCGCCCCCATCTGCTGGTACCTCTGCGGCGTCACCACCGACCCCTCCCGGTGGGGCGAAAACCCCCACCTCGCCTTCGAGGTCGCCCCCGGACACGTCCAAGACCTCGAGGTACAGCACCTCACGGTCACCCTCACCGGAGCACGGCCGATCACCGGATGGGGAACCAACTCCGTACCGACCAACGCCGCACACGCCCACGAGCGGGACTACGCCAGCTGCCGGAACTGGCAGTTCGCCCACCACCTGCACACCTCGGGCGTACCCAGCATCCCCGGCCACCGCCCTCGCGGCCTCGGCCACGGAAGCGTCGCCGGACAACTGCCACTGTCCTGACGTCGCGCCTGGGGGTCGCGCGCCCGCGAGGGAGTCCAGGGCGCCCGTCGGCTCGTCGGCGAAGATCACCTTCGGGGTCGTGACCAGGGCCCGGGCC
>NZ_JBSFMT010000015.1:0-170910 GCF_053599695.1 Streptomyces sp. NPDC000878 | reverse complement strand
CGTACGGGGGGTGATGTTTCACGTGAAACATCACCGCCGTTTCACGGCCTCAGCCCTGCTCGGCCCACCACTCCTTCAGTGCCGCCACCGCCGCCTCCTGCCCCATCGGCCCGTTCTCCAGCCGCAGTTCCAGCAGGAACTTGTACGCCTGCCCGATCGCCGGCCCGGGCCCGACGCCCAGGATCTCCATGATCTGGTTGCCGTCGAGGTCGGGACGGATCGAGTCCAGCTCCTCCTGCTCCTGGAGCTGAGCAATGCGCTCCTCCAGGCCGTCGTACGCACGCGAGAGTGCCGTGGCCCTGCGCTTGTTCCGCGTGGTGCAGTCCGAGCGGGTCAGCTTGTGGAGGCGGTCGAGGAGAGGGCCCGCGTCCCGGACGTAACGGCGGACCGCCGAGTCCGTCCACTCTCCGGTGCCGTACCCGTGGAAACGCAGGTGGAGTTCAACCAGACGTGAGACGTCCTTCACCAGCTCGTTGGAGTACTTCAGCGCCGTCATCCGCTTCTTGGTCATCTTCGCCCCGACCACCTCGTGGTGATGGAACGAGACCCGCCCGTCCTCCTCGAAGCGACGCGTACGCGGCTTGCCGATGTCATGCAGCAGCGCGGCAAGGCGCAGGACGAGGTCGGGACCGTCCTGCTCCAGCTCGATCGCCTGCTCCAGGACGATCAGTGTGTGCTCGTAGACGTCCTTGTGCCGGTGGTGCTCGTCGCGCTCCAGGCGCAGGGCCGGCAGCTCGGGCAGTACGTGATCGGCGAGGCCGGTGTCCACCAGCAGCGTCAGGCCCTTGCGGGGGTGCGCGGACAGGACCAGCTTGTTCAGCTCGTCCCGCACCCGCTCGGCCGAGACGATCTCGATACGCCCGGCCATCTCGGTCATGGCGGTGACGACCTCGGGGGCCACCTCGAAGTCGAGCTGGGCGGCGAACCGCGCGGCCCGCATCATCCGCAGCGGGTCGTCCGAGAAGGACGCCTCGGGTGTGCCGGGGGTACGCAGCACACGCGCCGCGAGGTCCTCAAGTCCGCCGTGCGGATCGATGAACACCTTCTCCGGCAGCGCCACGGCCATCGCGTTCACCGTGAAGTCGCGCCGGACGAGGTCCTCCTCGATGGAGTCGCCGTACGACACCTCGGGCTTGCGCGAGGTCCGGTCGTACGCCTCCGACCGATAGGTGGTCACCTCGACCTGGTAGCCGTCCTTCTGGGCCCCGACCGTCCCGAAGGCGATCCCGACCTCCCACACCGCGTCAGCCCAGGGCCGCACGATCTTCAGTACGTCCTCGGGACGGGCGTCGGTCGTGAAGTCCAGGTCGTTGTCGACCCGCCCCAGCAGCGCGTCCCGGACGGAGCCGCCGACCAGGGCGAGGGAGAACCCGGCCCCCTGGAACCGGCGGGCGAGATCGTCTGCGACAGGGGCGATCCGCAGCAGTTCACTGACCGCGTGGCGCTGCCCCTGGCTCGGGGCGCTGGAGGTGTCTTCGTTGGCGTTCGGCACAACAGAAAAGGGTACGTGGCCCGGGCGACGGCCCGCGCCTTCATAAAACGTCCACGCACGCCACCGGGGACTCCTCCATCAATACACGCACATAGAGGACAGCCGGACGGTGTTCCACGATCTTGTGGAGCAGTCCGCGGCACTTACCCTCAGCGCGCATCGTTACCATGCGTGGACGCACATTCCGACGACCACTGACGACTAGGGACGGGCGAACGCGTGGCCGAGCCGGCAGACTTCCCGGGGCTGACTCCCTCTCCCGCGCGCCGGTGGTTCCGGCGGGCCGGAGTGCTGCTCACGGGGGCGCCCCTGCTGGCCGGTCTCCTCCAGCTCCCCGTCGGCCAGCCGGCATACGCCGCCGGGTCGGACCCGGTGGTCGTCTCCGTCGACACACTCACCCCCAGCGCCCCCACGGACGGGGACACGCTGACCGTGTCCGGCACGGTGACCAACAAGGGCAAGCGGACCGTCACCGACGCCCACGTGGACCTGCGTGTCGGACAGCTCCTGACCACCCGCTCGGGGATCGACGACGTCGCCGCGCGCACCGACTACGTACCGGGAGCCGACGGGACGGAGATCGGCGGGAAGTACGTCGAGAAGTTCTCGAAGCTCACTCCGGGCGTCTCCCAGCCGTTCACCATCTCCGTACCGGTCGACAAGCTGGACCTCGGCCAGGACGGCGTCTACCAGTTCGGTGTCTCGCTGTCCGGCGAGACCGCCACGGAACCGTACGAGCAGGTGCTCGGGATCCAGCGGACGTTCCTGCCGTGGCAGCCCGAGGAGGCGGACACCAGGACGCGGACGACGTATCTGTGGCCGCTGATCTCCACGGTCCACATGACGGCCGAGACCGGCCCGGGCGAGCAGCAGACACCCGTCTTCCTCAACGACGACCTCGCCACGGAGATCTCCCCGGGCGGACGCCTGGACCAGTTGCTCACCCTGGGCAAGGACCTCGACGTCACCTGGGTGATCGACCCCGACCTGCTGGCCTCCGTCGACGCGATGATCGGCACCTACGGCGTCCAGGGCGCCGACGGCACCAGTACACCCGGCACCGGTCGGGCGGTCGCCATGCAGTGGCTAGCCGAGCTCCAGGACGCGGTCGAGGGCAAGGAGGTCGTCGCCCTCCCCTTCGCCGACCCCGACCTCGCCTCCATCGCACACAACGGCAAGAACGTCACCGGCACGCTGAGCCACCTCAAGAGCGCCACGGATGTCGCCGCCAGCACGGTGGAGACGATCCTCCACGTCACACCGAGCACCGACTTCGCCTGGCCGGTGAACGGCGCCATCGACCCGTCGATCGTCAAGATCGCCACCTCGGCGGGCGCCGACAAGGTGATCGCGCGCAGCGACAGCCTCAAGGAGACCGGCGACCTCCCGTACACGCCCTCCGCCGCCCGCCCCGTCGGCGGCGGCACCACGGCGGTGGTCGCTGACACACGGCTGTCCACGGCCTTCCAGGGCGACATGACGAACGCCGACGGCTCCACGCTCGCGGTGCAGAAGTTCCTCGCCCAGAGCCTCACGACCACCCTCCAGACCAACAAGCAGCGCACCGTCGTCGTCGCCCCGCAGCGCATGCCGTCCACGAGCCAGGCCCAGACGATGGCGGAGGCGGTCACCGCCCTCCAGAACGCGAACTGGTCCCAGTCGCAGGACCTCACCGCGACCGCCGACACGAAGCCGGACCCGGGCGCCACCACCAAGGTGCCCTCGGCGTCCTCGTACCCCGCCACACTGCGCAGGCACCAGTTGCCGCAGTCGGCCTTCGCGCAGATCGCGACCACGCAGGACAAGCTCGACAACTTCAAGATCATCCTCACCGACCGGACCCGCGTGGAGACCCCCTTCGGGCGGGCCATCAACCGTGAGATGGCCACGTCCTGGCGCGGCCGGTCCGGCGCGGCGGACAGCTTCCGCAAGGGCGTGGAGTCGTACCTCGACGATCTGACCGACCAGGTCAAGCTGATCGAGAAGTCCGAGACGAAGCTATCCGGCGGCAGCGCCACGATCCCGGTGACCGTCCAGAACAACCTCGTCCAGCCCGTCGACAACCTCGTACTGCGGGTCACGTCGACGAACCCGACGCGGCTCAAGATCGGTGGCGAGGACTACCAGGAACAGCCTGTCGAGGTCTCCGGCGGGCACAGCCAGTCGGTGAAGTTCACCACGTCGTCCAACGCCAACGGCCCGGTCACGGTGATCGCCCAGCTGTACACGAAGGACGGCCAGAAGTACGGACCGGCCGTCACCTTCGACGTGAAGGTCACCGAGTTCACGGCCATGGTGATGCTGGTCATCGGCGGCGGCTTCCTGCTGCTCGTACTCGCCGGCCTGCGCATGTACACCCAGCGCAAGCGCGCCGCCGCCCGGCGCCCCGAGGAGTCCGGCCACGGATCCGAGGACGCGGCCACGGACGAGGACGACGGCACCGACAGGAACGACGAGAACCACGCCAGCCCCGAGAACCGTCCTCAGGGGGAGTCGGACACAGCGTTGCGGGCAGACGCCCCGGAGCAGCCGAGTGACCCGACGCCGGACACCGCACCGGAAAGCGCAGACCCGTCCGGGACGGGTGAGAGAGTGGACCGTTGAGCGATGTCGTGGCCGGTGGGCCCGGTGAACGATGAGGTGGGGTAACCATGAACGCGCCGTACGACGGTGACCGCGGTCAGGGCGCGGGCGACTCGGGCCACCCCGAGGGTCCGCCGCCCGAGCACGGCCAGGTGCCGGCGCAGCCCCCCGCCGACATGTACCTCCAGGACGCCTACACCCAGGATCCGTACCGGGCGCAGGACCTCTCCGCCCAGGACCCGGTGGCCGAGGCGCTCTACGACCGCGCCGCGCACCCTCCGCCGCCCCCCGGGACGTATCAGCCGCAGCCCCCGCTCTACGGACAGCCCGCCCCGTCGCCGAACGCCCCCGACCCCCAGGTCTGGGCCCAGACCCCGGCTCCCGAGCCGGACGGAGCCACGCAGTACCTGCCGTACGGCGACGACCCCCGCACCACCCAGTACGTGGGTGTCGACGCCCTGGTGACCCAGGCCGGGGAGGAACGGCACGAGCCGGACGCCTTCGCTCATCTCTTCCGGGACCAGCAGCAGGGCGGCGGACAGCAGCCCATGGAGCCTCCGGCGGTGCCCGGCCCGTCCCCCTCGCCCACCCCGGGCCACGGCCCCGCGCCGCAGGCGCAGACCCCGGCATCCGACGCCACGATGCAGCTCACCCCCAGAACAGCGCCCGCCCCCGCCGCGGCACCGGCGGCCCCCAAGAAGAGCGGTCGCGCCGCGGGGCTGCTGAAGTCGAGCGCCGTCATGGCGGCGGGCACGATGGTCTCCCGCCTCACCGGCTTCATCCGCTCCGCGCTGATCGTGTCGGCCCTCGGCCTCGGCATGCTGGGCGACTCCTTCCAGGTCGCCTATCAGCTGCCCACCATGATCTACATCCTGACCGTGGGCGGCGGCCTCAACTCCGTCTTCGTGCCGCAGCTCGTGCGCGCCATGAAGGAGGACGACGACGGCGGCGAGGCGTACGCCAACCGCCTGCTGACCCTCGTCATGGTGGCCCTCGGCACGCTCACCGCACTCGCGGTCCTCGCGGCCCCCCTGCTGGTGCGCGCCCTGTCGGTCAAGATCGCCGACGACCCGGCCGCCAACGAGGTCGCCGTCACCTTCACCCGCTACTTCCTGCCCACGATCTTCTTCATGGGCATCCACGTCGTGATGGGCCAGATCCTCAACGCGCGCGGCAAGTTCGGCGCGATGATGTGGACGCCGGTCCTGAACAACGTCGTCATCATCGTGACCCTCGGCATGTTCATCTGGGTGTACGGCAGCGCGGCGGACTCCGGCATGGGCGTCACCACCATCCCGCCGGAGGGCCAGCGGCTCCTCGGCATCGGCGTGCTGCTCGGCCTCGTAGTACAGGCCCTGGCGATGATCCCGTATCTGCGCGAGACCGGCTTCCGGATGCGGCTGCGCTTCGACTGGAAGGGCCACGGCCTCGGCAAGGCCGCGATGCTCGCCAAGTGGACGATCTTGTTCGTCCTCGCCAACCAGGCGGGCGCCCTCGTCGTCACCCAGCTGGCCACCGCCGCCGCGGGCGAGAACCCCAAGGTCCAGGGCACCGGCTTCGCGGCCTACGCCAACGCCCAGCTCGTCTGGGGCCTGCCCCAGGCCATCATCACGGTCTCCCTGATGGCGGCCCTGCTGCCCCGGCTGGCCCGCTCCGCCCACGAGGGCGACGCCGGCGCGGTCCGCGACGACATCTCCCAGGGCCTGCGCACCACCGCCGTCGCGATCGTGCCCATCGCCTTCGGCTTCGTGGCCCTCGGCATCCCGATGTGCACCCTGATCTTCGGCTCCTCGGGCACCACCGAGGCCACCAACATGGGCTTCATGCTGATGGCCTTCGCCCTCGGCCTGATCCCCTACTCCGTGCAGTACGTCGTCCTGCGCGCCTTCTACGCGTACGAGGACACCCGCACGCCCTTCTACAACACGGTGATCGTGGCCGCCGTCAACGCGACGGCCTCCGCCCTCTGCTTTTTCGTACTCCCGTCCCGCTGGGCCGTGGTCGGCATGGCGGCCTCGTACGGCCTCGCGTACGCGATCGGTGTCGGCGTCGCCTGGAACCGGCTGCGCAAGCGGCTGGGCGGCGACCTCGACGGCACCCGTGTCCTGCGGACGTACGCCCGGCTGGGCATCGCCTCGGTACCGGCCGCGCTGCTCAGCGGCACGGCCTGCTACGGCATCGGCCACACTCTCGGCCAGGGCGTCGGCGGCTCGTTCGCCTCCCTGCTCGGCGGCGGTGCCGTCCTGCTCGTCGTCTTCTATGTGGCCGCCCGCCGTATGCGCATTGAGGAACTCAACTCGTTGGTGGGTATGGTGCGCGGGCGACTGGGACGGTAAGTCGAGGGCACGCGCACAACCATCGTCCGCCACCGCGTGTCGTGCAGAGCGGCGGACTGTGGGCACAATTGGGTTTGGCGTCGGAAAGCTCGCATTGGATGGGGAGGCAGGAGCGACGGTGGCGGAACGGAGCACGGCTGCCGTCGACGTGGCAGACAACAGCGGCGACGAGCCGCTGACCGCGCAGGCGGACGAATCCACGGCCGACGGCGTGGCCCAGAATCGGGAGCGGGACACGGAGAACGACGAGGCACAGGGGAGCGGCGGGACCGAGAGTCCCGAAAAGGCCTCACCGCCCGAACTGCACAGCGGACACAAACTCGCCAAGCGATACCGCCTGGAGGAGTGCGTCACCCGTCTGGACGGATTCAGCAGTTGGCGCGCGGTCGACGAGAAGCTTCGTCGCGCCGTCGGCGTGCACATCCTGCCCGCGGACCACTCACGGGCGCGTTCCGTGCTGGCCGCGGCCCGCTCCTCGGCGCTGCTCGGCGACCCCCGCTTCGTGCAGGTCCTCGACGCCGTCGAGGAGAACGACCTCGTGTACGTCGTCCACGAGTGGCTGCCCGACGCCACGGAGCTGACCGCGCTCCTGGCCGCCGGCCCGCTGGAGGCGCACGACGCCTACCAGATGGTCAGCCAGATCGCCTCCGCGATGGCTGCCGCCCACCGTGAGGGCCTCGCGCATCTGCGCCTGACCCCGGGCACCATCCTGCGGAGTTCGTCCGGCCAGTGGCGCGTGCGCGGCCTCGCGGTCAACGCCGCGCTGCGCGGCATCACTTCCGACACCCCGCAGCGCACGGACACGGAGGCGATCGGCGCCCTGCTGTACGCCGCCCTCACCCAGCGCTGGCCCTACGAGAGCGACGCGTACGGCCTGTCCGGGCTGCCCAAGGGTGTCGGCCTCATCGCACCCGACCAAGTGCGGGCCGGAGTCCACCGCGGCCTGTCGGAACTCGCGATGCGCGCGCTCGCCAACGACGGCGCCACCGCCTCGCGGCACGAGTCCGCGTGCACGACGCCCGAGGAACTGGTCAAGGCGATCGGCGAGATGCCCCGCATCCGCCCGCCGGAGCCGGTGTTCACGGCCCCGCCCGAGTACCAGCGCACCACGTACCAGCAGGGCTCGTACGGCCGTCAGGCGCCCCGCCCGGGTGCCACACAGCCCCTGCCCAACCCGCCTCCCCCGCTGCAGAGCCGTACGGGCAAGGCGCTCAAGTGGGCCGTGTCGGCGCTGCTGATCGCCGCGCTGGGCCTGGGCAGCTGGCAGCTGGCGGACGCGCTCATCGAGCAGGGCAACAAGTCCGAGGACACCGACCAGACGCAGACAACGGACGGTGGAGACAAGAGCCCGGCGAAGCCTGTCAGCAAGCCGATCGCCATCGAGGGTGCCCGTGACTTCGACCCGCTCGGCGCGGACGGATCCGAGAATCCGGACGACATAGACAAGATCTACGACACCGCTGCGGGCACGTACTGGCAGACGAGCTACTACACCAGCTCCGACTTCGGACGGTTGAAGTCGGGCGTCGGAGTCATCCTCGATCTCGGCAAGGTCCAGCAGGTCGGAAAGGTGACCGTCACCTTCGTCGGTAACACTTCCGTCGAACTCCGCGCCGCCTCCGGGGACACCGGTACCGAGCCGACATCCCTCGACGATTACAACAAGGTGGCCGAGGGCTCGGGTGCGAGTGTGACGCTCAAGCCTGCCAAGTCCCTCAAGTCTCGCTATCTTCTGGTCTGGCTGACCGATCTCCCGAAGCAGGTGGACGACGGCCAGTTCCGCGGCAGGATCGTGGACGTCAAAGTGAGCAGCTGACAAGTGAAGGGGGAGGGGGTCCGATGGCAGATGGCAGCACATACGGTGACACAAGCGACCAGGACCTTCTCGCCCGGCATGTAGAAGGTGACCCCGACGCCTTCGGTGAGATCGTGCGTCGGCATCGTGACCGGCTCTGGGCGGTGGCCCTGCGGACGCTGGGGGACCGCGAGGAGGCCGCTGACGCCGTCCAGGACGCCCTCGTCTCCGCCTACCGGGCCGCCCACACCTTCCGCGGCCAGTCGGCCGTCACGACGTGGCTGCACCGCATCACGGTGAACGCCTGCCTGGACCGCGCCCGCAAGGCCGCCTCCCGCAAGACCTCACCGGTCGACGACACCGAACGGCTGGAGCAACTGCTCGAACCGCACGAGTCGGCGTCCGCCCCGGCCGAGCGCAACGATCTGCACCGCCAGCTCATCGAAGCCCTCGGCACCCTTCCGCCCGACCAGCGCGCCGCCCTCGTCCTGGTCGACATGCAGGGCTACCCGGTCGCGGAGGCCGCCCGCGTCCTCGACGTGCCCACCGGGACGGTGAAGAGCCGCTGCGCCCGGGGCAGAGCCAGACTGCTGCCGCTGCTCACCCATCTGCGGCCGGAAAACACCGGTGGCGGCAAGGAATCAGGTGATGGACGGAACCGGGCGCAGGGGACATCCGTCCCACCCGCAGCGGGACCAACGGATGCAGGGCCAAGCGATTCAACTGCTGTGAAGGGCGGAGGTGGGCGAGCGTGACATCAACGACCGACACGGCCGGGCATCCGGACGTCACGGAGATCTCCGACCTCACCGAAGGCCTGCTCACACCGTCCCGGACCGCAGACGTGGAACGGCATCTGGACGGGTGTGTCCTCTGCACCGACGTGTACACCTCCCTGGAGGAGATCCGCGGCCTCCTCGGCACCATGCCGGCCCCCGTGCGCATGCCCGACGACATCGCCGACCGCCTCGACGCCGCGCTCGCCGCCGAGGCCGATGTTTCACGTGAAACATCGGCTCCCGCCGACCGGCTCGCGGACCGTCCCACGGGTCACGCTCACGCGGCCACCGGGCCGGGGCGGAAGGACCGTGCGCGACGCGGGCGGCGCCGGACCATTGTCCTGAGCACCGTCTTCACCGCTGCCGCCCTGGGACTCGGCTCCCTGCTCGTGTCGTCGCTGGGCGACGACTCCAAGCAGCCCGAGGCCGCGAGCACGTTCTCCGGGCAGAAGGTCGAGACCCAGGTCGCGGAACTCCTCAAAGGCGGCAAGGTCAAGAACAGCCCCCGCAGCGGAGGGCCGTCAGTGGGCATCGAGTCCCATCCCAGTGAGCCGGGGACCAACGAACACGATGGCCTCATCTTCAACGTGCCTACAGTGCCCGACTGCGTCATGAAGGGCATCGGCCGCAAGGGCGCATCCGTCCTCGGGGTCAAGGAAGGCACCTACAACGGCACGGACGCGTACCTCGTTCTGCTGCCCGCAGCAAACGACGACACCCGCGTCACCGCCTACGTCGTCGACTCGGCTTGTGTGAAGCAGCCGTCGGTTCCAGGAGAGGTTCTGCTGACGCAGTCCTACGCGCGTCGCTGAGCGCGAACACCCTCCTCCCTCCGCGATATCCCGTACCGAGTGGCGCCTCTGTGTGCCCGGACACAGCGGGAATGCGGGCCCCGTAGGATCCGTTGGGTGGGGTGAGAGTTCTGAGAGAGGCTCCCACCGGTCGACGAAGCCGTCCAGAAACGAGGAAACACGCCGTGAGCGACGTCCGTAACGTGATCATCATCGGCTCAGGGCCTGCCGGCTACACGGCGGCGCTCTATACCGCACGCGCGTCGCTGAAGCCGCTGGTCTTCGAGGGCGCCGTCACTGCCGGCGGTGCGCTCATGAACACCACCGAGGTCGAGAACTTCCCCGGCTTCCAGGACGGCATCATGGGCCCCGACCTCATGGACAACATGCGGGCCCAGTCCGAGCGCTTCGGTGCCGAACTCGTTGCGGACGACATTGTCTCCGTCGACCTCACGGGTGACATCAAGACCGTCACGGACACCGCGGGCACCGTGCACCGGGCGAAGGCCGTCATCATCGCGACCGGCTCGCAACACCGCAAGCTCGGTCTGCCGAACGAGGACGCCCTGTCCGGCCGCGGTGTCTCCTGGTGCGCGACGTGTGACGGCTTCTTCTTCAAGGACCAGGACATCGCCGTGATCGGCGGCGGCGACACCGCGATGGAGGAGGCGACCTTCCTCTCCCGCTTCGCCAAGTCGGTGACGATCGTCCACCGCCGGGACAGCCTGCGCGCCTCCAAGGCGATGCAGGAGCGCGCCTTCGCCGACCCGAAGATCCGCTTCGTCTGGGACAGCGAGGTCGCCGAGATCCAGGGCGACCCGAAGCTCTCCGGACTGAAGCTACGCAACCTGAAGACCGGCGAGCTGTCCGACCTGGCCGTGACCGGCCTGTTCATCGCGATCGGCCACGACCCGCGCACCGAGCTTTTCAAGGGCCAGCTGGACCTCGACGAAGAGGGCTACCTGAAGGTCGAAGCTCCCTCGACCCGGACCAACCTGAGCGGTGTCTTCGGCGCCGGCGACGTGGTCGACCACACCTACCGCCAGGCGATCACCGCCTCTGGCACCGGCTGCTCCTCGGCTCTGGACGCCGAGCGCTTCCTCGCCGCCCTGGCGGACAACGAGGAGCAGGCCGAGCCCGAGAAGACCTCTGTCTGACCCCCATCCGCCCCACCGCAGTATCGAATTAAGGAGCCCCCTGTGGCCGGCACCCTGAAGAACGTGACCGACGACTCCTTCGACGAGGACGTCCTCAAGAACGACAAGCCCGTCCTGGTGGACTTCTGGGCCGCTTGGTGCGGACCGTGCCGTCAGATCGCGCCGTCCCTTGAGGCGATCGCCGCCGAGTACGGCGACAAGATCGAGGTCGTCAAGCTCAACATCGACGAGAACCCGGGTACGGCCGCCAAGTACGGCGTGATGTCCATCCCGACCCTGAACGTCTACCAGGGTGGCGAGGTCGCCAAGACCATCGTCGGCGCCAAGCCGAAGGCCGCGATCGTGCGTGACCTTGAGGACTTCATCGCCGAGTAGTTCGACGCAGCAGCCGATGTTTCACGTGAAACATCAGTGGGCCGGTCCGAAAGGACCGGCCCACTCGTCTTTTCCCAGCTCCTAGAGCGGCCGAAGCACCGGCTCCTTCTGTACTGCTCCCAGCAGTCGGTCGATCGCCAACTCGACGTCTTCCTTCCAGGAGAGCGTCGTCCGCAACTCCAGCCGGAGGCGCGGATGCACGGGATGGGGTCGCACCGTCTTGAAGCCCACGGCAAGCAGATGGTCGGCGGGCAGGACGCAGGCCGTCTCCTTCCACCGGGCGTCCCCGAAAGCCTCGATCGCCTTGAAGCCCCGTCGCAGCAAGTCCTTGGCGACCGTCTGCACCATCACGCGCCCCAGTCCCTGCCCCTGGTAGCCCGGCATGATGAAGGCGGTCATCAGCTGCACCGCGTCCGGCGAGACCGGGCTCGTGGGAAACGCCGTGGCGCGGGGAACGTAGGCCGGAGGGGCGTAGAGCACGAACCCCACCGGGTTGTCGTCGACGTAGACGACACGGCCGCAGGAACCCCAGTCGAGCAGGACGGCCGAGATCCACGCCTCCTTCTCCAGCGCGGGCGTGCCCGCCTTTACCGCGGCTTCCCCGCTGACGGGATCCAGCTCCCAGAAGACACACGCACGACAGCGCTTGGGAAGGTCCTGAAGGTTGTCCAGCGTGAGCGGTACGAGCCGACGCCCCATGAAGGCTGTTCCTCGCTTCCCTCGCCCGCAGCGTCGCGGGCGGCTGTCAGAGCGCTCCGTTCCCTGAGCAGACTGCCGACGAACCCGCCGACGGCGCCCAGTCCCAGACCCGCGCTCACCAGTCCGGTGCGGCTCACCGTTCGCATGGCCCTCGCCTCCTCAACTCAGAGGTGCTGCCAGGTGGATGCGCCATACCCGAACGCATCGTATCCACGAAGCGATTGCATCGATACTGCCTGAAAGCAAAGAGCGGGCCGTGTCCCGGTACACACCGGAACACGGCCCGCTCCGACCGCCGAACGAGCGGAAACCCGCCCGGCCGGTCGAGGCCTCAGTCCTCCGAGTCCTCGGAGTCGTCGTCCAGAAGGCTCTTCTGAAGGACCGGCCCCTCGCCCGGGGCAAGGCTGCTGAGGATGCGCTCCAGATCCTCCATCGAGGCGAACTCGACGGTGATCTTGCCCTTCTTCTGCCCGAGGTCGACCTTCACCCGCGTCTCGAAGCGGTCCGAGAGGCGGCCCGCCAGATCGGTCAGCGCCGGAGACACCAGGGCCCCCGCCCGCGGCCCCTTGGAACGCGCAGCCGACTTCGGCCGCGAGCCCATCAGGGTCACGATCTCCTCGACGGCCCGCACCGAGAGGCCCTCGGCCACGATCCGGTGGGCCAGTCGGTCCTGCTCCTCCGAGTCGTCCACGGAGAGAAGCGCCCTGGCGTGCCCGGCGGAGAGGACTCCGGCGGCGACACGGCGCTGGACCGCCGGCGAGAGTTTCAGCAGCCGCAGGGTGTTGGAGACCTGCGGACGGGAACGGCCGATCCGGTCCGCCAGCTGGTCGTGCGTGCAGTGGAAGTCCTGGAGCAACTGGTCGTAGGCTGCCGCCTCTTCCAGCGGGTTCAGCTGGGCCCGGTGGAGGTTCTCGAGCAGCGCGTCCAGGAGGAGCTTCTCATCCTCCGTGGCCCGGACAATCGCCGGGATCGCCTCAAGGCCAGCTTCGCGGCAGGCCCGAAAGCGGCGCTCGCCCATGATGAGCTCGTAGCGAGCGGGCCCCACCTGCCGTACGACGACGGGCTGGAGGAGACCGACCTCCCTGATGGAGGTGACCAGCTCCGCCAACGCGTCCTCGTCGAACACGTCACGCGGCTGACGCGGGTTCGGCGAGATGGAGTCGAGGGGCAGTTCGGCGAAGTGAGCACCGATGGGCGGCGCCGGTGCCTCCCCGAATTCGTTCGAGGAGAAGTCCTCTGTTTCACGTGAAACAGGCGGCAGCGTGGCCACCTTCGCCGCGGCCACTCCGCGCTCGGCGGTGAGTACGGGTACCGCCGCCGGTGAAGTGGAGGCTGAACCCCCCATCGCCGGTGGCGTCGGCCTGTCTCCGGTCGGTGCAGCAGGGATCAGTGCGCCGAGACCACGGCCCAACCCCCTCCGTCGCTCACTCACTGGATCCCCTCCACGAGGCTCTGTTCACTCTGTGCGCCGATATGGGCGTGCTGCGCGTCATAGCTGACGCCGACACCCTTCAGCGCGATTTCCCGGGCTGCCTCAAGGTAGGACAGGGCACCGCTCGATCCTGGATCGTAGGTGAGCACCGTCTGACCGTAGCTCGGCGCCTCGGAGATACGGACCGAGCGCGGAATGCTCGTCCGCAGCACCTCGTCGCCGAAGTGGTTGCGCACCTCGTCCGCGACCTGCGACGCAAGACGCGTCCGGCCGTCGTACATGGTGAGCAGGATCGTCGTTACATGCAGATCCGGGTTGAGGTGGGCCCGTACCAGATCGACGTTGCGCAGCAGCTGGCCCAGTCCCTCCAGCGCGTAGTACTCGCACTGGATCGGGATGAGGACCTCGGCGCCGGCGACCAGTGCGTTGACCGTCAGCAGACCGAGCGAGGGCGGGCAGTCGATGAGGATGTAGTCCAGAGGCTGTTCATACGCCTGGATCGCACGCTCAAGCCGGCTCTCTCGTGCCACCAGTGACACCAGCTCGATCTCCGCACCGGCGAGATCGATGGTGGCGGGTGCACAGAAGAGGCCCTCGACATCGGGGACCGGCTGAACGACTTCCGAGAGTGGCCTGCTGTCGATCAACACGTCATAGATAGAAGGAACATCGGCGTGATGGTCGATCCCCAGTGCCGTGGAAGCGTTGCCCTGAGGGTCGAGGTCCACGACCAGAACGCGAGCCCCGTGCAGGGCCAGCGAGGCGGCGAGGTTGACGGTTGTCGTCGTCTTCCCCACTCCGCCCTTCTGGTTGGCGACCACCATGACGCGGGTCTGCTCCGGCCGTGGCAGGCCTTCGCCGGCCCGCCCCAGAGCCTCCACCGCCAATTGGGCAGCACGACCGATGGGAGTGTCGTCCATCGGGGGCGGTGTTTCACGTGAAACATCCTCCCCAATCGACTCGGTTCGGGGACCGGGGACCGGATCGGTCATCGGTCCCGCGATGTTGGCGTTGGACCGCAAGGATTCACTCTCCTCGACTTCAGGCTCGCAATGAACAGAGCCTGCCATGTCTTCGGGGTCGCGAACCAGTGAGGCCTGGTGTTCTGTGGAGAAATCCACCTCTGTGGACAACTCCGTTACCTCTCCGGGTGAACGGAGAGGCTTTCGGTCGCGGGGGGCGGCCGCGGCCCGGCCGCGGCTGATGATGCCGTGCAGCAGTGAGCGACGTTTCACGTGAAACAAGATGCCTAGCTGCGAGGGCCACGGTGGCGCGACACTCCGAGATGTGTAGGTTTGACAGCTTGTGTGGAGTAAGGCTCGTCGTCAGTGCGGATCAACGAACGTGACGAAAAACTCCCGACTCAACGCCGACGCTCTCCACACCGACGCCCTCAGCGCCGACGACGTGTCCGTCCCGTCCGGGCAGCCTTGGCCCGCTTCGCCGCGAACCGCACCCCACCGGGACTCTCCCCGACCACGACCCGCACAACGGTGGACAGCGGGTCCACCACTCCCTCACCCACATGCAGGATGGACGTCTCGACCGCCCCGAGCTTGCTCAGCGCGGTGGACGAAGCCTTCAGCTCCTCCTCCGCGGTGTCCCCCTTGAGCGCGAGCATCTCCCCGTACGGACGCAGCAGCGGGATGCCCCAGGTGGCCAGCCGGTCCAGCGGAGCCACGGCACGCGCCGTCACCACATGGACCGGCTGAAGCGACCCCATGACCTCCTCGGCCCTCCCACGGACAACCGTCACATGGTCCAGGCCCAGCAGCTCGACGACCTCGGTGAGGAAGTTGGTCCGGCGCAGCAGGGGTTCGAGCAGCGTGATCTTCAGGTCCTCCCGGACCAGTGCCAGCGGAATACCGGGCAGACCGGCACCCGAGCCGACATCGCACACCGTGACGTTCTCGGGCACGACCTCCGAGAGCACCGCACAGTTCAACAGGTGCCGCTCCCACAGGCGGGGCACCTCACGCGGCCCGATCAGACCGCGCTGCACACCCGCCTCGGCGAGCAGCTCCGCGTATCGGACCGCGTCCGCGAAGCGATCGCCGAACACCTCGCGCGCCTCCTCGGGCGCCGGGGGAAGCTCCGCTGCCTCCGTCACGGGGGACCGTCCTTCCGTACCGCATGAGCGCACTGGGCGCTGATCACCAGGACTATCAGGGACCGGTGCTGTCGAGGACCACAAGGGGACGAACAGGGGGCCAACAGCTGCCGGGAACCAAGGCTGACAAAGTTCGGCCCCGCCTGCGCAACAGACGGGGCCGGAGGGACGTACGTACCGGTCAGGCGGGAAGGACGACGACGAAGCGCTGGGGCTCCTCGCCCTCGGACTCGCTGCGCAGGCCGGCGGCCTTCACCGCGTCGTGCACGACCTTGCGCTCGAACGGGGTCATCGGCTTCATCTTGACGGGCTCGCCGGAGCTCTTGACCTCGGCCGCGGCCTTGGCGCCCAGCTCCGAGAGCTCCTCGCGCTTCTTGGCACGGTAGCCCGCGATGTCGAGCATCAGTCGGCTGCGGTCCCCGGTCTCCCGGTGCACGGCCAGGCGCGTGAGCTCCTGGAGTGCCTCCAGCACCTCGCCGTCCCGGCCGACCAGCTTCTGCAGGTCGCGGCTGCCCGCGTCGCTGATGATCGAGACAGCGGCGCGGTCGGCCTCGACATCCATGTCGATGTCGCCGTCGAGGTCGGCGATGTCCAGCAGACCCTCAAGGTAGTCCGCCGCGATCTCGCCCTCCTGCTCCAGGCGGGACAGGGTGTCGACACCCTCTGCTGCGGCGGAGGTGGTGGTGCCTTCCGTCACGGGATGGACTCCTTCTTACTTCTTGGACGGGGACTTGGGGCGCTGCGGACCCTTGCGCTGTCCGGACTGGGCCTTGCTGCGGCCACCGGAGCCGGGCTTGGAGGCTGCCTGCTTGGCGGCTCCTCCGGCCGGCTTGGCGTCCTCGGGCTCGTCGGACTTGATCAGCGACGTGGTGGGGGTGTCCGGATCGGCACCGCCCGCGGGCTTGGGGCCGCCCGACTGACGCTGGGACTTGCTCTGACGCTTGGGCTGCTGGCGCTTGGCGGTGCCGGTGGCGGGCGTACCGTCCTCGGTCTCGGTGACCTCCGGGTTCACGCCCTTCGTCACCGTGCCGTCGGCCTGGGCCGCCAGACCCGCCTTGTTCAGACCGTTGATGAACTTGCGCTCGAACTCGTTGCGGTCACGGCCCTTGGAGACGATGGCCTTCACGATGGCACGCTCACCGCGGCTGCGGGTCTTGCCGTGCTGCGTGACGTGCTTGTGCAGGCGCTCCAGGTAGGCGGCCTGAGCCTTGCTGCCCGGGGTCGGGTTGTTGCGGATGACGTACATCTGCTGGCCCATGGTCCACACGTTGGTGGTCAGCCAGTAGACGAGGACACCGACCGGGAAGTTGATGCCGAAGACGGCGAACATGATCGGGAAGACGTACATCAGCATCTTCTGCTGCTGCATGAACGGCGTCTTCACCGTGGTGTCGACGTTCTTCGTCATCAGCTGGCGCTGCGTGTAGAACTGCGACGCCGACATCAGGACGATCATGACCGCGGTGACGATGCGGACGGTGGTCAGCGAGGCGTCGAGCGCCGTGACGTCAGCCGCGCTGTCCGTGAACTTCGCGGCCAGTGGAGCGCCGACGATATGCGCCTTCTGCGCGCTCTCCAGCAGTCCCTGGTTGATGACACCGATCGTGTCGTTGTTCGCGATGCTGTTGAGCACGTGGTACAGCGCGAAGAAGAACGGCGACTGCGCCAGGATGGGAAGGCACGAGGAGAGCGGGTTGGTACCCGTCTCCTTGTACAGCTTCATCATCTCTTCGGACTGGCGCTGCTTGTCGTTCTTGTAGCGCTCCTGGATCTTCTTCATCTCGGGCTGCAGTGTCTGCATGGCCCGGGTCGCCTTGATCTGCTTCACGAAGAGCGGGATCAGGCAGATGCGGATCAGGATCACCAGGGACACGATGGACAAGCCCCAGGCCCACCCGGTGTCGTCGCCGAAGATCGCGCCGTACACGCTGTGGAACTGGACGATGACCCAGGAAACGGGTGTCGTGATGAAGCTGAAAATACTGGCAATCGTGTCCACTAATCATGCTCCTTGGACATGGGACGGGGTCTCGGCGGCCGGGCTCGAAGGATTCTGCCCCTTGATGGCCGCGCCGGCGGCGGAGGTCCCGCCCTTGCGTGCATGCCAGGCGTTGCGCAGCATTTCGTGCCACCGCGGACGCTTGCGCGGCGGGACATGGTCCACACCGCCGAGCGACCACGGGTTGCACCGCAGGATGCGCCAAGCCGTGAGTGCCGTTCCCTTGACCGCGCCGTGCCGGTCGATGGCCGTATGGCCGTAGTGGGAGCACGACGGGTAGTACTTGCAGACCGGCCCGAGCAGCGGACTGATCGTCCACTGGTACAGCTTGATCAGAGCCAGTAGCGGGTACTTCATCGCGCGCCCCCTCCCAGCAGCCGCTGCAGAGCGGCGTCCAGGTCTCGGGCCAGCTGTGCATGGTCGGCATCGCCCGCACCGGGCAACGCTCGTACGACTACCAGGCTACCGGGGGGCAGCTCGGCGACTCTGTCCCGCATCAGGTGGCGAAGCCTGCGCTTCACCTTGTTGCGGACGACCGCGCCGCCCACTGCCTTGCTGACGACGAAACCCGCACGCGTCGGGGGAGCGCTCTCCCCAGGCGCGTGCGGGTCCGTGGTACCGCTACGAAGATGGACGACGAGAAGCGGGCGGCCGGCCCGGCGACCCCGTCGTACCGCGGTCGCGAAGTCCTCGCGCCGCCTCAGCCGATGCTCGGTAGGCAGCACGACGTCATGACCTGATCAGGATCAGGCGGACAGGCTCGCGCGACCCTTGCCACGGCGGTTCGCGAGAATCGCGCGACCGGCACGGGTACGCATCCGCAGGCGGAAACCGTGGGTCTTCGCGCGGCGACGGTTGTTCGGCTGGAAGGTGCGCTTGCTCACTCGGGGGCTCCAGAAAGAATCGGTAGGTACCGGGGTGCCGTCTTGGCTGTCACCGTGCGCCCACGAGTAGCTCGCTTACGCCCGAGTGCACCGCTCCCGATCACTGGAAGGTGCCCTGGTGGGAGCACTTGTTGGTGATCTATGCCCATCGGAGGCAGGCGGCAGCAGCCATCGACAACTCGACCTGGTCACGGTACGCGGGGCTACGCCATCCGGTCAAACCAGCACCCGGGGCGAGACACTATCCACAGCCTGGGGACAACAACTTGAACCGCACCCGTCGCCCTGACTACCTTGGCCGGACTCCCATTCGCCCGTCCCACCCGATGTACATCCCGATACGTCCCAGAACCACACGTTCGTGGGACCCGCGAGAGAGCGTGCCCTGTGGCTGACGTACCTGCCGATCTTGCCGCAGTGTGGCCACGAGTGCTCGAACAACTCCTCGGTGAGGGCCGTGGACAGGGCGTCGAGGTGAAGGACGAGCGCTGGATCAGGCGCTGTCAGCCGCTGGCCCTGGTCGCGGACACCGCACTGCTCGCCGTACCGAACGAATTTGCGAAAGGCGTGCTCGAAGGCCGCCTCGCGCCGATCGTCAGCGAAACCCTCAGCCGCGAGTGCGGCCGGCCGATCCGTATCGCGATCACCGTGGACGACTCCGTCGGCGAGCCCTCCCCGCCCGCGCCCCCCGCCCCGCCGCAGTCGCGCTACGAGGAGCCCGAGCTGCCGTCGGCCCGCGACCCGTACCAGGGGTACGGCCGCCATCGCGCCGACGACCACTCCCAGACGCGCGACGGCCAGCAGCCCTCCCACGGGGACCAGCTCCCCACCGCCCGCCCGGCCTACCCCTCCGAGTACCAGCGCCCCGAACCCGGCGCCTGGCCCCGGACCACCCAGGACGACTACGGCTGGCAGCAGCCCCGGCTCGGCTTCCCGGAGCGCGACCCGTACGCCTCACCGTCCTCGGACTACCGCCCCCAGCCGCCGCGCGACCGCTCCCCGTACGAACAGCAGCGGTCCGAATACGAGCAGCAGCAGTCCGAGTACGGCCAGCAGCGCAACGACTACGAACAGCAGCGCTCGGAGTACGAGCAGCGCGACAACCGCCGCGACCTCTCGGAGTCCCCGTCGGGCGGCGGCCACGCACACCGGGGCGGACCCGGCGGCTCCATGCGCCCCGGCGGAGGCGCACCCGGCCCGTCGGCTTCGCGGCAGAGCCCGGCGCAGGGCCCCGGCGAACCCACGGCACGCCTCAACCCCAAATACCTGTTCGACACCTTCGTCATCGGGGCGTCGAACCGTTTCGCCCACGCGGCGGCCGTCGCCGTCGCCGAGGCACCCGCGAAGGCGTACAACCCCCTCTTCATCTATGGGGAGTCGGGGCTCGGCAAGACGCACCTCCTGCACGCGATCGGGCACTACGCGCGGAGCCTCTACCCCGGCACGCGCGTGCGGTACGTCAGCTCGGAGGAGTTCACCAACGAGTTCATCAACTCCATCCGCGACGGCAAGGGCGACAGCTTCCGCAAGCGCTACCGCGAGATGGACATCCTGCTCGTCGACGACATCCAGTTCCTCGCGGACAAGGAGTCGACGCAGGAGGAGTTCTTCCACACCTTCAACACGCTCCACAACGCGAACAAGCAGATCGTGCTCTCGTCCGACCGGCCGCCCAAGCAGCTGGTGACGCTTGAGGACCGGCTGCGGAACCGTTTCGAGTGGGGACTGATCACCGACGTCCAGCCGCCCGAGCTGGAGACGCGCATCGCGATCCTCCGTAAGAAGGCGGTCCAGGAGCAGCTCAACGCCCCGCCGGAGGTCCTGGAGTTCATCGCCTCCCGCATCTCGCGCAACATCCGCGAGCTGGAGGGGGCGCTGATCCGGGTGACGGCGTTCGCGTCGCTCAACCGGCAGCCGGTGGACCTCGGCCTCACCGAGATCGTCCTGAAGGACCTGATCCCCGGCGGCGAGGACTCGACCCCCGAGATCACCGCGCCGGCCATCATGGCGGCGACCGCCGACTACTTCGGCCTCACGGTCGAGGACCTCTGCGGCAGCTCACGCGGCCGTCAGCTGGTCACGGCCCGCCAGATCGCCATGTACCTGTGCCGCGAACTCACGGACCTGTCCCTGCCGAAGATCGGCGCGCAGTTCGGCGGCCGTGACCACACGACCGTCATGCACGCCGACCGCAAGATCCGTGCGCTGATGGCCGAGCGCCGCTCCATCTACAACCAGGTCACCGAGCTGACCAACCGCATCAAGAACGGCTGACAGCAGCGCGGTCACCCCACCGAGGGCGCCCCGGGACGAGTTCCCGAGGGCGCCCTTCGGCGTTCTCCGGCAGCTCTCTGAAGGGTTCCTGGAGGGTTCCCGCCCGTTCTCCCGCCGTTCCCGGTGCCCGTCGGCCGTTGCCGGGCCGCAACCCGCTGTTCGAATGCGGGCCGAGTTACGGCCACCCTCCACAGATTTGGTGACTTTCTCGCGTCCACACCCTGGGGACCGGGAAGTTGTCCAGACTGTGTCCACAGGCAAGGCTGGTGATAGACCATCAGACCAGGTCAGGTGGTTGTGGATTGGTGGACAAAAGATCTCCACAGGCTGTGGACGAAGAAATGATCCACAGGCTGTGCACGGAGTTGTCCACCGACGGCCCACAGGCTGCGGCCGGTTGTCCCCAGCGATCACCGGCTTCTCCACACCTCTGTCCACTGTTCGGCAACACGACGCGCCTCCTCACCGTGTCGAGTGAAAGGCGTCACACGAAGGTGCCGGGTTGGGCTGTGGGAAAGGTGGGTAAAGCTGGGGACGGCGCTGGGGAGAAGTGACCCCCGCCTGTGCATGGGGTGTGCAGAACTTTCTGTTCTCCACAGAGAGGGCGAGTTATCCACCGCCTCCACCCACAGGGTCAGTGGACAAAATCTCCCGCCTGAGCTGCGAAAACGGGGTTATCCACGGTATCCACAGCCCCTACTACTACTGACAACTAGAGAGAGCTCGGAATCCGTTTCGAAGCGGGTCCTGTGCACAACTCGCTGTCGGGAGCCCGGCTGCCCCTCGTCACGACTTGACCCCGACAGGCACCTACTGTCAGTGCCGTGCGTCAGACTGTTCCCCGGTGTCCTTCCCAGCACGGGGACCGACGACACCGAGACAGACGACGAAGCCAGGCAGGCCGAGAAGCGCCGGCAACAGCAGGAGGCGGCAACAGTGAAGATCCGGGTGGAACGCGACGTACTCGCGGAGGCAGTTGCCTGGGCGGCGCGCAGCCTCCCGGCCCGTCCGCCGGCCCCTGTCCTCGCCGGGCTGCTGCTGAAGGCCGAGGAAGGCCAGCTGAGCCTGTCGAGCTTCGACTACGAGGTCTCCGCGCGGGTCTCGGTCGAGGCCGAGGTCGAGGAGGAGGGCACGGTCCTGGTGTCCGGCCGCCTCCTCGCCGACATCTGCCGCGCCCTGCCCAACCGCCCGGTGGAGATCTCCATGGACGGCGTACGGGCGACGGTGGTGTGCGGCTCCTCCCGCTTCACGCTCCACACACTGCCTGTGGAGGAGTACCCGGCGCTGCCGCAGATGCCCACCGCGACCGGCACGGTGCCCGGTGAGGTCTTCGCGTCCGCCGCCGCCCAGGTGGCCATCGCGGCCGGCCGTGACGACACGCTGCCCGTCCTCACCGGTGTGCGCATCGAGATCGAGGGCGACCGGGTCACGCTGGCGTCCACCGACCGCTACCGCTTCGCGGTCCGTGAGTTCCTGTGGAAGCCGGAGGACCCGGAGGCGTCCGCGGTGGCCCTGGTGCCCGCCAAGACGCTCCTGGACACCGCCAAGGCCCTCACGAGCGGCGACAGCGTGATCCTGGCGCTGTCCGGCTCGGGTGCGGGCGAGGGCCTCATCGGTTTCGAGGGCGCGGGCCGCCGTACGACGACCCGGCTCCTGGAGGGCGACCTCCCGAAGTACCGCTCGCTGTTCCCGACGGAGTTCAACTCCATCGCCGTGATCGAGACCGCCCCCTTCGTGGAGGCCGTCAAGCGTGTGGCCCTGGTGGCCGAGCGGAACACCCCGGTGCGGCTCAGCTTCGAGCAGGGCGTGCTCATCCTGGAGGCCGGTTCCAGCGACGACGCACAGGCTGTGGAAAGGGTCGACGCCCAGCTGGAGGGCGACGACGTCTCGATCGCCTTCAACCCGACGTTCCTGCTGGACGGCCTGAGCGCCATCGACTCCCCGGTCGCCCAGCTCTCCTTCACGACGTCCACGAAGCCCGCGCTGCTCAGCGGCAAGCCGGCCGTGGACGCCGAGGCGGACGAGGCGTACAAGTACCTGATCATGCCGGTGCGCCTGAGCGGCTGAGCGGCTCCGGAAGGACACCGCAGGTGTGGGCATACGTTTGAGCGCGTATGCCCACAGATGTGCGTGAGCGTCCGGGTTTAGGCTCGGACGTGGGTACGAGCAACAGGAGTGCCCTCATGCCACGTCGCAACCTAAGGAACAACTGATGCAGCTCGGTCTCGTCGGCCTCGGCAAGATGGGCGGCAACATGCGCGAGCGGATCCGCCGCGCAGGCCACACCGTCGTCGGATACGACCGCAACCCGGACGTCGCCGATGTCCACAGCCTCAAGGAGCTTGTGGACGGGCTCAGCGCCCCGCGGGTGGTGTGGGTGATGGTCCCGGCCGGCGCCCCGACCCAGTCCACCGTAGACGAGCTGGCCGAGCTGCTTGAGCCCGGTGACGTCGTCGTGGACGGCGGCAACTCGCGCTGGACGGACGACGAGAGGCACGCGGAGGAGCTGGCGGCCAAGGGCATCGGCTTCGTCGACTGCGGTGTCTCCGGGGGCGTCTGGGGCCTGGAGAACGGCTACGCGCTGATGTACGGCGGCGACGCCGAGGACATAGCCAAGGTCGAGCCGGTCTTCGACGCCCTCAAGCCCAAGGGCGACTTCGGGGCGGTGCACGCGGGCAAGGTGGGCGCCGGGCACTTCTCGAAGATGGTCCACAACGGCATCGAGTACGCCATGATGCAGGCCTACGCCGAGGGCTGGGAGCTCCTCGAGAAGGTCGACTCCGTCACGGATGTGCGCGAGGTCTTCCGGTCCTGGCAGGAGGGCACCGTGATCCGTTCCTGGCTGCTCGACCTGGCGGTCAACGCCCTCGACGAGGACGAGCACCTGGACAGGCTGCGCGGGTTCGCCGCGGACTCCGGGGAGGGCCGCTGGACCGTGGAGGCCGCGATAGACCACGCCGTTCCGCTGCCCGCGATCACCGCGTCGCTGTTCGCGCGGTTCGCGTCCCGGCAGGACGACTCCCCGCAGATGAAGATGATCGCAGCGCTGCGCAACCAGTTCGGCGGCCACGCGGTCGAGGCGAAGTAATCCACAGGGCCGCCCAGCGGTCCACAAGCTCGGGGGAGGTCGGCGAACGACCATGCACGTCACGCATCTTTCGCTGGCCGACTTCCGCTCGTACGCCCGGGTCGAGGTCCCGCTCGATCCGGGCGTCACCGCGTTCGTGGGCCCCAATGGGCAGGGCAAGACCAACCTCGTCGAGGCGGTCGGCTATCTCGCCACCCTGGGCAGTCACCGGGTCTCCTCGGACGCGCCCCTGGTCCGCATGGGCGCCGACCGGGCGATCATCCGGGCACAGGTCAAGCAGGGCGAGCGGCAGCAGCTGGTCGAGCTGGAGCTGAACCCCGGCCGTGCGAACCGCGCCCGCATCAACAGGTCGTCGCAGGTCAGACCCCGTGACGTCCTGGGGATCGTACGGACTGTGCTGTTCGCGCCGGAGGATCTCGCGCTGGTGAAGGGGGATCCGGGTGAGCGGCGGCGGTTCCTCGACGAGCTGATCACCGCGCGCTCCCCGCGGATGGCGGGTGTGCGCTCCGACTACGACCGTGTCCTCAAGCAGCGCAACACGCTCCTCAAGTCGGCGGCGCTGGCCCGGCGGCACGGCGGGCGCACGATGGACCTGTCGACGCTCGACGTGTGGGACCAGCATCTCGCGCGCGTGGGAGCCGAGTTGCTGGCCCAGCGGCTCGACCTGGTGGCCGCGCTCCAGCCGCTGGCCGACAAGGCGTACGAGCAGCTGGCGCCCGGCGGCGGTCCGATCGCCCTGGAGTACAAGCCGTCGGCGCCGGGTGAGGCACACGCGCGCGAGGAGCTGTACGAGCAGCTGATGGGGGCTCTGGCGGAGGTCCGCAAGCAGGAGATCGAGCGGGGTGTGACCCTGGTGGGTCCGCATCGGGACGATGTGCATCTGAAGCTCGGTCAGCTGCCCGCCAAGGGGTACGCGTCCCACGGTGAGTCGTGGTCGTACGCGCTGGCGCTGCGGCTGGCCTCGTACGACCTGCTGCGGGCCGAGGGGAACGAGCCGGTGCTCGTGCTCGACGACGTGTTCGCGGAGCTGGACACCCGGCGCCGGGAGCGGCTGGCGGAGCTGGTGGCGCCCGGCGAGCAGGTGCTGGTGACGGCCGCGGTCGACGACGACGTACCGCATGTGCTGGCGGGGACGCGGTACTCGGTGGCGGACGGGGCGGTGGAGCGCGCATGAGCGCCCAGGAGCCCCTGTCCGGGGGAAGCCCCGAGGAAGCCCCCAAGCCGTCCCCCGAGCCCTCCGGGGTGGATCTCGCGCGGGTGGCGCTGCGGGCGGCGAAAGAGGCCGCACGCGCGCGTGGGGACGCGGCGCAGCAGAAGAAGCAGTCGCGGCGCGGGGGCGGGCTGCGCTCCGGCTCGGGGCGGGACGGGCGTGACCCCATGGCGCTCGGTGCGGCGATCAACCGGCTGGTGACGGAGCGCGGGTGGGAGGCGCCGGCCGCGGTGGGCGGGGTGATGGGCCGCTGGCCGCAGATCGTCGGTGAGGATCTGGCCAACCACTGTGTGCCGGAGTCGTACGACGAGGACGAGCGGGTGCTGATCGTGCGCTGCGACTCGACGGCGTGGGCGACGAACCTGCGGCTGCTCGCTCCGCAGCTGGTCGCACGCCTGAACGAGGACCTGGGGCACGGCCGGGTGCGGCTGATCAAGGTGCTCGGCCCCCATGGTCCGGCCCGTCGGTTCGGCCCGTTGCGGGCGCCCGGGAGCACGGGCCCGGGCGACACCTACGGGTGAGCCCCGCCACTCTCTGTGGGTGAGGTGTGTCACATGCCGGGCAGGTCGGGGGCGTGCGGACGGTGGTGCGCGCTTTTGCGAATCGCCACCTGACTCCCCGGTAGCCAAGGGTTGACACCCGGAAGCGCTGAGTGCCTCTCCAAGCCCCTTGGAGCCCCGCTCCGCATATGGGGACTCGGGAGAGACCGGTTGAGGGCGGCACATGCGGACTCAGGTACCGGCAAACCCCCATCACTGTCGGCGCTACCGGTAGACTGGGAGCTAATCCCGCCCCACGGGAGGGGAACACCGGGAAATGCGTTCCCACCGCTGACCAAGGCTTACCAACGCAACATGCCGCAGCCGCTCCGGCCACCCCGCCGGGAGTCGGCTTGTGCTGTGCCAGAAAGGGCGCTTCGTGGCCGATTCCGGCAACCCCAACGAGAACATCCCGTCCACCGACGCCGGCGCGAAACCCGAGGCGACCTCCATGAACGGCGAGGTCACCGCCTCGTACGACGCCAGCGCCATCACCGTCCTCGAGGGTCTGGACGCGGTCCGCAAGCGACCCGGCATGTACATCGGTTCGACCGGTGAGCGTGGTCTGCACCACCTGGTGCAGGAGGTCGTCGACAACTCGGTCGACGAGGCGCTGGCCGGTCACGCGGACACCATCGACGTGACGATCCTCGCCGACGGCGGAGTGCGCGTCATCGACAACGGCCGTGGCATCCCGGTGGGCATCGTCCCCTCCGAGGGGAAGCCGGCCGTCGAGGTCGTACTGACTGTGCTGCACGCGGGCGGCAAGTTCGGCGGCGGCGGCTACGCGGTCTCCGGCGGTCTGCACGGCGTCGGTGTGTCCGTCGTGAACGCCCTGTCCAGCAGGGTCGCCGTCGAGGTGCGGACCGACGGCTACCGCTGGACGCAGGACTACAAGCTGGGCGTCCCGACGGCTCCGCTGGCCCAGCACGAGGCGACGCAGGAGCACGGCACGTCGGTCACCTTCTGGGCCGACGCCGACATCTTCGAGACCACCGAGTACTCCTTCGAGACGCTCTCGCGGCGCTTCCAGGAGATGGCGTTCCTCAACAAGGGGTTGACGATCAACCTCACTGACGAGCGCGAGGTGGCGAAGGCCACGACGGGTGCGGACGAGGCGGGTGCCGACGCGAAGGACGAGGTCAGGACCGTCTCGTACCACTACGAGGGCGGCATCGTCGACTTCGTGACGCACCTCAACTCCCGTAAGGGTGACGTGGTCCACGCGACCGTCATCGACCTGGAGGCGGAGGACAAGGACAAGAGCCTGTCCCTCGAGGTCGCGATGCAGTGGAACACCGGTTACAGCGAGGGTGTGTACTCCTTCGCCAACATCATCCACACGCATGAGGGCGGCACGCACGAGGAGGGCTTCCGGGCGGCGCTGACCTCGCTGATCAACAAGTACGCGCGCGACAAGAAGCTGCTCCGTGAGAAGGACGACAACCTCACGGGCGACGACATCCGCGAGGGTCTGACCGCGATCATCTCGGTCAAGCTGGCCGAGCCCCAGTTCGAGGGGCAGACGAAGACCAAGCTGGGCAACACGGAGGCGAAGACCTTCGTACAGAAGGCGGTCTACGAGCACCTCAACGACTGGCTGGACCGCAACCCGGTCGAGGCCTCGGACATCATCCGCAAGGGCATCCAGGCGGCCACCGCGCGCGTGGCGGCCCGCAAGGCGCGTGACCTCACGCGTCGCAAGGGTCTGCTGGAGACGGCGTCGCTGCCGGGCAAGCTGTCCGACTGCCAGTCGAACGACCCCACCAAGTGCGAGATCTTCATCGTCGAGGGTGACTCCGCCGGCGGCTCGGCCAAGTCCGGCCGCAACCCGCAGTACCAGGCGATCCTCCCGATCCGCGGCAAGATCCTCAACGTCGAGAAGGCCAGGATCGACAAGATCCTGCAGAACCAGGAGATCCAGGCGCTGATCTCGGCGTTCGGTACCGGTGTCCACGAGGACTTCGACATCGCGCGGCTGCGCTATCACAAGATCATCCTGATGGCGGACGCCGACGTCGACGGCCAGCACATCAACACCCTGCTGCTGACCTTCCTGTTCCGCTTCATGCGCCCGCTGGTCGAGGCCGGACACGTGTTCCTGTCGCGTCCGCCGCTGTACAAGATCAAGTGGGGCCGGGACGACTTCGAGTACGCGTACTCGGACCGTGAGCGCGACGCCCTGATCGAGCTGGGCCGGCAGAGCGGCAAGCGGGTCCGTGAGGACTCGATCCAGCGCTTCAAGGGCCTCGGCGAGATGAACGCCGAGGAGCTGCGCATCACGACGATGGACCAGGAGCACCGGGTCCTCGGCCAGGTCACGCTCGACGACGCCGCGCAGGCAGACGACCTGTTCTCGGTCCTGATGGGCGAGGACGTCGAGGCGCGCCGCGCGTTCATCCAGCGCAATGCCAAGGACGTCCGCTTCCTCGACATCTGAGTCGGTCTCAGCTGACCGCACCAGAAAGGATCTTCACCAGCAATGGCCGACGAAATCACTCCTGGCACGCCTGAAGAAGGCGGCGAGATCACCCTCCGCGTCGAGCCCGTCGGGCTCGAGACGGAGATGCAGCGCTCCTATCTCGACTACGCGATGTCCGTCATCGTGTCGCGTGCGCTGCCCGACGTACGGGACGGTCTCAAGCCCGTCCACCGCCGTGTGCTGTACGCCATGTACGACGGCGGCTACCGGCCCGAGAAGGGCTTCTACAAGTGCGCCCGCGTCGTCGGTGACGTCATGGGCACCTACCACCCGCACGGCGACTCCTCGATCTACGACGCGCTGGTCCGTCTCGCGCAGCCGTGGTCGATGCGGATGCCGCTGGTGGACTCCAACGGCAACTTCGGCTCTCCCGGCAACGACCCGGCCGCCGCCATGCGGTACACCGAGTGCAAGCTGAAGCCGCTGTCCATGGAGATGGTCCGTGACATCGACGAGGAGACCGTCGACTTCACGGACAACTACGACGGCCGCAACCAGGAGCCGACGGTTCTGCCGGCGCGCTTCCCGAACCTGCTGATCAACGGCTCGGCGGGCATCGCGGTCGGTATGGCGACGAACATCCCGCCGCACAACCTCCGTGAGGTCGCGTCCGGTGCCCAGTGGTACCTGGAGAACCCCGAGGCATCCCACGAGGAGCTCCTCGACGCCCTGATCGAGCGGATCAAGGGCCCCGACTTCCCCAGTGGTGCCCTCGTGGTGGGCCGTAAGGGCATCGAGGAGGCGTACCGCACGGGCCGTGGCTCCATCACGATGCGCGCGGTCGTCGATGTCGAGGAGATCCAGAACCGCCAGTGCCTGGTGGTCACCGAACTCCCCTACCAGGTCAACCCGGACAACCTCGCGCAGAAGATCGCCGACCTGGTGAAGGACGGCAAGGTCGGCGGCATCGCGGACGTCCGCGACGAGACGTCGTCCCGTACGGGTCAGCGCCTGGTGATCGTCCTGAAGCGGGACGCGGTCGCCAAGGTCGTGCTGAACAACCTGTACAAGCACACCGACCTGCAGACGAACTTCGGCGCGAACATGCTGGCGCTGGTGGACGGCGTCCCGCGGACCCTGTCCCTGGACGCGTTCATCCGGCACTGGGTGACGCACCAGATCGAGGTCATCGTCCGGCGCACGAAGTTCCGGCTGCGCAAGGCCGAGGAGCGCGCGCACATCCTGCGTGGCCTTCTGAAGGCCCTGGACGCCATCGACGAGGTCATCGCGCTGATCCGGCGCAGTGACACCGTGGAGATCGCGCGTGAGGGCCTGATGGGCCTCCTGGAGATCGACGAGATCCAGGCCAACGCGATCCTGGAGATGCAGCTGCGCCGGCTGGCCGCTCTGGAGCGCCAGAAGATCGTCGCCGAGCACGACGAGCTGCAGGCGAAGATCCGTGAGTACAACGCGATCCTGGCCTCGCCCGTGCGTCAGCGCGGCATCATCAGCGAGGAACTCGCCGCGATCGTCGAGAAGTTCGGCGACGACCGACGCTCCAAGCTGGTGCCCTTCGACGGTGACATGTCCATCGAGGACCTGATCGCCGAAGAGGACATCGTCGTCACCATCTCGCGCGGTGGCTACGTCAAGCGCACCAAGACCGAGGACTACCGCTCGCAGAAGCGCGGCGGCAAGGGCGTACGCGGCACGAAACTCAAGGAAGACGACATCGTCGACCACTTCTTCGTGTCGACGACCCACCATTGGCTGCTGTTCTTCACCAACAAGGGCCGGGTCTACCGCGCGAAGGCGTACGAACTGCCGGACGCCGGACGTGACGCGCGTGGACAGCACGTCGCCAACCTGCTGGCCTTCCAGCCGGACGAGTCGATCGCGCAGATCCTCGCGATCCGCACCTACGAGGTGGCGCCGTACCTGGTGCTGGCCACCAAGGGCGGTCTGGTGAAGAAGACGCCTCTGAAGGATTACGATTCGCCGCGTTCCGGTGGTGTCATCGCGATCAACCTCCGTGAGACGGAGGACGGTTCCGACGACGAACTGATCGGAGCCGAACTCGTTTCGTCCGAGGACGATCTGCTGCTGATCAGCAGGAAGGCACAGTCGATCAGGTTCACGGCGACGGACGACGCACTGCGTCCGATGGGCCGGGCCACCTCGGGTGTCAAGGGCATGAGCTTCCGTGAGGGAGACCAGCTGCTCTCGATGAATGTTGTTCGACCCGGTACGTTCGTGTTCACTGCCACAGACGGCGGGTACGCGAAGCGGACCAACGTCGACGAGTACCGCGTCCAGGGTCGCGGCGGCCTCGGTATCAAGGCCGCCAAGATCGTCGAGGACCGCGGTTCTCTTGTCGGTGCGCTGGTGGTCGAGGAGACCGACGAGATCCTCGCCATCACGCTCTCCGGCGGTGTGATTCGTACGCGAGTCAATGAGGTCAGGGAGACGGGCCGTGACACCATGGGCGTCCAACTGATCAACCTGGGCAAGCGCGATGCCGTTGTCGGCATCGCACGAAACGCCGAGGCGGGACGCGAGGCCGAGGAGGTCGACGGCGACGACGCCGTGGACGAGCCGACGGCCGAGGGTGCCGCGACCACCGGCACGGACGAGGGCGATCAGTCCTCGTCGGAGTAGCGCGAGGAGTGAGTCATCGTGAGCGGAGCCACGGGCGCCGGTTCGTCCGGCAGTTCGTCCGGTCCCTCGACCGGTACGGACAATGACGGCGGCGGTCGTGGCTCCGCCGCGCGTGCGACCGATGCGCAGGGTGCGAGGGACGCGCAGAGTGCGACAGATCCGCACACGACCAACCTGCAGGCCATCAAGCCGCACAAGACCGGTTCACGCTCGCCCGACACACATGGATCCCAGGGATCCCAGGGGGGAACTGTGACGGACGCCAGAGGTCCGCAGACCCAGCAGTACGGGGCCGGCGCGGGCCCGGCCGCCCAGGGCGCCCCCGGTGCCCTGCCGGTGGCGGAGCCCGCCGCGCAGCGCCCCACGGCGCCGCCGCAGCAGGCCTCGCCGTTGCCCGGCGAACGGCAGCCGCAGCAGCCCGCGGGGCCCTACCACCCGCCGCAGGCCTACCCGGCTGCTCCGGTGGGCGGCCCCGCGGCCCCGGTCCAGGCACCGGCGGGCAGTCCGGCGACGGGGGCGGTACGGCGTCCGCGTACGGGCGCGCGCACCCTGCCCCGTACGCGCAAGGCGCGGCTGCGCGTGTCCAAGGCCGACCCGTGGTCGGTGATGAAGGTCAGCTTCCTGCTGTCGATCGCGCTGGGTATCTGCACGATCGTCGCCGCGGTGGTCCTGTGGATGGTCATGGACGCGATGGGCGTCTTCTCGACGGTCGGCGGCACGATCTCGGAGGCCACGGGCTCGAACGAGTCGAACGGCTTCGACCTCCAGTCCTTCCTGTCGCTGCAGAACGTGGTGCTGTTCACGTCGGTCATCGCGGTCATCGACGTCGTCCTCGCGACGGCGCTGGCGACACTCGGCGCGTTCATCTACAACCTCTCCGCGGGCTTCGTCGGCGGCATCGAGCTGACGCTCGCCGAGGACGAGTGAGCGTGTGAAGTCCGGGTGACGTGCGGGTCTCGCGCCGGTGAGCAGCGCCCTCAAACGTCGCCCGGCTATCGATTTTGGGACTGGCCGCGTCGTGCGCTAATCTTCAGAGGTCAGCGCGCGGGACATACACCGCAGAGCGCGGCGGGGCTATAGCTCAGTTGGTTAGAGCGCATCCCTGATAAGGATGAGGCCACAGGTTCAAATCCTGTTAGCCCCACAGCGAAAAGACCCCCAGCCAGTGATGGTTGGGGGTCTTTCGTTTGTTCTGGTGCTGCTGTCCTGGTGGTTCTCCGTGTGGCTTTGTACGCAAGTTCGCCGCTACACCGGGAGGGGGATCACAACAGGGGGATCACGGGATCACTGGATCACAGAGGGATCGTCCGGTTCCGCGTCCGGTTCCGCGTCCGTGTCGGTGGGTGAGTGGTGGCGGCAGCTCGGGGAGGAGCCGTGGGCCTCGGCTCCGATGCGCTGTTTCATCGTGGGGGGCAGGGAGCGGGCGTAGGACCAGTCCCAGGCGGCTGTCGCGGGGAGCGCCGCGGGTGCGGTGCAGTTGTGTGCCGGGCGGCTGTCGGCTACCGCCGCGGTGGCGGTCGTCGTGATCAGTCCGAGCGTCGTGCACAGCGCCAGGAAGGCGGTGACGACGGCGGTCCACAGCTTCATGACCTTGTTCTGGGCCATGGCCCCTCACTTTCGGGTCGGGCGATTTGCGTACTTTCCTCATGATGTGTATGGCGGACGGGAAGTGACGGACCTACGGCCGTGGCGCGTCGATCTTCTGATGAACACCACTCGGATGGGTGCAATAGGGATGGAAAGTGCGGGAGTGGAGTGAAGTGAGGTGGAGTGTGGCGAAAAATCACCGTGCGTGGAGATGTGATCACCCTCCGATCGGAGCGGTGCCGTCCACTTCTACTGCGGTGTGCCGGGCGGGAGTTGGCGGCCGGCGCAGGTCACCGATCGGTCTCGGTCGGAGGGTATAGTCGGGCGCCAGAAGGTCCCCTACGTCAAGGAAAGACGAGGTCGCACGGTGAAGAAGCTTCTCCTGGTCGCACTGGCCGCCATCGGCGGGCTCCTCGTGTACCGCCAGATCCAGGCGGATCGCGCCGAGCAGGATCTGTGGACGGAGGCGACCGACTCCGTGCCCACGGGTTCCTGAGTATCGACAGCAGTCTGTGAACAGACCCCGGCCGCCGACGCGGTCGGGGTTTTGTGTTGCTGAGGCAAATCGAGGTGTCTATAGGGCGGCTGTTTCGGGCGGTCGTGCGAATCGCGCGGTGGCGGGGCGGCCGGCGGGGCAGGATGAGCGACGGTCCGGGCAGAAACGGTGCCCGGACGGAGCTGGGCCGGTGGACGGTTCGGGCGGCGAGTGGGACGAGGGGTGGCGCGTGATGGGGCGGCGCACGGTGCGGGGCGCGGTCGTGGCGGCGGTGCTGTGCGCGTTGGTGGGAGTGGGCGCGGGCCCCGGGGCCGGCCCGAAGGCGTCCGCCGCGGCGGACGCGTACGCCTACGACTTCGCCGAGGACGCCCAGGCCGTAGAAGGGGCCGCGAGCACCACGGACGCCGTGCGGCTGGAGCCCGGCGGGACCTACCGGAGCACCCTCCCGGTCAACGGCAGGCTCTACTACCGCCTCGCACTCGACGCCACGTCGAACGCGTACGTCTCCGTCACCGCCGTCCCCCGGCAGGGCACCACGGTGTCCTCCTCCGACGGCGTCAAGGTGTCCGTGCAGGACGCCGACGCCCGTTCCTGCTCCTACGACAGCACCCGCTTCGGGGCCTCCAGCAGCCCGCATCCGGTCGCCGCCTGGGCCTCGCGCGCGACCGACGGCGCGACGACGGGCTGTCGGAGCGCCGGTACGTACTACGTCGTCGTCGACCGCATCGACTCGGCGGGCTCGTCCTCGGACGACTGGGACATGGAGCTGACGTACGTGTCGGAGCCGGGTCTCGTCAACGAGACGGCGACGGTCGCGCCCGAGTCCCCCGAGGCCTGGGACTCCGCCTCGCTCGATCCTCTTACCGGAGACGCTGTCCCGCGCGCGGGCGGTGCCGGCTTCGCCACGGCCACCGCGGTGGGGCAGGGCGTCTGGCGGGACGACATCACGCCCGGCCGGACGCTGTTCTACCGGGTGCCGGTCGACTGGGGCCAGCAGCTCCACGCCGTCGCCGAACTGGGAAGCTCCAGCGGCGGAAAAGGGTTCCTCAGCAACGTGCTCGTCATGTCGCTCTACAACCCCGCGCGCGGGTACGTCGACGACGAGGGCCTCGGCTACGACGGCAGACAGACCTCCGCCGCCCTCGATCCGCTGCCACCGGTCGCGTACGCCAACCGCTTCGGCGTCGGTGACCGGATGCAGGGGATGCGGTTCGCCGGCTCGTACTACCTCGTCGTCCATCTCGCCGAGCAGATGACGGAACGATTCGGCGCGGGACCGTACGGGCTGACGCTGCGGGTGCAGGTGAGCGGTACGGCGCAGGACGCGCCCGCGTATCTGGGGCAGTCCGTGCCCCGGGACACGTTCGCGGTCACGGAGGAGGAGCGGGAGGCGGCCGGCGGGTGGACGTCCGGTGGGTTGGCGGGCGGTACCGGAGCCGATGAGAGCGACGGGGGCGATGACGCCGTTATGCGGGTGGTCGCGGTGAGCGGCATCGGGGCGGGGAGCCTGCTGATGCTGGGGCTCGGACTGTGGACGGTGGTCGCCCGGCGGCGCGCCGCGCGCGCGTAGTCGCGTGGTTCAGATGCGGAACAGGGCCCAGAAACCGACGGCGTAGCAGGTCAGGGCGAGGAACAGCACCGGTATCGCCACCTTCGCGGACGGCCCGGGACGACGCTGACGACGTCGGCCGCGGCGCTGCGGAACCGCCTGCGGGGACCCGGGAACTTGCGGGACCTCGGCGACGTACGAAGAGGTGGGGGCGTACGCGTCCTGGTGGCGCAGCGTCGGAGTGGGGGTCGCCGTCGCGGTCGGGGCCTGGGTCTGGGTGGTGGCTCGGTGCGTGTGCGGATGGGGGGAGGGCGCGTGCGCGGTTTCGAAGGGCGGGGATAGGTGCAGGGCGGCCGTGGGGGGAGTGGCCGGGGCGCTCAGCTGGGGAGGGGGCAGATGGAAGCTGCCCGTGTCCGACATGGCGGACGGCTGGGGCGGAGCCGCTGACGGTGGCCGCGGGGGGACGGGGGCGATGGCCTGGGGGGCGTTCGGGTCCGTGGGCGCGGGGCGGGAGGGTGCCGTCGACGGTGGGTGCGTGGGGCGGGGTGGCGTGGCTTCCGGGTGGGGCGGGATGCCGTTGCGCTGAGCGGGGTTGGCCTGGTGGGCCTGTTCGGAGGCGGCGGCGCCGTCCGGGCTTGGTGGCTGGGGCGGTCGTACGGAGTCGGCGCCCGGCCAGATCGAGGCTGCGCCGGAGGACGGCCAGGGCTGCTCGGCGCCGGAGCCGGCGGGTGCGGGGGCTGCGGCCGGCCGGGAGGGTATGGCACCCGCGCCTGGTCCGGAGGGCGGGGAGACGGGTCCCGGCGGCGACGGCGGTACGGGATCCGGCATCGGGCCGGGCAGCGGAGCCCGCGTCGGCCTGAGGCCCGTGTGCGTGCCGCCCGTCGCCGGGCCGGTGGGTGTGCCGTCCGGGTTCGGTTCGCGGTACGGGTCGTACAGGCGTGCTGCTCCCGGGCCGGTGTACGTGCTGTTCGAGTCCGGGCCGCCGTACTCGCCGTGTCCGGCGCCTGTGGCCGGACCGCCCGCTGTGCCGCCGCCAGTTGTCCCGCTTGTGCGCGCGCCGTTCGTGGTCACGCCGGGGGCCGGTTTGAGGGGGCCGGTCGGGGCGAAGCCCCTTGGGAGGGGGCCGAGTTGGTCGAAGATCTCGATCAGCTCGTCGTCGGGGCCGGGCTCGGGCAGGAGTTCTGCGGCCTGGGCGAGGGCCTTGCGGGCGCCCGTGGCGGTGCGGAACCGTGCCTGCGGGTCCGGTTGCAGCAGCGTGGCCACGACCTGCCAGAGCGGCTCCGGTATGCCCTGGGGGGCGCTGGGCGTGCCGTGGTCCGCGAAGTACTCGATGAGGGCCTTGCTGTCCGGCTTGGCGCCCTCCAGGAGATAGAGCGCGACCAGGCCCACGGCGAACAGGTCGGAGGGGAAGTCCGGGTCCGCGCCCAGCATTTGCTCGGGAGCGAAGTAACCCGGCGTGCCCACCACGTAGTCGGTCTCCGTCAGGCGCGGCTCGCCCAGCCGCATCGCGATGCCGAAGTCGGACAGGCGCAGCCGCGGGCGGCCCGTACCGGTCGCTTCGAGCAGCACGTTGGCGGGCTTGATGTCGCGGTGGACGACGCCTTCCGCGTGCACGGCGGCAAGGCCCGAGAGGAGCTGGTCGAGGAGGGTGCAGACGAACCCGGGCGGCAGGGGGCCGTAGTCCGCGATCAGATGGACGAGCGAGCCGCCCGCGACCAGGTCCATCGTGAACAGGACCTTGTCGTCGTCGGCGGCCCAGCTGGCCGGGGCGAGCACATGCGGGTGGTCGATCCGCAGTGCCTGTTCGCGGACGAAGCGCAGCAGCGAGTGGGCGTCGCTCTGCTGGAGGACCTTGGCGGCGACGTACCGGCGGCGGCGGTGGTCCCAGGCGCGCCAGACGGCGCCGACTCCCCCGCGCCCGATCGGGTCGGCCAGTTCGTACCGGCCGGCGAAGACCTCACCCATGGCTCTGCGTCGATCCCCCTTCGGATCCCCGCTCGGTCGGCTCCGGACCGGCGGATGGTACGGCTCCTCCTACCCCGCTCCGGAGCCCGCTGTCACCCCGCTCGTCCAGAACCTGTCTCCGTACCTGTTTTCCCGCCCGTCTCCCCTGACTCCCGCTGACTCTCCCGGCTGTCGCCCTGACCGCGTCTCCTGTGCGCCTGCCCCGTTGCTGCTGCTCCTGAGCCGGAGCCCGGCCGCCGAACCCCCGGTCGGCGGCCGGGCCTGCGGCTCAGTTCTGGTGGGACTGGTAGTGCGTCACCGCGTCCGAGGTACGGCCTGCGCCGTACACCCGGAGGAACTCTGCCAGTTCCGGGTGGGTCGGGGCGAGAGTGTCAGCCGCCTCGATGATGTCCCCGGCGGCAGCCACCGAACGCAGCAGCGACTGGATCTCGCGGACCACCCGCTTGACCGTGGGCGCCCCCGAACTCGTCGTCGACTGCGTGGTGTTGCTGAGCACCGAACCCCCCTGCGACTTCTTGATCTCGTCCATCCGCTCGGTCGCCTCGGCCGCGCTGACGCTGCCGTCCGCGACCTGACCGGCCAGATCCTGCAGCAACTGCACGCGCTGCACCACTGCCGGATTGCCGATCTTGGCCCGCTGGCCGCTCATCAGCTGTGACAGCATCGGCGCGGACAGCCCCAGTACCCCCGCGAGACGAGCCTGGTTGAGGCCAAGATCGTCGATGAGCTTACGGAAGAGCGCCCCCAGCGGCTCTCCGTACCAGTTCCGCTGAAGCTCCCGCGCTCTTGCGGTGGCTTCCTGCTGTGCGGCATCCATTGCGTCTCCCCATCGCTTCCCCAAATACCGCGGTTCGCTGTAGCGAACCACGTCGAGCATCTTACGGAGAGTGGTCGTCCACGGGGACCCCCAATCCTTTTGCGGGATACCGGGGATGACCCGGTACTCTTGTCGACGGCACCCACCAGGACTTGGTTGTTCTGGACGGACGCCTTTTCTTCGGGGCCTTAGCTCAGTTGGTAGAGCGCTGTCTTTGCATGGCAGATGTCAGGGGTTCGACTCCCCTAGGCTCCACACCCGAAATGCCCTCTGAACTGCGGAAACGCAGTCAGAGGGCATTTTTTGCAGCTGGCCTTCCCCTGGCCCCGCTCGCGGTCACGCCCCGCCGAGGGGCGGAGGGCGTGACCGGGACGGAAGTGTCTGCGCGGGGGTGGGGAAGCAGAGGTCGCGTCAGAGATCGAACTCGTGCGGCGGCAGGTCGAGGGCGAAGCAGGCCTCCCGTACGACCGCCTGCTCGGTCTTGTCGAAGTCGCCGTCCGCGCCGCCGATGACGATGCCGATCTGGATCACGGCACGGGCCTCGGCCGGCTTCTTCTTGGCCTTGGCCACCTCCTGGAGCACGGTCACCTTGCCGAAGGCGAAGTCGGCCGTCAGCTTGGCGATGTTCTCGTCGAAGCGGCGGCGCAGATCGTCGGCGGGGAAGTTCTGCAGGACGTCGTTCGTGGCGATGAGCTGGGCCACGCGCTGGCGTTCCGCCGGGTCGATCGTGCCGTCGGCCGCGGCGACCAGGGCGCACATCGCCATGCTCGCGTCCCGGAACGCGCCGCTCTTCAAGTCGTTCTTCTTCGCCTCCAGTTGGGTCTGCATCGTCGATGCGGACTCCTTGATGCGGTCCCACAGGGCCATGAGAACTCCTCGTTGTTTCCACGTCTGTTCTACGTCTGTTTCTACGTCCTTGTAGAAGCTATCAGTCGTCCTTTTCCCCGCTTCAGGTAGCGCCTCCCGCACCCCGATGGTGGGGCCAGCTACACCCCCGGTTCGGGAGTACACGTCATCGTTTCCGAGAGCGCGCGACGGCATCGTTGAACCCAGTTGATCCCCGTGATCCACAGAGGTCCACAGCCAGCCCGCCGGAAGGAAACCGCCGTGAAGTCGCAGCTCTCGTCGAAGCCCAGGACGACCGGCGAGACGCTGCGTACGGGCGCCGCCGCCGCTCCCGGACCGCTCGCCTCCTTCGCCCGGTTCGTCCTGTGCGGCGGTGGCGTCGGCCTCCTCTCCAGCGGCGCCGTCGCGCTCCTCGCGGCGACGATGCCCTGGGCGCTGGCGAACGCGCTGATCACGGTCGCCTCGACCATCCTGTGCACCGAACTCCACGCCCGCTTCACCTTCGGGTCCGGCAAGAGCGCCGGATGGCGCCAGCACTGGCAGTCGGCGGGCTCGGCCACCGCCGCCTACGTCGTCACCTGCGCCGCGATGTTCGTCCTGCACCTGGTCCAGTCGTCGCCCGGCATGCTGACCGAGCAGATCGTCTACCTCAGCGCCTCCGGCCTCGCCGGCATAGGCCGCTTCCTGGTCCTCCGGCTGTTCGTCTTCGCCGCCGGCCGGAGCAAGAGCACGGCCGCGGTGGTCCCGGTGACCCTGGTGACGCCGGTGGCTTCGGCGACCCCGGGGATCCCGGTGGCTCCGGTCGCTCCGGGGATCCCGGTGCCCTCGACCGTCCGCCGCACCATCCTCCGGGCCCCGGCCATGAAGGGCATCGGCGGCCTGAGGACGAGTACGCGACTTGCGCCCGTCTCCTGACGAGGGCACGGGCCGCCGGCGGGCACCGGGAAGGGCCTCACACCGTCACACCAGCGTCGACGTCGAGTCGGCGCTGTCGTCGTCGGTGTCCGTACCGCCCGCTTCCGCGGCCCGCGTCGGCGGATGCTCCTTGGCCAGCTTCTCGCCCTCCACGTCGACATGCGGCAGCAGCCGGTCCAGCCACCCGGGGAGCCAGCTGACCCGGTCGCCTACCAGAGCCAGAACGGCCGGTACGAAGGCCAGCCGGACGACGAACGCGTCGAACAGCACGGCGATGGCCAGGCCGAAGCCGATCATCTTGATCATCGACTCACCGGCGGTGATGAAGCCGGAGAACACCGCGATCATGATGAGCGCGGCGGCCACGACCACCCGCGCGCTGTACCGGAAGCCGGTGGAGATCGAGGCGCCGGAACTGTCCCCGTGGACGTACGCCTCCCGGATGCGCGAGACCAGGAAGACCTCGTAGTCCATGGCGAGGCCGAAGACGATGCCGACCAGGAAGATCGGCATCAGGCTCATGATCGGGCCCGTGGTCTCCACCCCCAGCAGCGAGGCGCCCCAGCCCCACTGGAAGACCGCGACGACACACCCCAGCGCGGCCAGCACCGACAGCAGGAAGCCCACCGCGGCCTTCACCGGGATGACGATCGACCGGAACACCAGCAGCAGAAGCACGATCGCCAGACCCACCACGACGATCAGGTACGGGATCAGCGAACCCTGCACCTTCTGGGCCACGTCGATGTTCAGCGCCGTCGTCCCGGTGACGTCGAAGGTCGCTCCCGACGCCGCCGACTCGATCGAGGACCGTTCGTCGCGGATGGTGTGGACGAGGTCCACGGTCTTCTCACTGGTGGGCGCGTTCGCCGGTACCGCGGAGAACATCGCCGTGTCGCCCGCCGCGTTGAACCGCGGGGCAGCCACCGACACGACCCCGTCGGTCGCCCCGATCCGCTGCTCGATCGTCGCCACCGCGGCCTTCGGATCAGCGGCGTCCCGCGCGTCGACCACGATGGTCAGCGGCCCGTTGAAGCCCGGCCCGAACCCCTCGGCGAGGTCGTCGTAGGCGCGCCGCTCGGTGGTCGCCGTGGACTTCGCCTCGTCCCCGGTCTGCCCGAGCTGCAACCCCAGCACCGGCACCGCCAGCACGACCAGCCCCGCCACCGTCGCCAGCAGCACGGGTATCGGATGCCGCAGCACGAAATTGGCCCACCGGCTGCCCATGTTGCCCACGACGCCCTGGATACGCCGCCCGGTCTTCTTGTACGGCCGTGACAGCACCGCACGCGGCCAGAAACCCAGCAGCGCCGGTACCAGCGTCAGGGAGATCAGCACCGCGACGACGACCGCGCCCGCCGCCGCCAGACCCATCTTGGTCAGCATCGGGATACCGACCACCGAGAGCCCGGCCAGCGCGATGACGACGGTCAGCCCGGCGAAGACGACCGCCGAACCCGCGGTGCCCACCGCCAGACCGGCCGCCTCCTCCGTCGTATGCCCGTTGGCACGCTCCTCGCGGTACCGGAAGACGACGAACACCGCGTAGTCGATGCCACAGGCCAGACCGAGCATCGTCGCCAGTGTGCCGGTCGTCGACGACAGGCCGAACGTGCTGGCCAGAGTCGTGATCGAGGCCATGGAGACACCGACCCCGACAACCGCCGTCAGCAGCGGCAGCCCGGCCGCCGCCAGCGACGCGAAGGTCACCATCAGCACCACGGCGGCGATGGCGATACCGATGATCTCGCCCGCCCCGCCCGCCGACGGCTGGGTCGCCAGTGCCGTACCGCCGACCTCGACGGTCAGACCGGTGTCCCTGGCCTGCTCCACGGCGGCCTTCAGCGTGTCCTTGCTGGCGTCGCTAAGTTCGTCCGCCTGCACCGTGTAGGTGACCGTCGCGAATGCCGTCGTCCCGCTCTGGCTCACCGCGTTGGCGGCCTGGAAGGGGTTCACCACACCGGCGACCTGCGGTCCGCCCGACACCTCGTCCACCAGCCGGTCGATCGCCGCCCGCTCGTCGGACGCGGTGACCTTCTGCCCGTCCGGCGCGACGAACACCACCCGGGCGACCGCGCCGTTGGCCTGCGCACCCGGGAAACGCTCTTCCATCAGATCGAACGCCCGCTGGGACTCGACCCCAGGAGTGGAGAACTCGGTCTCAGGAGCCCCGGGCGCCTTGGCGGCGCCGAAACCGACGGCGGCCAGGACGGCCACCCACAGCAGGACGACGTACCAGCGCCGCCGGAAGGCCAGACGGCCCAGTCGAAACAGAAAGGTAGCCATGGACGGAGATCTCCGCTCTGCCCTCGGAAGCCCCCAAGCTCTCCGAGTATGGAGCGGCCGTGCGCCGTTCGCCCGTCGAGAAGATCTAGACCGGAGACCGCCTCCGACGATGTTTCACGTGAAACAACGAAGGGCGATGTTTCACGTGAAACATCGCTGTGGGGCGGGAGACCCTCAGGTCTCCCGCCCCACAGCGACACCACACACGAACCGTCCGTCGAGCAGTCGTCAGCGACGATCCTCGTCGCTCTCCGCCGCCTCCGACTCGGCCTCCTTCGCCTCGACCTCGGGGTCAAGATGCGACGGAGTGGTGCCGTCCACGGACGTCAGACGGCCCGTCTCCGGGACCTCGGTCGCGGCGGGCGGCTCGACCAGCCAGTCGGGGTTGGCCTGCTTGTCCCACCACTTCCACGCGGCGAAGGCGCCGCCCGCCAGGATGCCCAGCACGACCAGCCCCTTGGCGAGCCGGCCCGCCCGGGCCCGCCGCTCGTGCTTGCGGGCCAGCTTCCGGATCTCCTGCGGAGTGACCTGCCCACGCAGCGCGGCCAGCGCCGCGGCACCGCGTGCGGCGGCCTCCTCTCGTACGGGACCGGCTGCCGCGACCGCACGCTCCACGCGCGGCGCGGTGTAGTCGGCGGCCTGCCGGGCGGCCTTGGCGGTACGGACAGCGGCTTCGTGGGCGGCATGGTCGACCTTCGGCGGCACATGCGTACGGGCCTGCTCCAGTCGCGGCGCGAGATGCGCGCCGTACTGGACGCGAGCCTGCTCCGCGGCCTGGGACACCCTGGGCGCAAGCCGTACGCGTGTCTCGTGGGCGTACTGGGTGGCCCTGTCCTTGGCCGTGTCGGCGTAGGGCGCCACCACGTCCGCGGCGTGCAGGACGCTGTCCTTCGCCGAGCTGGTTGCGGCGCGCACGCTTTCGATGCGGGTCACGGGATCCTCCTCGTCGGTGGCGTACGGTTATTCGACTCTCCACCCTTTTACGGATCATGCCTGCCAATACACCGTGAGGCATGCGAGGGCGGGCATCCGGGTCATGGACGGCCGATCCCATGGGACTGGTGGCACCGAACCGATCGCATGTGGCAGCGGATGACGATCACATGCAATAGCGATGAATACCGGGCAACAGGAGCTTGTCGTCGACAATGCCACGGATCGCCGCGCCGTGCCCCCGTCCCGTGCCTACTCGACCGGTTTTCTGCGCAGCGCCGGAAGCGCAAGCGAAATCGCCGGATTTTCGCTCGGAGGAGGGCGCCGGGCGACGCACGGCGTGGACCGTGCAAGGATCGGGGAGTCACAAGAGGACAACGGAAGGCAGATCGTGGCCGAGCAGCTTTACGCCACCCTGAAGACCAATCACGGCGACATCGAAGTCCGGCTCCTGCCGAACCACGCGCCCAAGACGGTCCAGAACTTCGTCGAGCTCGCCACCGGCGGGCGTGAGTGGACCAACCCGGAGACCGGTGTGAAGTCCACGGACAAGCTCTACGACGGCACGGTCTTCCACCGGGTGATCAGCGGATTCATGATCCAGGGCGGTGACCCCCTCGGCAACGGCACCGGCGGTCCCGGCTACCAGTTCGAGGACGAGTTCCACCCGGACCTCCGCTTCGACAAGCCGTACCTCCTGGCCATGGCCAACGCCGGCCCGGGCACCAACGGCTCGCAGTTCTTCATCACCGTCTCCCCGACGGCGTGGCTGACCCGCAAGCACACCATCTTCGGTGAGGTCACCGACGCGGCCAGCCAGAAGATCGTGGACGCCATCGCGACCGCGGCGACCAACCCGCGCACCGACCGCCCGGTCAACGACGTCGTCATCGAGTCGGTGGTCGTCGAGACCCGCTAGGGCTCACCCCCGGGAACCCCTCCCACCAGCTCTTCCCGGAGGGGACCGACAGGGAACCAAACGCCCCGCTCATCCGTAAGGATGGGCGGGGCGGTGCATTGCATACGACGCCTGACCGAACGACGACGGACTGACGGACTTAGGGGATCCCATGGACCAGGCGCCAGGCAGCCCGCAGGGCCCGCAGGACGCCCAGAGCCTGCCCACCTGCTACCGCCACCCGGACCGCGAGACAGGCATCCGCTGCACCCGCTGCGAACGCCCGATCTGCCCCGAGTGCATGGTCAGCGCCTCCGTAGGCTTCCAGTGCCCGGAATGTGTGCGCAACGGCTCCGGCACGGGACACGCGCCGAACGCCTCCCGCCCCCGCACCCTCGCCGGCGGCACCGTCACGGCCGACCCCAGGCTCCTCACCAAGATCCTGATCGGCATCAACCTCGCCGTCTACCTGCTCCAGATGACGCTCGGCGACGAGTTCACGGACCGCTTCCAGCTCATCGGCAGCGCCTATGTCCCGAGCCTCGGCTCGATGGAGGGCGTCGCGGAGGGGCAGTGGTACAGGCTGCTGACGTCGATGTTCCTGCACGGCAGCGTCATGCACATCCTCTTCAACATGCTCAGCCTGTGGTGGATCGGCGGCCCCCTGGAAGCCGCTCTCGGCCGCGCCCGCTACCTCTCGCTGTACCTGGTCTCCGGGCTCGCGGGCAGCGCGCTGACGTATCTGATCGAGAACCCGCTCCAGCCGTCGCTCGGCGCCTCCGGTGCCATCTTCGGCCTCTTCGGTGCGACCGCCGTCCTGATGCGCCGCCTCAACTACGACATGCGGCCGATCCTCGCCCTGCTGGTGATCAACCTGATCTTCACCTTCGGGTGGAGCAACATCGCCTGGCAGGCCCACATCGGCGGCCTCGTCGCCGGTGTCGTCATCGGCTACGCCATGGTCCACGCCCCGCGCGAGCGCCGGTCCCTGGTCCAGTACGGCGTCTGCGCGGTGGTCCTGGTCGCGGTGGTCGCCATGACGCTGATCCGCACCGGCCAGCTCCTCTAGCGAGCCCCCGACCAGGGATACCTGGGTCACTCCTGTCACTGAGTGCCTGTTGTCCACAGTCCGTGGTGCTACCTGTGCACAGTGTGCGGGAACAGCTGTGCCTCCTGTCACCGACCGGAGTTTTCCCAGGTCAGGCAGGGGGCGAACAAGCTTGCGGTTACCGGTGTGTCAGTCGTACCGGCGTCAACACTCGATGAGTTATCCACAGATCGTCGTCTTTTCCCCAGGCGGGGTGTGGAAATTCAACCCTGGCTGTGGATAACTCAGCGAAAAGCCCTGGGCAGAGCCCTGAGGGCCAGCCTTGGAGGCCCTACTTCCACTGCGTGGAGACACCGAAGCCCGCGGCGATGAAGCCGAAGCCCACCACGATGTTCCAGTTGTCCAGCGAGTCGATCGGCAGCGTGCCGTCGGTCACATAGAAGAGGACGATCCAGGCCAGACCGATGAGGAACATCGCCAGCATGACCGGTGCGACCCAGCCGCGGCTGTTCAGTTTGATGGACGTCGCCTGCTTCGCGGGCGGCGGCGTGTAGTCGGCCTTCTTGCGGATACGTGACTTCGGCACGAGGGTCTCTCCTGTCGATGCGCTGCGTGGCCGCGCAGGGAACTTGGTCGGGCTCCGGGGCAGCGTACAAGGGGACACTTAGTGCTCCCCCGGGCGTCCGTTAGCGTAGTGCTTCCGCGGCGCCGAAGGAGATAAGGGTACGTTGAGCAATTCCGCCGACTTCCCCGGGACGGATCCCAGTCCTGCCCGTAACCGCCGTTTCCGCCCGGTCCGGGTGCTCACCGTGGGGGTCTTCGCCCTCGCGGGGCTGATTTTCTTCACGAGCTTCGACACGGCCAAGGGCACGAACATCCGCACGGACGCCTCCCTGCTGAGGCTCTCGGACCTCATCCAGGAGCGCAGCCACAAGAACGGCCGGCTCGACGAGTCCAACGCGGCCCTGCGCGGCGACGTCGAGGCGCTCGCCGAACGCGACGACGGCAGCACCAAGGCCGAGGACGCCAGGCTGGCGGCGCTGGAGAAGTCCGCGGGCACCCAGAAGCTCAAGGGCGAGGCCCTCACGGTCACCCTCAACGACGCCCCGCCGAACGCCACCGCGAAGCTCCCCGGCTACCCCGAGCCGCAGCCCGACTACCTGGTCATCCACCAGCAGGACCTCCAGGCCGTGGTGAACGCCCTCTGGCAGGGCGGGGCCAAGGGCATCAAGGTCATGGACCAGCGGCTCATCTCCACCAGCGCCGTCCGCTGTGTGGGCAACACCCTGATCCTTCAGGGACGCGTCTACTCACCCCCGTACAAGATCACGGCGGTCGGTGACCCGGAGAAGCTGAGGAACGCGCTCACGGCGTCCAAGGCGATCCAGAACTACATGGTGTACGTCAACGTCTACGGGCTCGGCTGGCAGGTCGACGAGGACGGGACGGTGACTCTGCCCGGCTACTCGGGCACAGTGGATCTGCAGTACGCGAAGCCTGTGAAGTAGCTGGCGTAGCTCACCACTGGGGGGCCTGTGTCGGGGCGCGTGATCATCAGGACGGTCAGTGAACTGTGCGTCACGGTGGGCACGGTGATCGTGCTCTTCGTCGTGTACGTGCTGTTCTGGACCGGCGTGAAGGCCGACGGCGTCATGGACGAGCAGATCGACCGGTTACAGGACCAGTGGTCGAAGGGCACGGTGACACAGGCGCCGGAATCCGAGCCGTCGGCCACCCCCACGACCACGGCGGGCCCGAAGCCGCCCGGTCCGTACAGCTCGGGCAAGCCCTTCGCGATCATGTACATCCCGCGGCTTGGTTTCACGTGGAACAAGCCCGTGCTCGAAGGCACGAAGACGAACACCCTGAAGAAGGGCCTCGGCCACTACGCCACCACCGCGCGGCTCGGCCAGGAGGGCAACTTCTCGGTCGCGGGCCACCGGCGTACGTACGGCGATCCGTTCAAGGACTTCCCGAAGCTGCGCCGTGGGGACGCGGTGGTGCTGACGGACGGGACGACGTGGTTCACGTATCGGATCGACAAAGGCCCCTACAAAACCGTGCCCACGGACATTGAGGTGATCGATCCTGTGCCACGTAAGAGCGGGTACACGCGTTCGGGCCGGTATCTCACGCTGACCACGTGCGATCCGGAGTGGGGGCACAGCCATCGGCTCATCGTCTGGGCACACCTGGATTCCACACAGCCTGTGGAGGCCGGGAAACCTGGGGCGCTGCGCCGTTAATCTGGTGAGGTACGCGTGAGTCCGGTGCCGCGAGTCGGGTGCCGTGGGCGACGGAAGGGACGGCATGTACGGCTGGATCTGGCGGCATCTGCCGGGGAACGCGTGGGTGAAGGCGTTGCTCTCCCTCGTGCTGGCGCTGGCGGTGGTCTACGTGCTCTTCCAGTACGTCTTCCCGTGGGCCGAGCCTCTCCTTCCCTTCAACGATGTGACGGTGAACGACCAGTGAGCGCACGGATTCTCGTCGTCGACAACTACGACAGCTTCGTCTTCAACCTGGTCCAGTACCTGTACCAGCTGGGCGCCGAGTGCGAGGTGCTGCGCAACGACGAGGTGTCGACGGCGCACGCGCAGGACGGCTTCGACGGTGTGCTGCTGTCGCCGGGCCCGGGTACGCCCGAGGAGGCCGGCGTCTGCATCGAGATGGTGCGCCACTGCGCGGCCACCGGGGTGCCGGTGTTCGGGGTCTGCCTGGGCATGCAGTCGATGCAGGTGGCGTACGGCGGTGTGGTGGACCGGGCGCCCGAGCTGCTGCACGGCAAGACGTCCCTCGTGGAACACGAGGGCAAGGGCGTCTTCGCGGGCCTCCCCACGCCCTTCACGGCGACCCGCTACCACTCGCTGGCGGCGGAACCGGAGACGGTCCCGGCCGAGCTGGAGGTCACGGCCCGTACGCACGACGGGATCATCATGGGCCTCAGACACCGCGAACTCCCGGTCGAGGGTGTGCAGTTCCACCCCGAGTCGGTGCTGACGGAGCACGGTCACCTGATGCTGGCCAACTGGCTGGTGGAGTGCGGCGACCGGGGTGCCGTGGCGAGGTCGTCGGGGCTCGCCCCGGTGGTGGGCAGGGCCACGGCGTGACCGCCCTGCGCCCCGAGCGCGAGTCCGGCTCCGCGTACGGAGACACCGGCGACCAGGGAACCCCGTACGGGCAGCAGGAGCCGTACGGGGTGCCGGGTGCGTTCGAGGCGGCGGCGGAGCGGCCGGCGGATCCGCTGAGCGACCCGTTGCCGGGGCAGCGGAACGACCCGCCGCCGGGCAGCGGGCGGCGCAGGCGCGGCCATGCTCGGCCGTACGACGCCTCGGCCGAGCAGGGGGCGGCGGAGCACCGCGGCTCCGGGCCCGAGTCGGAGTACGACTCGCGGGGGTACGCGCAGGACTGGCAGGTGGGGGTGTACGAGGAGCAGGTGCCGTACGCGCCTCCCGTGGCCCCTCGTGCGACGCAGCCGCCCGTGGCTCCTCCCGTGGTGCTGCCTCCGGTCGACGAGGAGACGGTGGCGCTGCGGCTGGCGGATCTGCCGCGAATACCCGACGAGGACTCGGTGTCGGCCGCCTCAGCCGGCGCAGGGGCCACAGGCGCCTCTGAGGGCCCTTCGGCGGCCGGTGGGCGGGCAGCGCGCCGGAAGGCCGCCAAGGCCCGTCACGGGCGCCATGGAGGCCCTCAGGAGGCATCGGAGGGCGCGGCGGCCGAGGCGGCGGAGGGAGCGCCCCTCTCGCGGGTGGCGGCGCGGCAGGCGGCGCGGGCGCAGAAGCCGGGCATGGCCGTGATGGCGAGCCGGGCGGTCGGCGAGGTGTTCATCACCACAGGTGTGGTGATGCTGCTGTTCGTGACCTACCAGCTGTGGTGGACGAACGTACGGGCGCACGCGCAGGCCGGGAACGAGGCGAGCAGCCTCCAGGACGACTGGGCGAGCGGGAAGCGGGCGCCGGGGGTGTTCGAGCCGGGGCAGGGGTTCGCCATCCTGGACATCCCCAAGCTGGACGTGGTCGTGCCGATCGCGGAGGGCACCAGCAAGAAGAAGGTGCTGGACCGGGGGATGGTCGGCCACTACGCGGAGGGCAGCCTCAACACGGCGATGCCGTCGGCGGCGACCGGCAACTTCGGGCTCGCGGGCCACCGCAACACGCACGGCGAGCCCTTCCGGTACATCAACCGGCTGAAGAAGGGCGACGCGATCGTCGTGGAGACGCAGGACAAGTACTACGTCTACAAGATGGAGGCGATCCTGCCGGTCACGTCGCCGAGCAACACGAGCGTGCTGGACCCGATCCCCAATGGCTCGGGTTTCACCGAGCCGGGCCGCTACATCACCCTCACGACCTGTACTCCGGAGTTCACGAGCAAGTACCGGATGATCGTGTGGGGCAAGATGGTCGAGGAACGGCCGCGCAGCAAGGGCAAGCCGGACGCGCTCTTGTAGTACCGGTCTCGTGCAGCAGTAAGGGCGATGAAGAGTGGCAGCGACGACGGACCACGACGAGCAGACCGCGGACGCGCCCGTTTCCCCCTCGCAGGCCCGCCCCAGGAGCACGGGCGGCAAACTGGCCACCGCGGTGAGCGTTTTCGGCGAACTCCTCATCACGGCGGGCCTGGTGCTGGGCCTGTTCGTCGCATATTCGCTCTGGTGGACGAACGTCGTCGCGGACCGCGAGGCGAACAAGCAGGGCGACGAGGTACGCGATCACTGGGCCGACACGGACACGGGCCCCGCCGCGTTTGACACCAAGGACGGCATCGGCTTCCTGCACGTCCCGGCGATGAAGAACGGCGAGGTCCTGGTCAAGAAGGGCACCTCGTCGAAGGTCCTGAACGACGGCGTCGCCGGCTACTACACGGACCCCATCAAGTCGGCGCTCCCCCAGGCGAAGTCGGGCAACTTCACCCTGGCGGCACACCGGGACGGCCACGGCGCCAAGTTCCACAACATCGACAAGCTGAAGAAGGGCGACCCGATCGTCTTCGAGACGAAGAACGAGTGGTACGTCTACAAGGTCTACGACACCCTCCCGGAGACCTCGAAGTACAACGTGCAGGTGTTGTCGGCGGTCCCGAAGGAATCGGGGAAGAAGAAGCCCGGCCGCTACATCACGTTGACGACCTGCACACCGGTGTTCACGTCGGAGTACCGGTACATCGTGTGGGGGGAGCTGGTGCGGGTGGAGAAGGTGGATTCGAAGCGGACGGTGCCGGAGGAGTTGCGGTGACGCGCAGCAACTCAGTGCCTCTAGCATGGCGAAGGCCCGAAGCCGCAACTTCCTTTTGCGGCTTCGGGCCCCTTTCTGTGGGTGGCGCAGTTACTCCAGGATCTCCAGCGGTGCTCCGGCGCTCCACTCCTCCAGCAGCCCGCGGTGTACGACAGTGATGCCGCCGTCGGCGGCGATGCTCAGCGCCTCTGGGGTGAAGGGGCACGTTGCCACGTAGAGCGCCACTTCCGCGCTGTACAGCACCTTGGCCGAGCCGACGAACTTCTGACGTCGGGGCTGGTGATGTTGAGGTAGGGCGCGAACCTCTTGCACTGGACGACGAGGCGTCGTCCGTCGGCTGCGAGCGCGATGATGTCGACGCCCCGGTCTCCGTGACCGCCTTGGACGACGACGTTCGTACAGCCGTCGCGGCGCAGCAGCTTGGCGATGTGGCGCTCGAACGTGCGGCCGTTCATGGCGTCCATGGAGGCCATGACTCCGGGGAGCGGCCGCCCCTCGTACGGGCTTTCGAGCCTCTGCAGCCGGGCGTGGTGCTGCCGGAGCCGCTGCTCGACTCGCTGGACGCCGGCCCGCAGGGCGATCAGCTCCCTGCGGTGCTCGCCCGACGTTTCGATGAGGGCGTTGAACATGGGGACGACGGTCTTGCCGAGGATGTGGGTGATGCGCTGGTCGATACGGTCGTCGAGGGTGATGGCTGTGTCGGCTGCCGGGGTGTCGACCGGGCGTGTGCGCGCCAGGTGCTCCATGTCGAGAAGGTAGGTGCGGACCCGACGGGCCACGTCGCTGTCGCGGAGGAGCATCGCCGCGTTGAGAACGGCTCGGCGGGACCAAAGGGCGAGGCTGGAGCGGGGCTGTGGACAACTCTCTGGATAGAGAGACAACGTGTCTCGCTTAAATTGCGCGAGCTCTTCGCCGCGCAGGATCCGCAGGCCGTTCACCGTCAGCTCGTCCCGGTGCCGCTGTGCCATCCGGTTGACAGCTCGCTCGGCGACCTCGAAGTACATCGCAACCATCGCCGTAGTCACATGCATGCCGTCCGGCAGCAGAGACAGTGCTTTGACTTTGTCCAGCACTTCGGTGCGTTCCAGCGCACTGTCCCGCAGCGCCTTCGACTCCAGCAGTGCCGCTTCGTTGATCACGTTCCGTTCTCCTCGGCTCGTCGGGTTTTCCTCACCCGTCCAACGAGTCCAGGCATACGAAGTTCTGGTCGGATTTCGTACACGGGTATGAGTGAGCCCCGGCGCCTGAGCAGGTGCCGGGGCTCACTCGTGTGACAAGCGGGTCAGCCGAAGATGCCGCCGTTGTCGTTGTCGCCGTTGTTTCCGCCGTTGTTGTTGTTTCCGAAGCCGACGCTCTGGAGCGTGACCTGGGTGCTGCCCGGGTCGTCGACCTCGTTGCCCCCGTCAGGGTCCTGGTCCGTGACGATCGCGGTGTCGCTCTGGTCGCTGCCGTTGCTGAACTGGATGTTGGTGAAGCCGGCCGCCTGCAAGGTCTGCTTGGCCTGTCCCACCGTCTGTCCGACGACGTTCGGGACCTCGGCCTTGTCGGCCGCCTTGCCGATCTGGATGCTCACCGTGGAGCCCGGGTCGGCCTGGGTGTTGGCCTGTGGCGAGGTCGCGATGACCTTGCCGATCTGGTTGTCGTCGTCGGTCTCGACCTCCGTGCACTCGCCGACGAGGCCGTTGGCCTGCATCTGCTGCTTGGCGGTGTCACAGTCCTGGCCGGTGACGTCCGGGACGGTCGACTTCTCTTCTTCCTTGGCGACTTCGAGCGTGACCGTGGAGCCCTTTTCCAGCTCGGTACCGGGGTCCGGGTTCTGGCTGAGGACCGTGCCCGGGTCCTGGGAGGACTCGGTCTCCTTGGTCTTGACGTCGAAACCCTTGTCCTGAAGCTGGGACGTGGCCGTGTCGACGTCCTTGTCGATGACGTTCGGCACCGCGATCTTCGGCGCCCCGGTCGACACCACCAGCGCGATGGTGTCGCCCTTCTTCACGTCGGCCCCGGGCGCCGGATTCTGCTCACAGATGTTGCCCTTGGGCTCTGCCTCACAGGCCTTGTTCGTGAACGTCAGTTTCAGTTCGACGTTCACCGCTGCCTTCTCGGCATCGGCCTTGGTCTGGCTGACGAAGTTGGGGTTCGTGATGGCGGCGTCGCTGACGTTCTGGCCGTCGAAGACCCACCTGCCGATCAGGATCGCCCCCACCAGCACCAGCAGGCCCGCCACGACCAGCAGGATCGTCGAGGTGTTCGACTTCTTCGGCTGCTGGCGCCGCCGGGGACCGCGGTCGTCGTAGCCGAAGCCGCCGTCGTCCGGGTTCATCGGGGGGAGCATGGTGGTCGCGCCGGCGTCGGAGCGCAGGGCGGTGGTGGCCTGGTCGTCGGGGTAGCCGTAGCTGCCGTAGCCGACCGAACTCATGGCCGCCGCGGCTGCGACCGGCTGGCCGTCGAGGCAGGCCTCGATGTCGAGGCGCATCTCGTCGGCGGACTGGTAGCGGTAGTCCGGGTCCTTGACCAGGGCCTTGAGGACGATGGCGTCCATCTCGGGCGTGATCTCGGGGTCGAACACCGACGGGGGCTGCGGTTCCTCCCGTACGTGCTGGTAGGCCACCGCGACCGGGGAGTCCCCGATGAAGGGCGGACGTACCGTCAACAGCTCGTAGAGGAGACAGCCGGTCGAGTACAGGTCGCTTCGCGCGTCGACCTGTTCGCCCTTCGCCTGTTCCGGCGAGAGGTACTGGGCTGTTCCTATGACCGCCGACGTCTGCGTCATCGTCATGCCGGAGTCGCCCATCGCGCGGGCGATGCCGAAGTCCATGACCTTGACCTGGCCGTTGCGCGTGAGCATCACGTTGGCCGGCTTGATGTCGCGGTGGACGATGCCGCTTCTGTGGGAGTACTCCAGTGCCTGGAGAATCCCGATCGTCATCTCCAGCGTCCGCTCGGGCAGCAGCTTGCGGCCCGAGTGGAGGAGTTCGCGGAGGGTCGAGCCGTCCACGTACTCCATGACGATGTACGGGATGGACGTCCCGTCGATGTAGTCCTCGCCGGTGTCGTACACGGCGACGATCGCGGGATGGTTGAGCGAGGCGGCCGACTGGGCCTCCCGGCGGAACCGGGCCTGGAAGGAAGGGTCGCGCGCGAGGTCGGCGCGCAACGTCTTCACTGCCACGGTGCGGCCCAGGCGGGTGTCATGTGCGAGGTATACCTCCGCCATGCCACCACGGCCGAGCACCTGGCCCAGCTCGTACCGGCCGCCGAGGCGACGCGGCTCTTCCATAGCTTCCTACCAGCCCTCTCCGTCGGTCCCGACCGCACCTGCTGTGTGGTCCGGCGGTGTGCCGTCCGGGGATACGGTACCCGGGTTCATTTGTGTGACCTGGCCAAGCCCGTCAGCCGATACCGGACCGGTATCGCAACGTGCACCGATGTGAAGGGGACGTGACGGGGCTCACTGCTTGCTCGCGATGACCGCCTCCATCACGCTCTTGGCGATGGGCGCGGCCAGACCGCCGCCCGAGATGTTGTCACGGACGGCGCCCTCGTCCTCGACGACCACCGCGACGGCGACCGGTGAGCTGCCGTCGGCGAGCTTGGCGTACGAGATGAACCAGGCGTACGGCTTCTCGCTGTTGTCGACGCCGTGCTGGGCGGTGCCCGTCTTGCCGCCGACGGTGACGCCGCTGATCTGGGCGTTCTTGCCGGTGCCGTCCTTGACGACCGTCTCCATCATCGACTGGAGGATCTGGGCGTTCTTGGAGGACAGCGGCTGGCTCATCTCCTCGGGCTCGGTCTGTTCGAGCACGTCGAGGTTGGGGGCCTGGAGCTTGTCGACCATGTACGGCTTCATCAGCTTGCCGTCGTTGGCGATCGCGGAGGCGACCATGGCCATCTGGAGCGGGGTCGTCGCGGTCTCGAACTGGCCGATCGAGCTGAGGGCGGTCTGCGGCTTGTCCATGTCCTCCGGGAAGTTGGAGGCGGCGGAGCGGACCGGGATGAACTGCTCGGAGTTGAAGCCGAACTTCTTGGCCTCGGCGAGCATCTTGTCCTTGCCGAGGTCGGCGCCGATCTTGCCGAAGACGGTGTTGCAGGAGTACTGGAGGGCGACGCGCATGGTCGCGTTCTCGCAGGGGATGTTGCCCTCGTTCTTCAGCTCGGTCGTGGTGTCCGGGAGGGTGTAGGGAAGCGGCGAGTTCGTCTTCTCGTCGGCGTCCGTGTACAGGCCGTTCTCGAGGGCCGCCGCCGCCGTGACGACCTTGTAGGTGGAGCCGGGCGGGTAGATGTCGCGCAGGGCCCGGTTGAGCATGGGCTCGTCGGGGTCCTTGGCCTTCTGGAGCTTCTGCCAGGCCTCGGAGTCCTTGTCCGAGTTCCCCGCGAACACCGAGGGGTCGTACGAGGGGAAGGAGGCCAGCGCCAGGATCGCGCCGGTGGACGGGTCGATGGCGGCCACCGCGCCCTTGCCGCGGTCCTTGAGGCCGTCGTACGCGGCCTTCTGGGCGGCGGCGTTGAGGGTGGTGACGACGTTGCCGCCCTGCTTCTTCTTGCCCGTGATCATGTCGAGGGTGTTGCGGAAGAAGAGCCGGTCGTCGTTGCCGGTGAGGATGCCGTCGTCGATGGACTCCAGCTGCGTCGCGCCGAACGCCTGCGAGGCGTACCCGGTGACGGGCGCCCACATGGGGCCGTCCTTGTAGGTGCGCTTGTACTCGAAGTCGGTGCTGTCGGACGTGGTGGAGCCGGTGATCGACTTGCCGTCGACGATGATGTCGCCGCGAGGTGTGGCGTACCGCTCGATGGCGACACGGCGGTTGTACTTGTCGTCCTTGAGTTCGTCGGCCCGGACGTACTGGAGCCAGTTGTCGCGGACGAGCAGGGCGAGCACGAGGAGTCCGCAGAAGAGCGCGATCCGGCGCAGGGGCTTGTTCACGGTCGGACCACCTGGGTCATCTCGGCGTCGGGGCTGGGGGCCGGGGCGGGCGCGGGGCGGCGCGCGGTGTCGCTGATTCTCAGGAGGATGCCGATGAGGGCCCAGTTGGCGATGACGGAGGAACCTCCGTACGCCAGGAAGGGCATCGTCATACCGGTGAGCGGGATGAGGCCCATGACACCGCCGGCGACGACGAAGACCTGGAGGGCGAAGGCGCCGGAGAGGCCGATGGCGAGGAGCTTGCCGAAGGGGTCGCGGGCGGCGAGGGCGGTGCGGACGCCGCGTTCGACGACCAGGCCGTAGATGAGCAGGATCGCCATGACGCCGGCCAGGCCGAGTTCCTCGCCGAAGGTGGCGAGGATGAAGTCGGAGTTGGCGGCGAAGCCGATGAGGTCGGAGTTGCCCTGGCCGAGGCCGGTGCCGAGGGTGCCGCCGGAGCCGAAGGCCCACAGGGCCTGCATGGACTGCTCGGTGTGGCCGGCGACGCCCTTCTGGCTGAGGAGGTACTCGTTCATCGGGTCGAGCCAGGCCTCGACGCGCTGCTGGACGTGAGACTCGAAGCCGGCGACGCCGACCGCGCCGGCCGCGGACATCAGCAGACCGAAGACGATCCAGCTGGTCCGCTCGGTGGCGACGTACAGCATGATGATGAACATTCCGAAGAACAGCAGCGACGTACCGAGGTCGGTCTCGAAGACGAGGATCAGGATCGAGATGATCCAGACCACGATGATCGGACCGAGGTCGCGGCCGCGGGGCAGGTACAGGCCCAGGAAGCGGCGGCTGGCGAGGGCGAGGGCGTCGCGCTTCACCATCAGGTAGCCGGCGAAGAAGATCGCGAGGGCGATCTTGGCGAACTCACCGGGCTGGACGGTGCCCAGGCCGGGGATCTTGATCCAGATCCGGGCGCCGAAGATGTTGACGCCGAGGCCCGGGACGAGCGGCAGGACCAGCAGGACGAGCGCGCCGGCCATGGAGATGTAGGTGTAGCGCTGCAGGATGCGGTGGTCCTTGAGGAAGACCAGCACGGCGACGAACAGGGCCACACCCAGCGCGGAGTACAGCAGTTGGCGTGGGGCGGCCTCGACGTAGATGCTGAGCCGCTGGAGCCGCTTGGACTGGTCCAGCCGCCAGATGACGACCAGGCCGATGCCGTTGAGCAGCGTGGCCAGCGGCAGCAGCAGCGGGTCCGCGTACGGGGCGAACTTGCGTACGACGAGGTGGCCGACGCCGGCGATCAGGCCGAGGCCGAGGCCGTAGGCGAGCAGGCCGGCCGGGACCTTGTCGTTGATGGCCAGGCCCACGTTGACGTAGGCGAACACCGGGATGACCACGGCGAACACCAGCAGCGCCAGTTCGGTGTTGCGTCGGCTCGGGGTGCCGATCGCGCCGATCGTGGACGTGTGGTGTGTCGGACTGTTGGTTGTACTGCTCATCGTATGAAGTGGCCCCTCACGGCTTGCCTACTGCTTACCGCACTGCGAGACCAGCTTCTGCTCTTCCTCAGAGAGGCTGGGGCCGGGTGTGGGAGTGGGTGCGGTTGTGGACGGGGACGCCGATCCGGACGGCGTCGGGCTCGGCGTCGGGCTCGGCGTTGCCTTGGACGCGGCGGCGGTACGGGTGGTTCCCGTGGTGCCTCCGGCCTCGCCTTCGCCGGTCTCGGCGTTGTTCGCGTTGTCGGCCGCGCGCCGGGCTTCCTGCTTCTTGCACGCGGAGGCCTGGGTGGCCAGTTCGGAGATCTTCGACTGGGCGTCCTTGAGGCCGCCCTCGGTGATCGTGGCCTTGACCTGCTTCTGCTGGTACGACGGCAGGTACTTGAGTTCGATCTCGGGGTGGTCCTTCTCGACCTTCGAGAGCGAGACCCAGGCCAGGTCCTGGCTGATGCCCCGGTACAGCGCGACGTGCTCGTCGTTGGCGCCGACGTAGTACTGGGTCTGGGTCCAGCGGTAGCCGCCGTACAGGCCCCCGCCGATGACGGCGAGGGCGAGCGTGATGTAGAGGGTTCTCTTGAACCACCTGCGGCCGGCGCTGGGCTTGACGAAGTCCTCGTCGGTGTAGCCGCCGAAGCTCCCGGTCTGGATGTAGCCGGTGGTGTCGCCGGAGCCGGGCGGGCCGAACTCGCCGCCCCCGCCGCCGTGCGCGGGCCGCTGCCGGCCGAGCCCGGAGGCACGTCCGGCGGGCGTCTGCATGGCGCCGCCGTCGTGCAGGTTGTGCTGGTTCTCGGCGACCGCGCCGACCACCACGGGTACGTCGGACAGCTGCCCGGCGAGGGTGTCCCCGGTGTCGAGGTCCAGGACGTCGGCGACGATCACGGTGATGTTGTCGGGGCCGCCGCCGCGCAGGGCCAGCTCGATGAGCTGCTGCACGGTCTCCTGGGGGCCCTGGTAGCTGGCGAGGGTGTCCTCCATGGTCTGGTGGGACACGACGCCGCTGAGCCCGTCGGAGCAGATCAAGTACCGGTCGCCGGCGCGGACTTCGCGGATGGAGAGGTCGGGCTCGACATGGTCGCCGCTGCCCAGCGCGCGCATCAGCAGGGAGCGCTGCGGGTGGGTGGTGGCCTCTTCCTCGGTGATGCGTCCCTCGTCGACGAGGCGCTGCACCCAGGTGTGGTCCTGTGTGATCTGCGTGAGGACGCCGTCGCGCAGGAGGTAGGCGCGCGAGTCGCCCACGTGTACGAGGCCGAGGCGCTGGCCCGTCCACAGGAGGGCGGTGAGCGTGGTGCCCATGCCCTCCAGCTGGGGGTCCTCCTCGACCATCATCCGGAGCTGGTCGTTGGCCCGCTGCACGGCGGTGCCGAGCGAGGTGAGGATGTCGGAGCCGGGGACGTCGTCGTCGAGGGCGACGATCGTGGAGATCACCTCGGAGGAGGCGACCTCACCGGCCGCCTGTCCGCCCATGCCGTCGGCGATCGCGAGGAGGCGGGGACCGGCGTAGCCGGAGTCCTCGTTGCCCTCGCGGATCATGCCTTTGTGCGATCCGGCGGCGAAGCGCAGTGACAGACTCATGCGCACCTCGCCCGTCGGCTCCGGGTACATCCGCACGGTGCCCACCCTCCGGTCGGGAGCGCGCCGCGGTCCGTCGCGTGGACCGCCGCCGCGTGCTCGCTCCGCTCGCGCCTATTCATGATGTAGCACTACTTCCGCAGCTCGATGACGGTCTTGCCGATGCGGATCGGCGCGCCCAGCGGAATCGGTGTGGGAGTAGTCAGTCGGGTCCGGTCGAGATAGGTGCCGTTCGTGGACCCCAGGTCCTCGACGATCCACTGGCCGTCCCGGTCCGGGTAGATCCTGGCATGCCTGCTGGAGGCGTAGTCGTCGTCCAGCACGATGGTGGAGTCGTGGGCCCGGCCGAGCGTGACGGTCTGCCCCTGGAGCGCGACGGTGGTGCCCGTCAGTGTGCCCTCGGAGACGACCAGTTTGCTGGGTGCGCCCCGGCGCTGCCTGCCGCCGCCGGACGGCTGCTGCTGGCGCTGCGGTGGTGGCGCGGCGGCCTGTCGGGCGGCGGCCTGCTGCTGCCGGCCGCTGTCACGCCTCGACCCGCGCTGGGTGACACGCGTACCGAACAGATCGCTGCGGATGACCTGCACGGCCACGATCACGAACAGCCACAGTACGGCCAGGAAACCCAGCCGCATGACCGTGAGGGTCAGCTCTGACATTGCCCCCGCTTCACCCTTCGGCTTGCCGGTAAATGATGGTGGTGCTGCCCACGACGATCCGCGAGCCGTCGCGGAGCGTAGCGCGGGTGGTGTGCGTTCCGTCCACCACGATGCCGTTGGTGGACCCGAGATCCTGGATGGACGGGGGCGTTCCGGGACGGATCTCACAGTGCCGGCGTGAGACGCCGGGGTCGTCGATCCGGACGTCGGCCTCGGTACTGCGGCCCAGCACCAGCGTCGCGCGGGTGATCTGGTGGCGTGCGCCGTTGATCTCGACCCACGCGCGCGTGCGGCCCGCTCCCGCTGTCGGCCGCTGCCCCATGGGCGGGCCCGCGGGGGCGGCGCCGGGACGTCCGCCGGGGGGCGGCGCGGCAGGCATCGGGGGCGGTGCGGAGGCCGGCGGATAGCCGTAACCACCTGCGGCTCCGCCCGCGCCGGGCCGGCTCGGCGGCGGAGCCGCAGGAGCGGCGGCGCCGGGGCCCGGACGGCCGGGGGCCTGCTGGTTGGTGGAGGAGGCGAGCGTACGGCTGCGCACCCGGTACAGACCGGTGTCCAGGTCGTCGGCCTTCTCCAGGTGCACCTTGATGTCGCCCATGAAGGTGTAGCGCTGCTGCTTGGCGTAGTCCCGCACCATCCCGGCGAGTTCGTCGCCGAGCTGCCCCGAGTAGGGGCTGAGGCGGTCGTAGTCCGGTGTGCTCAGTTCCACGATGAAGTCGTTGGGTACGACGGTCCGGTCGCGGTTCCAGATGGTCGCGTTGTTGTCGCACTCGCGCTGCAGCGCACCCGCGATCTCCACGGGCTGGACCTCGGACTTGAACACTTTGGCGAAGGTGCCGTTGACCAGACCTTCGAGACGCTGCTCGAACTTCTTCAGGACTCCCATGGGGCACCTCCTCCTAGTTGCTGCTCTGTCTGAACCGTGCGTACTGCCCTGCGTACCGCTTCTGCTGTGCCTGCCGTACTTGGTACTGCTTACTGATCGTATCCACGCGCCGGGAAATCGGCTGGTTCCCCCTGTCAGCCCGGTCGACAGGTGTCGACGCCTGACGAAGTTCCCTGAGAAGCTCCTCTTCGAACTCCTCGGGCCGTACTCAGATCGTAGAGGCGGCGCCAAACCAGTGTCCCGCACCTGACTGTGCACCTTGCCCGCCTCCTGAGGAGATGGGCTGGACCGGTACGAGGTTGATACGTGAACAGGCACGTGTTGATACGTAGTCGCGGCCGGTCCGGCTCGGTCTGGGTGGTCGGGGGCGGAGGGAAAGGGATGTGAACCCACCACCTCCAGCGTGCTAATCTTCTCGATGTCGGAAGGCCCCAGCACCGCACGGAGCAGGGCTTGAGGACACACCCAATGCGCGGGTGGCGGAATAGGCAGACGCGCTGGATTCAGGTTCCAGTGCCCGAAAGGGCGTGGGGGTTCAACTCCCCCCTCGCGCACAAGTGAACGGCCCTCATCGTGGATCACGATGAGGGCCGTTTCGCGTTGTCCTCGCACGTCGCGCAGGTGTCCTGCGGGTGTGAGGTCTCTCTCATATGAGGTGCGTCCCACGAGTCGGACCGGGGTCGAAGAGTTATCCACAGGCTCTGACGGGATTTGTCCGGCGGCGGTACGGTCGTCGCGAGTTGATGTTGACAGTGGTGGACGAAGCGGGGAAGGCGGTCGCGATGACCGAGGTCGGTACGGAGACGGCGGGGGCCTCGGTGGCGCCGAGCCGGGCACGGGGGCTTCCCCGGGTGCGTGGCTTCGCGCAGTGGCAGGCGGAGGGCTCCTCCCCCAAGGAGGAGGGGAAAGCGCTGCGGCGGCAGGTCCCGCGCGCCGCGCACGCCTCCTTCGACTCCGGCACGGACGGTTCGCGTCCGGACGCGGAGGCGGCGGTCAGGGAGTCCAACCTCGGACGTATCCCCGGGCTGACCCCGATAAGGGTGGGCAGGATGGCGGCCACCCCGTTCGCGTTCCTGCGCGGTTCGGCGGGCCTGATGGCGTACGACCTCGCCCGTACCCCGATGACCAGGATCCGCGCCCAGATCTGCGGCGACGCCCACGCGGGCAACTTCGGGCTGTACGGGGACGCGCGCGGCGGTCTGGTCATGGACCTGAACGACTTCGACGAGACGGTCCTGGGCCCCTGGGAGTGGGATCTCAAGCGGCTCGTCGCCTCGCTCGTCCTCGCGGGCCGGGAGGCGGGCGCGGACGAGGCCACCTGCCGGGGGGCGGCGCACGGCGCGGTCGGCGCGTACCGCCGCACGATGCGGCTCCTCGCGAAGCTGTCGGTGCTGGACGCGTGGAACGCCATCGCGGACGAGGAACTCGTCTCCTACACGGACGCCCACGACCTGATCGGCACGCTGGAGCGGGTCTCCGAGAAGGCGCGGGGCAACACCAGCGGGCGGTTCGCGGCCAGGTCGACGGAGGTCACCGAGGACGGCGGGCGGCGCTTCGTGGACGCGCCGCCGGTGCTGCGGCGGGTGCCGGACGCGGAGGCCGAGGTGGTGGCGGCGTCCCTGGAGGAATACGTGGGCACGCTCTCGGAGGACCGGCTCCCGCTGCTGGCCCGGCACGCGGTGCACGACGTGGCGTTCCGCATCGTCGGCACGGGGAGCGTGGGCGCGCGGTCGTACGTCGTGCTGCTGCTTGACCACCGTGGTGAGTCCCTCGTGCTCCAGGTGAAGGAGGCCCGGCCCTCGGCGCTGGTTCCGCATCTGGCGACCGCCGGCTTCGACCCGGTGGAGGCGGCGGGCGCGGTGCACGAGGGGCGCCGGGTGGTGCTCGGGCAGAAGCGTATGCAGGTCGTCAGCGACATCCTCCTCGGCTGGACGACGGTCGACGGACTGCCTTTCCAGGTACGGCAGTTCCGCAACCGCAAGGGCAGCGTCGACCCGGCCGCGCTCGCCGCCGACCAGGTCGACGACTACGGCCGGATGACGGGCGCCCTCCTGGCCCGGGCCCATGCCCACAGCGCCGACCCGAGGCTGATCGCCGGCTACTGCGGCAAGGGCGACGAGCTGGACGAGGCGATGGCGACGTTCGCCGTGTCCTACGCCGACCGTACGGAGGCGGACCACGCGGTTCTGGTGGAGGCGGTGCGGGCGGGGAGGATCGCCGCGGAGATGGGCGTCTGACGGGGACGGGAGTATGAGGGCCGCGGGGCCGCCACAGGGTCTGTTCGGTGGCCCTCGGTGTGCGGGTGAGCCGTGGCCTACGCTGGGCGGGTGACGACCCCGGAAGCTGAGCAGTCCTTGTCCGTGCCCGAAGCCGACGGGCCGCGGGAGCCCCTTGACGCGCAGGCGCCGTCCGGCGCGGCCGATCAGGCCGGGGGGGCGGCCGAGGGCGTGGCTGCGGCGGCTCGGCCCGAGGAGCGGCTGGAGCGGGCCGTACGGGTCGCCGAGCAGGCGCTCATCGAGTACGAGATCGCGGTCGAGACCTTCCGGATCGAGGTCGAGAACTTCTCCCGGCTGCACCACCAGAAGCTCGGCCCGATGTACGCCCGCCTCGACGAACTGGACGCCCGGATCGCCGAGGCGAAGGCCGCGCGGACCGGTGCCCCCGAGGACGTGCTCGCGGCGCAGGAGGCGCGGGCGCGGGTCATGCCGATGCCCGGTGTCGAGGAGCTGTTCCACGGCTGGATGGACTCGGAGGGACTGTTCCCGGAGGCCGTGGCGATGCTCACCGACCAGCCGGTGCGGCCTCCGCAGCGGGTCCGTCCGAGCGACGAGGCCCGCAAGCTCTACCGCGAACTGGTCCGCAAGGCCCACCCGGACCTCGCACAGGACGAGGAGGAGCGGGCGCGGCGCGACGAGTTCATCTCCCGGGTCAACGCCGCCTACGGGCGCGGTGACGAGGGGCTGCTGCGGGAGCTGGCAGAGGAGTGGGCGGCCGGTCCGGCGCCCGCCGAGTGGCAGCCGAGCCACAGCGAGGAGCTGTACGCCCGCCTCGAATGGCTTTCCCAGCGCAAGGAACTGCTCACGCTGGTCGCCAGTGAACTGGAGGAGGGTGCGATCGGCGCGATGCTGAAGCTCGCTCCGGACGACCCGGACCGCCTCCTGGAGGAGATCGCCGAGCAGCTCCTGGCGCAGGTCGCGCAGCGCGAGAGGGAACTCGCGGAGTTGCTGGAGCAGTGACCTGGGTATCGTCGGGGACATGAGTTTCGGAGCTGGTGTGCCCACGGTCGAGGTCACGGACCTCAAGGACGGCGACTTCCTGCTGGACGTCCGCGAGGACGACGAGTGGCAGGCGGGGCACGCCGAGGGGGCGTTGCACATCCCGATGAGCGAGTTCGTCGCCCGCTACGGCGAGTTGACGGAGGCGGCGCCGCAGGACGGCCGGGTCAACGTGATCTGCCGCTCCGGTGGCCGGTCGGCCCAGGTCACCAACTACCTGGTCCAGCAGGGCATCGACGCGGTGAACGTCGGCGGCGGTATGCAGGTGTGGGAGGCGGCGGGCCGCCCGGTCGTGACGGATGAGGGTGCGCCGGGCTTCGTCGCCTGAACCCCCGTATCCCTGTGTCCCGTCCCGTACCCCGCGTACGTGACGGCCCGCCGCCGTCTTCAGCCCAGTTGGTGGGCGGCGAGCAGGTCGCCGAGGGCCTCCTCGTGTGCGGCGGCCGGGCCGAGCGACAGTTCCAGGTACTTGGCCCAGGCGTGGTACCGGTGCAGCGGGTAGTCGGTGTCGGCGCCGAAGCCGCCGTGCAGATGCTGCGCGGTCTGCACGACCCGTCGTACCCCTTCCGAGGCCCAGATCTTGGCGACGGCGACATCCCCGGACACGGGCAGCGTGCCTCCGGCCCTCGTGCCGACCCGCCACGCCGCCTGCCACAGCGTGACCTCCATCGCGCGCAGGTCGATGTACCGGTCGGCGGCCTGCACGGCGACGGCCTGGAACGTCGCCAGCGGATACCCGAACTGCTCCCGCTTGCCGGTGTAGTCGCTGGTCATGCCCAGCACCGCCGTCCCCAGCCCGAGCGCCAGCGCGCAGGTCCCGACGGTCAGCAGGTCGCGCAGCCACGGCCAGGCGCCGTCGGCGTCGAGGACGTACCGGTCCGGCAATCGCACGGAATCCAGGCGCAGTTCGCCGAGCCGCTCACCGGCGGTGGATATCTGCTCGGCGAGGACGGCGCCTTCGTGGACGCGGGGGACCAGGGCGAGGACGGTCCGGTCGGCGCCGGTGTGCGCGGGGACGAGGACGAAGTCGGCGTTGTGCGCCCAGGGCACCGCCGTCTGTACGCCGTCGAGCACCCAGAGGTCACCGTCCCGCCCGGCGGTCACGGCGAGTTCGGCGGGGTCGTGGCCGGTGCGGCCGTGCGCGGCGACGGTGAGCACGAGTTCGCCGGTCCCGGCCCGGCGCAGTATCTCGCCCCGCAACTCCTCGTCCCCGTACGCCTGTACGGCCGCCGTGGCCGCGCAGCTCTCCAGCAGGGGCACCCTGGCCAGCACCTTCGCGGACTCGCGCAGTACGAGGCACAGGGCGATGGCGTCGAGACCGGCGCCGCCGAACTCCTCGTCGAGCAGCAGGCTCAGCAGATCCGCAGCGGCCAGCCGCTCCCACAGGGCCCGGTCGAAGTCGTCCGCGACGGCACCCGCGACGAGCGACGGACTGGGCACCGAGTCCGGCGCGACTCCGCCGAACACCGCCAGGGCCGCCTCGACCGCCGCCTGCTGCTCCTCGCTGAACCTGAAGTCCATGGTGCTGTCCTCTCGGGGCGGGGCGGGTATCTGACGGGGCGTCAAGATAGAACAGGTTGTAGAAGAAGGGAACGGGTGGGGGTCCGGGGCGCGGAGTGCGGGGCGAGTGAGCCGACCGATCGTTCGGTTCGTCCGAGTCGATGATCCGGCGGCGGGCCGTAGGGTGTCAACGGCTGTGGATAACTCTCCGGGCCGACCCTCCCGGGTGCCGTGCGGAGGTCGTGCAAGGTGTGCGGAGGGGGCTGCGCGGGGCGGGTGGGCCTGAGTACCGTGCCCGTGCGCACGCCGTGTCGTGGGGTGTGCGGGCGCAGTGGGACCGGGGATCGGGAGACGGGGCGGAATGGACGCGTACGAGGCAGGCTCGGACGCCCGGCACGGGCGCGACGAGCCCGGCGGGGTCGAGGGTTCCCCGCTCGACGGCCCCCCGCCGCCCGGGTCCGGCCCGCCGGAGGGTGACAGCGCACCTCCCCTCGGCACACCGGCCCCCGACGGTTCCCAGGAAGCCCCCCGCCCGTCACTGGCCGCCCTCTCCCTTCCGTACCAGATAGGCGCCGCCCTCGCCCTCGCGGTCGTCGCGGTGGCCGCGTGTGCGCACCTCGGGATGGTCTTTCTGCACGTCGCGCCCTCGAACACGGTCACCAAGCAGCACGCGCGGACGATCGACGACTGGATCTACCCGGAGTTCGAGCAGAACTGGAAGCTCTTCGCCCCCAACCCGCTCCAGCAGAACATCGCTGTCGAGGTCCGGGCCGATGTCCGTACCGCGGACGGCGGGGCCCGTACGACCGCCTGGTACGACCTGTCCGCGCTGGACGGCGAGGCCATCCACGGCAATCCGGTGCCGAGTCACACCCAGCAGAACGAGCTGCGCCGGGCCTGGGACTTCCTCGTCGCCTCGCACGACGCCCAGAACCGCCCCTCGGGCCTGCGCGGGGCCCTGGCCGAGGAGTATCTGCGCCGCATCGTCGTCCTGCGTCTCGACCGTGAGGACGCGGCCGGCCCCGGCGGCACGATCGACCGTGTCCAGGTCCGCTCCCGCAGTACGAACGTCCGGCCGCCCGAGTGGAGCCAGGAGCAGGCGCAGGTGCCCGAGAAGCCCATGTACCGCGTACTGCCCTGGTGGCCCGTCCCCGACGGCGAGACGGTCGCGGGCGTGGCCGACGGGGCGGAGGCGGACGGCTCATGAACCGCATCGCCCCCGCGGCCTCCCGTTCGTTCTCCCGGTCGGTCTCCCACGGCATCGGCCGGGTCACCGAGAACGCCCTGGGTCCCTATCAGGCCGCCGTCGTCCGGATCGGCTTCTCGGCGACCTGGCTGCTGTTCCTGCTGCGTGAGTTCCCGCACCGGCGGGAGCTGTACGGGCCCGACGGCCCCTGGAGCTGGGATATCGCCCAGCAGCTCACCGCGGACAACGGCGCCTTCACGGTCCTGATGTGGTCCGGCAGTCAGATCTGGTTCGAGCTTGTCTATGTGCTCGCCGTGCTCGCCAGTCTGCTGCTGTTGCTCGGCTGGCGGACCCGCGCCCTGTCCGTGGTCTTCATGGTCGGTGTGCTCTCGCTCCAGAACCGCAGCATCTTCGTGGGCGACGGCGGCGACAACGTCCTGCACCTGATGTCGATCTACCTGGTGTTCACGCGCTGCGGCCAGGTGTGGTCCCTGGACGCCCGGCGCGCCCGCGAGGCACGCGCGCGCGTGCTCTTCGATGCCCCTCCCGACCGGGTGGGCCCCGCGCTCTGGACCGTCCTCGGGGTGCTCCTCGTCGCCGGTACCGCCGCCGGCAAGCTCGACGGCGACCCGCTGGTCCCGGTGATCCTCTGGGGCATGTGGCTGGCGCAGGGCGTGTGGTGGGCCGTGGCGCGCCGGGGGCGTGGTGGTGAGCCCCGGATGCTCCTCGACATCGTCGGCAACCTCGTGCACAACGCGGCGCTCTTCGTGATCATGGCCGAGGCCTGTCTGATCTACGCGACGGCCGGCTGGTACAAGATCCAGGGTTCGCGCTGGCAGGACGGCACCGCCGTCTACTACCCGCTCCACCTCGACTACTTCTCGCCGTGGCCCGCGCTCTCCGACCTGATGTCGTCGAGCGGCACGATGGTGATGCTGGTGACGTACGGGACGGTGATCGTGCAGGTCGCCTTCCCGTTCACGCTCTTCAACCGGCGGGTCAAGAACATCCTGCTGGCCGTGATGATGACCGAGCACGCCGTGATCGCCGTCGTCCTCGGGCTGCCCTTCTTCTCGCTCGCGATGATCGCCGCGGACGCCGTGTTCCTGCCGACCTCCTTCCTGCGCCGCCTCGGCGACCGGGCGGCACGCGCGCGTGGACACCTGATTACCCGGCTGCCGGGTAACAGACGTGAAGCGCCCGACCGGCATACGGTGGACGATACGGCGGAACCCCTGCATGTGGGCTCACCAATCGGATTAGCGAAACGTAGTGATGCTGTGGCAGAGTGCGACATGCACGCCCGGCGCCCAGGCGACGTCGGGCACCCTCCTCGGTGAGGTCGCGAGACCTGGCCGACCAGCGTCCGGAGGGACGTGCCACGCGGGCTGACGATTCTGGTCGTTCGGTACCAGGGCACGAAGGCGACTGGCTCACATCACTGAGCAACACCCAGGATCACTAAGCCAATCAGAGACGCTTCAAGGCATGACGGACGCAGCAACGAACCCGAAGACGGCCTCAGTGACCGGCGCGGCAGCCGAGTGGCACCGCCTCGCCGGTACGGCCGTCCTGCTCGACGGCTTCCACGCCCTCAAGCACGCCGTCCGCTTCGGCGCGCGGATCCCGGTGGCCGTGACCGCCGACCGACGCGCGACGCTCGCTCTCGCCGACGAGCTGGCTCCGGACGTACGGGACACCCTGGACGCCCTGCTGACCGAGGTCCCGGAGCCGACGTACACGTCCCTCGTGCCGCGCCCGCATCCCACCGCGGTAGCCGCCCTGGCCGTACGGCCCTCCCGCGCGGCCCATCTGGAGGCGCTCGCGCACACGCCCCGGACCGCGCCTGTCGTCGTCCTCGACAACCCGCGCAACCTCGGCAACGCCGGGGCGGTGATCCGGCTCGCGGCCGGGTTCGGCGCGACCGGGGTCGTCACCACGGGGACGCTCGACCCCTGGCACCCCACCGTCGTACGCGGTGGGGCGGGGCTGCACTTCGCGACCGCCGTGGAGCGGCTGGAGGTGGCCGAGCTGCCGTACGGGCCGGTGTTCGCGCTCGACCCGGAGGGCGACGACATCCGGGGCCTGAAGCTCCCGGACGACGCCGTGCTCGCCTTCGGCTCCGAGCGCAGCGGGCTGTCGCCCGACCTACGCGCGCGTGCCGACCATCTGGTGTCCCTCCCGATGCGCCCCCAGGTCTCCAGCTACAACCTCGCGACCAGCGTGGCCATGACGCTGTACCACTGGAGCGTCACGGGCGGCGCGGCCTTCTGAGTGTGCGGAGCCCGCGCCCTTAAAGGGGCGCGGGGAACTGCGCGACCAGCCCCCACTGGGCCGCAGTGAACGAACCGCGTATCCAGAGGAGTGCTCAGGCCTGCCTGCGGACCTCCACCACCCGGAACCGGTTAGCCACGAACGCCCCGTCGCACAGGGCCGCGTTCGCTGCCGGGTTGCCGCCCGAGCCGTGGAAGTCGGAGAAGGCGGCCGTCTGGTTGACGTACACCCCGCCGGTCAGGTTCAGGGACAGCTGGGCGCACTCCTCCAGGCAGGCCTCCTCGACGGCCTGTTCGAACTCCGGGTCGGTCGTGTACGCGCCGACCGTCATCGCGCCCTTCTCCCGGACCGTCCGCCGCAGCAGCCGCACCGCGTCCGCCGCAGAGTCGACCGCGACGGCGAAGGAGACCGGGCCGAAGCACTCGCTCATGTAGGCGGCCTCGGAGTCCGCCCCATCCCAATATTTCTGCGCGCCGTCGAGCTTCACGATGACGGGGGTGCGGACCACGGCGTCCGGGAAGTCGGGGTTCGTGATCTCCCGTGAGGCCAGGGCGACTTCGCCGAGCCCGGCCGCCGCCTCCAGGCGTGCCTTCACGTCGGGGTTGACGATCGCGCCCAGCAGGCCGTTCGCGCGCGCGTCGTCGCCCAGGAGACCGCCGACGGCGGCGGCGAGGCCGGTGACCATCTCGTCGTACGACTTGTGGCCCTCCTCCGTACGGATGCCGTCGCGGGGGATCAGGAGGTTCTGCGGGGTCGTGCACATCTGGCCGCTGTACAGGGAGAGGGCGAAGGCGAGGTTCGACAGCATGCCCTTGTAGTCGTCGGTCGACTCCACGATCACCGTGTTGACGCCGGCCTTCTCCGTGTAGACCTGCGCCTGGTGGGCGTTGGCCTCCAGCCAGTCGCCGAACGCCGTCGAGCCCGTGTAGTCGATGATGCGGATCTCGGGGCGGGTCGCCAGGGTCTTCGCGATGCCCTCGCCGGGGCGCTCGGCCGCCAGGGCCACCAGGTTCGGGTCGAAGCCGGTCTCCGCCAGGACCTCGCGCGCCACCTGGACCGTCAGCGCGAGCGGCAGCACCGCGCGCGGGTGGGGCTTCACGAGGACCGCGTTGCCCGTGGCCAGGGACGCGAACAGGCCCGGGTAGCCGTTCCACGTGGGGAAGGTGTTGCAGCCGATGAGGAGGGCGATACCGCGCGGGACCGGCGTGAACTGCTTGGTGAGGGCCAGGGGATCGCGCTTGCCCTGGGGCTTGGTCCACTCCGCGGTGCCAGGGGTGCGGACCTGCTCCGCATACGCGTACGCCACCGCTTCCAGGCCGCGGTCCTGGGCGTGCGGGCCGCCCGCCTGGAACGCCATCATGAAGGCCTGGCCGCTGGTGTGCATGACCGCGTGCGCGAACTCGTGCGTCCGGCCGCTGATCCGCTTGAGGATCTCCAGGCACACCATCGCGCGCACTTCCGCGCCCGCGTCCCGCCAGGCGCGCTGGCCGGCCTGCATGGCGGGCAGCAGCACGTCGACGTCCGCGTGCGGGTAGGTGACGCCCAGGGCGATGCCGTACGGGGATTCCTCGCCGCCGACCCAGTCGTCCGTGCCGGGCTGGTCGAGGTCGAGGCGGGTGTTCAGGACGGCGTCGAAGGCGGCCTTGCCCGCGGCCAGGTCCAGGCTGCCGTCCGCCCCGTACGCCTTGGGGTGTTCGGGGTGCGGGGACCAGTACGCGCGTGTGCGGATCGCTTCCAGCGCCTGGTCGAGGGTGGGCCGGTGCTGGGCGATCAGCTGGTGCGCGGTGAGTTCGGCGGCCATCGGTGAACAACTCCTCGTCTCAAGAGCACTTCGTTGAGCTCATGACCTCGGACATGACCTGGGCCATGACCTGGGCAGGAAAGGCACGACAGAGTTAGAGTAACCGAACGATCGGTCGGGACAAGGGGGTCCGCCGCATCTGTGGACAACCCCGTGCGGGAGGATCGCGCACATGACAGCACTCGACCTCAGCAGCCCCGTGGCCGTCGTCGGCACCGGCACCATGGGCCAGGGCATCGCCCAGGTCGCGCTGGTCGCCGGTCATCACGTACGGCTGTTCGACGCCGCTCCCGGGCGGGCCCAGGAGGCCGCCGACGCGATCGGCGCGCGGCTCGACCGGCTCGTCGAGAAGGACCGGATGACGGCGGTCGACCGGGACGCCGCCCGGGGCCGGCTGCACGCCGCCGGGAGCCTCGGCGAACTCGCCGACTGCTCGCTCGTCGTCGAGGCCGTCCTCGAACAGCTCGACGTGAAGCAGGAGTTGCTGCGCGCCCTGGAGGACGTCGTCGACGACGACTGTCTGCTCGCCACCAACACCTCCTCGCTGTCCGTCGCCGCCATCGGGGGCGTCCTGCGCAACCCGGGCCGGTTCGTGGGGCTGCACTTCTTCAACCCGGCGCCGCTGCTGCCCCTCGTGGAGGTCGTCTCCGGGTTCGCCACCGACGTCACGTCGGCCACGCGCGCGTACGAGATGGCCCGCGCCTGGGGCAAGACCCCGGTCGCCTGCGCCGACACCCCCGGCTTCATCGTCAACCGCCTCGCCCGGCCCTTCTACGCCGAGGCCTTCGCGGCGTACGAGGCCCAGTCCGCCGACCCCGCGACGATCGACGCCGTGCTGCGCGAGTGCGGCGGCTTCCGGATGGGCGCCTTCGAGCTGACCGACCTCATCGGCCAGGACGTCAACGAGGCGGTCACCCACTCCGTGTGGCGGGCCTTCTTCCAGGACGTGCGGTTCACGCCCTCGCTCGCCCAGCGGCGGCTCGTCGAGTCGGGCCGGCTCGGCCGCAAGACCGGGCAGGGCTGGTACGAGTACGGAGACGACGCCGAGCGCGCCGAACCGCACACCGCAGAGCGGGCCCAGGCGCCCGCCTACGTCGTCGCGGAGGGCGACCTGGGCCCCGCGTCCGACCTCCTCGCGCTGATCCGCGAGGCGGGCATTCCCGTCCGTGAGGACGAGGAGGACCACGGCACCCGGCTGGTGCTGCCCAGCGGCGGCCAGCTGGTCCTCGCCGACGGGCAGACCAGCGTCGAGTTCCGTGACGTCGTCTACTTCGACCTCGCCCTCGACTACCGGCGGGCCACCCGCATGGCCCTGTCCGCCTCCCAGGACACCCAGCCGCAGACCCTCACCGAGGCCATCGGCCTCTTCCAGGCGCTCGGCAAGGACGTCAGCGTCCTCGGGGACGCCCCCGGCATGATCGTCGCCCGTACGGTGGCCCGGATCGTCGACCTCGCGCACGACGCCGTCGCCAAGGGCGTCGCCACCGAGGAGGACGTCGACACGGCGATGCGCCTCGGCGTCAACTACCCGCTCGGGCCCTTCGAGTGGAGCCGCAGGCTCGGCCGGAGCTGGGCGCACGAGATCCTCGACGAACTCCACCAGCGCGACCCGAGCGGACGGTACGCGCCGTCCCTCGCGCTCTACCGCCACGCGTACGCCACCGACAAGCGGGAGGGCACCCCATGACCACCGCCAAGCGCGACACGTACACGCCGACGACGCTGCTCCAGGTCGCCGTCCAGGTCTTCATCGAGCGCGGCTACGACGGCACCTCCATGGAGCACCTCTCCAAGGCCGCGGGCATCTCCAAGTCGTCGATCTACCACCACGTCACCGGCAAGGAGGAGCTGCTGCGCCTCGCCGTCAGCCGGGCACTGGACGGGCTCTTCGGGATCCTCGACGAGGAGCACGCGCGCGTGGGGGCCGCCGCCGGACGCCTGGAGTACGTCGTACGGCGCATGGTCGAGGTGCTCATGGCCGAGCTGCCGTACGTGACGCTGCTGCTGCGGGTGCGCGGCAACACCGACACCGAGCGCTGGGCGCTGGAACGGCGCCGGGACTTCGACCACCGGGTCGCCGAGCTGCTCAGGGCCGCGGCGGCCGAGGGGGACGTACGCGCTGACGTGGAGGTGCGGCTCGCGACGCGGCTCGTCTTCGGGATGATCAACTCGGTCGTCGAGTGGTACCGGCCCGACGGACGCGGCATGGGTGAGCGGGAGGTCTCCGACGCGGTGGTGCGGCTGGTCTTCGGGGGCCTGCGCAACCCCGAGTGACCTGCCGGGGGCTCAGCCCTCCAGGTCCAGGTCCTCCTCCTCGAACACCAGCAGCGTGCGCGTGCTGAGCACCTCCGGCATCGCCTGGAGACGCATCAGCACCAGCTCGCGCAGCGCCTTGTTGTCGGGGGTGTGGACCAGGAGCAGAACGTCGAAGTCGCCGCCCACCAGGGCGATGTGGTCCGCCCCCGGGAGCTGCCTCAGCTGCTCGCGGACCGTGCGCCAGGAGTTCTGGACGATCTTCAGGGTGATGTACGCCGAGGTGCCCTGACCGGCGCGTTCGTGGTCCACGCGGGCGCCGAAACCGCGGATCACGCCGTCCTCCATGAGGCGGTTGATGCGCGCGTACGCGTTGGCCCGGGACACGTGCACCCGTTCGGCAACGGAGCGGATCGAGGCGCGGCCGTCCGCCTGGAGCATCCGCAGGATGTCCTGGTCGATGGCGTCCAGCGGGCGCGCGGGCGGCAGGGTGCCGCTGCCTTCCGGACGTTCGGCCATTTGTTCAGGTGCCATGTCCCCCCGCCTCCCTACCATGGACGTACTGCGTCCATCTCAGGCTGTGGAGAACCGTTTGTCCACAGCCTGACGGTGCCTGTAGCCAAAATGTGCCGACGACCGAACAATCGGTAGGTGAGGCGCCTCACATCCGTGGTGTGCCCGAAGCCGTCTCCCACGAGGAGGTGCCGTCATGACGGTCATGGAGCAGCGGGGCGCATACCGGCCAACGCCGCCGCCCGCCTGGCAGCCCCGCACCGACCCCGCGCCGCTGCTGCCCGACGCGGCTCCGTACCGCGTCCTCGGCACCGAGGCGGCGGCGCAGGCGGACCCGGGGCTGCTGCGCAGGCTGTACGCGCAGCTGGTGCGCGGGCGCCGGTACAACGCGCAGGCCACCGCCCTCACCAAGCAGGGCCGGCTCGCCGTGTACCCCTCCAGCGTCGGCCAGGAGGCCTGCGAGGTGGCCGCCGCGCTCGCCCTGGAGGACCGCGACTGGCTCTTCCCCAGCTACCGGGACACGCTCGCCGTGGTCGCCCGGGGCGTGGACCCCGTACAGGCGCTGACGCTGCTGCGCGGCGACTGGCACACCGGGTACGACCCGCGTGAGCACCGGGTGGCGCCTCTGTGCACCCCGCTGGCGACGCAGCTGCCGCACGCCGTCGGGCTCGCGCACGCCGCCCGGCTCAAGGGCGACGACGTGGTCGTGCTGGCCATGGTCGGCGACGGCGGCACCAGCGAGGGCGACTTCCACGAGGCGCTGAACTTCGCCGCCGTGTGGCAGGCGCCGGTGGTCTTCCTGGTCCAGAACAACGGCTTCGCGATCTCCGTGCCGCTCGCCAAGCAGACCGCCGCCCCGTCGCTGGCCCACAAGGCCGTCGGCTACGGGATGCCGGGCCGCCTGGTCGACGGCAACGACGCGGTCGCCATGTACGAGGTGCTGAGCGACGCCGTGCGTCACGCGCGCGCGGGTGGTGGTCCCACGCTCGTCGAGGCGGTGACCTACCGCCTGGAGGCGCACACCAACGCCGACGACGACAAGCGCTACCGGACCGACTCCGAGGTCGCCGCCTGGCGCGAGCACGACCCGATCGACCTCCTCGCACAGGAACTCACCGCGCGCGGGCTGCTCGACGAGGACGGCGTCAAGGCCGCGCGCGACGACGCCGAGGCACTCGCCGCCGACCTGCGCGCCCGGATGCACCAGGACCCGGTGCTCGACCCCATGGACCTGTTCGCCCAGGTGTACGCCGAACCCACCCCCCAACTGCGCGAACAGCGGGCCCAGTTGCGGGCCGAGCTGGATGCCGAGGCGGGAGGGGCGCACTGATGACCACCGACGTCGCCCTCAAACCGGCCACCATGGCGCAGGCCCTCACGCGCGCGATGCGCGACGCCATGGCCGCCGACCCGGCCGTGCACGTCATGGGCGAGGACGTCGGCGCCCTCGGCGGGGTCTTCCGGGTCACAGACGGGCTCGCCAAGGAGTTCGGCGAGGACCGCTGCACGGACACCCCGCTCGCCGAGGCGGGCATCCTCGGGGCGGCCGTCGGCATGGCCATGTACGGTCTGCGCCCGGTCGTCGAGATGCAGTTCGACGCGTTCGCCTACCCCGCGTTCGAACAGCTGATCTCGCACGTCTCCCGGATGCGCAACCGCACACGCGGGGCCATGCCCCTGCCGATCACCGTCCGCGTGCCCTACGGCGGCGGCATCGGCGGCGTCGAGCACCACAGCGACTCCTCCGAGGCGTACTACATGGCGACCCCGGGCCTCCATGTCGTCACGCCCGCCACGGTCGCTGACGCGTACGGCCTGTTGCGGGCCGCCATCGCCTCCGACGACCCGGTGGTCTTCCTCGAGCCCAAGCGCCTGTACTGGTCGAAGGATTCGTGGAACCCGGAGGAGCCGTCGGCCGTTGAACCGATCGGACGCGCGGTGGTGCGGCGCCCGGGCCGCAGCGCCACGCTCATCACGTACGGGCCGTCGCTGCCCGTCTGCCTGGAGGCGGCCCGGGCGGCGGAGGCGGAGGGCTGGGACCTGGAGGTCGTCGACCTGCGTTCCCTGGTCCCGTTCGACGACGAGACGGTGTGCGCTTCGGTACGGCGGACCGGGCGGGCCCTCGTCGTCCACGAGTCGGGCGGTTTCGGCGGCCCGGGCGGGGAGATCGCGGCCCGCGTCACGGAGCGCTGCTTCCATCACCTGGAGGCGCCGGTGCTGCGTGTCGCCGGATTCGACATCCCGTACCCGCCGCCGATGCTGGAGCGGCACCACCTGCCCGGCGTCGACCGCGTCCTGGACGCCGTGGGGCGGTTGCAATGGGAGGCGGAACGCTGATGGCACAGGTACTGGAGTTCAGGCTCCCCGATCTCGGCGAGGGGCTCACCGAGGCGCTGATCGTGCGCTGGCTGGTCGAGGTCGGCGAGGTCGTCGCCGTCGACCAGCCGGTCGTCGAGGTCGAGACGGCCAAGGCGATGGTCGACGTGCCGTGTCCCTACGGCGGTGTCGTCACCGCCCGCTTCGGCGAGGAGGGCACCGAACTGCCCGTCGGCGCACCCCTGGTGACGGTCGCGGTCGGCACACCGGCCCACCCCGACCCCGCCGGCGACGCGGACCGGGGCTCCGGGAACGTGCTCGTCGGATACGGCACCTCCGAGGCGCCCGCGCGGCGGCGGAGGGTACGGCGGGAACAGGCGGCGACCGCCGCCCCGGTGGCCGTCACGGACACGCAGGCTTCTGCTGCCCCCGCGCGTCTCGACGGTCCCGTGCCGGTCATCTCGCCGCTCGTGCGCAGGCTCGCCCGCGAGAACGGCCTGGATCTGCGGGAGTTGGCGGGCTCCGGGCCCGACGGACTGATCCTCCGCGCCGACGTGGAGCGCGCCCTGCGCGACGGTGCCACGCGACCCGGGTCCCCGGCCCCGATCGCGACTCCGGTGCCCGCCTCGCACCCCGTTCCCGCTCCCGCCCCTGCCTCCGCCGAGGGCACGCGTGTCCCCCTCAAGGGCATCCGCGGTGCCGTCGCCGACAAGCTCTCCCGCAGTCGGCGCGAGATCCCGGACGCGACCTGCTGGGTGGACGCCGACGCGACGGAACTGATGCACGCGCGCGTGCAGATGAACGCAGCCGGGGGACCGAAGATCTCCCTCCTCGCTCTGCTCGCCCGTATCTGCACCGCCGCCCTCGCCCGCTACCCCGAGCTGAACTCCACCGTCGACCTGGGGGCCAGGGAGATCGTCCGGCTCGACCGGGTCCACCTCGGCTTCGCCGCCCAGACCGAACGCGGACTCGTCGTCCCCGTCGTCCGGGACGCGCACACCAGGAACGCCGAGTCGCTGAGCGCGGAGATCGCGCGGCTGACCGAGGCGGCCCGCACCGGCACCCTCACCCCCGCCGAACTCACCGGCGGCACCTTCACGTTGAACAACTACGGCGTGTTCGGCGTCGACGGCTCCACGCCGATCGTCAACCACCCCGAGGCGGCCATGCTCGGCGTCGGCCGGATCGTCCCCAAGCCGTGGGTGCACGAGGGCGAACTGGCCGTGCGCCAGGTCGTCCAGCTGGGGCTCACCTTCGACCACCGGGTCTGCGACGGCGGCACGGCGGGCGGTTTCCTGCGCTATGTGGCGGACTGCGTGGAACAGCCGGCGGTGCTCCTGCGCACACTGTGATCAGGGTGGCGCGCGCCCGTTCCCTGTGATCAGCGGGGGCCCGCATACTCGGAGGGTGACCGCGCATGAGCCCCCGCCCTCAGGGATCCCCGGTGCCGACGGCTACGACGCTGTCGTGCTCGCGGGCGGGGCCGCCCGACGCCTCGGCGGCGCCGACAAGCCCGGCGTCCGGGTGGGCGGGCGCGCGCTCCTCGACCGGGTGCTCGCCGCCTGCGCCGACGCCGGCACCACCGTGGTCGTGGCCGGCCCCCGGCCCACCGCGCGGCCCGTGATCTGGGCCCACGAGGACCCGCCGGGCGGCGGACCCGTCGCCGCGCTCGACGCGGGCCTGCGCCGGACCGGGGCCGCGCAGGTCGTCGTCCTCTCCGCCGACCTCCCGTTCCTTGACCCCGCGACGGTACGGCGGCTCCTCGGCGCCCTGCGGACGAGCGGCGCCGAGGGCGCGCTGCTCACCGATACCGGCGGCCGGGACCAGCCGCTCGTGGCCGTGTACCGGACGTCCGCGCTGCGCCGGGAACTGGCCGCGCTCGCCCTCGAACACGGGGGTCTCACCGGCCTGCCGCTGCGCCGGCTGACCGGCGCGCTCGCACTCACCCGGGTGTCCGACCCCGTCGCGTCCTTCGACTGCGACACCTGGGACGACATCGCCGCCGCCAGAGCACGCATCAGGGAGCATGGGCACGTGTTGGACGAATGGATTTCCGCAGCCAAGGACGAACTGGGCATCGACCTGGACGTCGACACCGGCCTCCTCCTCGACCTCGCCCGCGATGCCGCGCACGGAGTGGCCAGGCCGGCCGCCCCGCTGACGACGTTCCTCGTCGGATACGCGGCGGGCCGGGCCGGGGGAGGCCCGGAAGAGGTCGCCGAGGCCACCCGCAAGGCCGTCGCCCTCGCCCTGCGCTGGGCCGAGGAGGCCAAGGCGGACGCGAAGACCGCCGACGCCGAACCCGGTGCGGGCAAGGCCCCCGACAGCCGCCCGGACGCCGGATGACCGCCCGCAGCGACCTGGACGACCTCGGCGTCGAGGAGGCGCTCGCCCTCGTGAACGAAGGCAACGGCAGCGGCGGCGGCAGCGGAAGCGGTGGGCAGGGCGACGGGCCGACCGCCGAGGGCGCCGCAGTACCCGCCCCCAGCGGGGAGGGCGTCTACGACGTGGAGGCCGACCACCCCGGACCCGGCACCGGTCCTGGCACCGACGGGGACCTCACCCCTACCTCCGCCCCCGCCCGCCCCCGGGCCACCCCCTGGCCCCAGGCCCGCGCCACCGCCGAGCGCGCCGCCCGCCAGGTCCCCCGTACCGCCAAGGCCCCCGTCTCCGTCCCCCTCGACGCCGCCCTCGGACTGGTCCTCGCCGCTCCCCTGGCGGCCCTCACCGACCTCCCCTCCTTCGACACCTCCGCGATGGACGGCTGGGCGGTGGCCGGACCCGGCCCCTGGGCCGTGCGCGAGGCCGGTGTCCTCGCCGGGCACGCGCAGCCCGAGCCGCTCACCGACGGCAGCGCGGTACGGATCGCTACGGGCGCCCGTATCCCGTACGACACGACCGCTGTCCTGCGCAGCGAGCACGGCCGCACCGACGACAAGGGCCGGCTGCACGCCACCCGGGACATGAGCCACGGCCAGGACATCCGGCCGCGCGGCCAGGAATGCCGCTCCGGCGATCAGCTGCTGCCCACCGGCACCTTCGTGACCCCGGCGGTGCTCGGGCTGGCCGCTGCCGCCGGGTACGACACGCTCGCCGCGATCCCCCGCCCCCGGGCCGAAGTCCTCGTCCTGGGCGACGAGTTGCTCACCGGGGGACTCCCGCACGACGGGCTGATCCGGGACGCGCTCGGTCCGATGCTGCCGCCCTGGCTGCGCTCGCTCGGCGCCGACGTCGTGGCCGTACGCAGGCTCGGGGACGACGCCGAGGCGCTCTACGCGGCCCTGAAGAACTCCCCCGCCGAGCTGATCGTCACCACCGGCGGCACCGCTTCCGGACCCGTCGACCACGTCCACCCCACCCTGCGCCGCCTCGGCGCGGAACTGCTGGTGAACGGCGTGCAGGTGCGCCCCGGGCACCCCATGCTGCTGGCCCGGATCAAGGAGAACCAGCACCTCGTCGGGCTGCCCGGCAACCCGCTGGCCGCCGTCTCCGGGCTGCTCACCCTTGCCGAGCCCCTGCTGCGGACCCTCGCGGGACGGGCGGCACCGGAGCCGTACACGCTGCCGCTCAAGGACGAGGTGCACGGGCACCCGCACGACACCCGGCTCATCCCCGTCGTCGTACGCGGCGACCGGGCCGTGCCGCTGCACTACAACGGGCCGGCCATGCTGCGCGGTATCGCGGCGGCCGAGGCCCTCGCGGTCGTACCGCCCGGTGGCGCCCGACCCGGTCAGGAACTGGAACTGCTCGATCTGCCCTGGGCGGCAGCCGCCGAAGCCGGGGCGTGTTTCACGTGAAACATTCGGGTCCGAAGGACCGCAAGGACCCGAAGGGTCCGAACGGCGTTCACCACAGGGGAGGATGTTTCACGTGAAACTGCCGGGCCATGACGCCATCGCCCGCCAAGCGGACGAGCATCTGGTGACCCATCGGGTGAAACTTCCCCGGACCGTGGTGGAACGGCCGATCCGCCAGGTCGGCAAACGTGTCGCCATGGCGCTGCTGGTGCTGGTCGGGACCGCGCTCATCGTCTACGCCGACCACGACGGCTACACCGACAACTCCGACGGTTCCGTCGACCTTCTCGACGCCTTCTACTACGCCACCGTCACCCTCTCCACCACCGGATACGGCGACATCACGCCCGTCAGTGACGCTGCCCGGTTCACCAACATCTTCGTCATCACACCGCTGCGCGTGCTCTTCCTGATCATCCTGGTCGGCACGACTCTCGAAGTCCTCACGGAGCGCACGCGCGAGGAGTGGCGGCAGAACCGCTGGAGGGCGGCCTTGCGAGAGCACACCGTGGTCATCGGGTTCGGGACCAAGGGGCGGTCGGCCGTGCAGACCGTCTGTGTCACCGGGCTGAAGAAGGAACAGGTCGTGGTCGTCGACCCCAGCGCGAAAGCCGTGGAGGCGGCCACCGCCGAGGGGTATGCCGGGGTGGTCGGGGATGCCACGCGCAGCGACGTCCTGTTGCGGGCCGAGCTGCAGAGGGCGCGGCAGATCATCATCGCCACCCAGCGAGACGACACGGCCGTCCTCGTCACGCTGACCGCCCGGCAGCTCAACCGCACGGCGAAGATCGTGGCCGCCGTGCGCGAGGAGGAGAACGCGCCGCTGCTCAAGCAGTCCGGCGCCGACGCTGTCATCACCAGTGCGAGCGCGGCCGGGCGGCTGCTCGGGCTGTCCGTGCTCAGCCCCGCCGCCGGTATGGTCATGGAGGACCTCATCCAGCAGGGCAGCGGGCTCGACATCGTCGAACGGCCGGTCATAAAGGCCGAGGTGGGCAAGGGGCCGCGCGAGACGGACGACCTGGTCGTGAGCGTCGTACGCGGACATCGGGTGATGGGCTACGACGATCCGTCGATCGGGGAGCTTCAGGTGGCCGACCGGCTCATCACCATCGTGCGGGCGACGCCGGGCGCGCATGTGGCGCCCGACGTCCGTCCGATCCGCGACAACTGACCGGTGTCCTGAAGGGGTTGTGGCTACTTGCGGTTGTAGAGCCGCATCGTCACCGGGCCGAAGACCAGCACCAGCAGGCCGGCCCACCCCAGCGACCAGGCGATCTCCGCGGTCGGCCACTCGCCGGCCATCAGCTCCCGTACCGCCGACGACACATGGGTGATCGGGCTGTTGTTGACGAAGGCCTGGAGCCAGCCGGGCATGGTGCTCGGGTCGACGAAGACGTTCGACAGGAAGGTCAGCGGGAAGATCACCATCATGCTGACGCCCATCACCGACTTCTCCGTGCGCAGCAGCAGCCCGAACATGGTCCAGATCCATGAGAAGGCGAAGGAGAAGACCAGGAGGAGGGCGATGCCGGCGGCCACGCCCACCACTCCGTCGGGGCGGTAGCCGAGGATGATGCCGACCGTCAGCATCACCACGGACGCCATGGTGTAGCGCAGGGCGTCGCCGAGGAGATAGCCGACCATCACCGCGGGCCGCCAGATCGGCAGCGTACGGAAGCGGTCGAAGACGCCCTTCTCGATGTCCGTGTTGACCGAGACGCCCGTGTACATCGTGATCATCACGACCGACATCACCAGGATGCCCGGCAGCAGGAACTGGATGTACTCGCGCGGGGAGCCCGCGAGCGCGCCCCCGAACAGGTACGTGTACATCAGCACCATCATGATCGGGAACGCGGTGACGTCGAAGAGCTGCTCCGGGACGTGCTTGATCTTGAGCATCGCGCGCCAGCCGAAGGTGAGCGACGTCGAGAGCGCGCTGGGGCGCGGCGGCCGGTCCTTGGAGATGAGCAGCGCGGCGAGCGACTCGGCGCTGACCGGGGCGAGTTCCCGGCCTTCGGTGGTGGTGGTCGCGGTACTCATGCCGCCACCTCTCCTTCGGAAGAGTCAGCTGCGGAGTCGGCTGTGGAGCCGTCTTCCGTGTCGTGTCCGGTGAGGGCGAGGAACACCTCGTCCAGGCTGGGCTGCCCCAGGGAGAAGTTGTCGACGTGGATGCCGCAGCGGGCCAGTTCGGCGAGCGCGCGGGCCGCCTGCTCGGCAGCCGTGTCGCTGACCGACGTACCGATACGGGCCGTCAGCGCGACCGGGTCGGGCTCGCGCTGCACGGTCGCGTCGAGGGCCAGCCGCAGCACCTCCTCCGCCTCGGGCCGCTGGGCCGGATCGCGCAGCCGCAGATGGACGGAGCCGGCGCCGACGGACGCCTTCAGCTCGCCCTTCGTGCCCTCCGCGATGACCTTGCCCTTGTCGATGACGGCGATCCGGGACGCCAGCTGGTCGGCCTCGTCCAGATACTGCGTGGTCAGCAGGACGGTCGTGCCCTGGGCGACCACCGCGCGCACGATGTCCCACACCTGGTTGCGGCTGCGCGGGTCGAGGCCGGTCGTGGGTTCGTCGAGGAAGAGCAGGTCGGGGGTGTTGAGGATGGACGCGGCGATGTCGATCCGGCGCCGCATACCGCCCGAGTAGTGCTTGACCTGCTTCGCCGCCGCCTCCGTGAGCCCGAAGGCCTCCAGGAGCTGGGCGGCACGCTCGCGCGCGGTCCGCTTGTGGTGGCCGAGGAGCCGGCCGAGCAGCACCAGGTTCTCGGTGCCGGTGAGGTCCTCGTCGACGGACGCGTACTGGCCGGTGAGGCTCACCCTGCCGCGTACCGCGTCGGCCTCGCGCACCACGTCGTGGCCGAAGACGTGCGCCTCGCCGCCGTCCGGCCTGAGGAGCGTGGCGAGCATCTTCACGGTGGTCGTCTTGCCGGCGCCGTTCGGCCCGAGGACTCCGTAGACCGTGCCGGTGGGCACGGTGAGGTCGACGCCGTCGACGGCCCGGGTCTCGCCGAAGGTCTTCACCAGACTCGCGGTCTCGATCGCGAGGTCGGGCGCCTCGGCCGCCCTGCCCGCTCTGGCTGCCTGTGGGCTCATGTCTCGTGGTCCTTCCGGAGTCCTTGCGCGTACGGGGTGACGCATAGGGAGACCGTCGGTCGGCCGGAAACTCATCGGTCGCGCGACCGTACGTCTCTCCACGGTCTCTCCGCCAGACGCGGACCGCACATCGATTTCGCCGGATCGGGGAGTAGCGTCCCCTCATGCGTGCGATCACGATTCCCGAACCCGGAGGGCCCGAGGCGCTGGTGTGGGCCGAGGTCCCCGATCCCGTGCCCGGCGAGGGCGAGGTGCTGGTCGAGGTGGTGGCCGGCGCCGTCAACCGTGCCGACATCCTGCAACGCCAGGGCTTCTACAACCCGCCGCCAGGCGCCTCCCCGTACCCCGGCCTCGAGTGCTCCGGCCGGATCGCCGAGGTCGGGCCCGGAGTGTCCGGCTGGTCCGTCGGCGACGAGGTGTGCGCGCTGCTCGCGGGCGGCGGTTACGCGACGAAGGTGGCCGTGCCGGCCGGGCAGCTGCTGCCGGTGCCCGAGGGCGTCGACCTGAAGGGGGCGGCGGCACTGCCCGAGGTGACCTGCACGGTCTGGTCGAACGTCTTCATGATCTCCCACCTCCGCCCGGGCGAGACCTTTCTCGTGCACGGCGGCTCCAGCGGCATCGGCACCATGGCCATCCAGCTCGCCAAGGCGGTCGGCGCGAAGGTCGCCGTGACGGCGGGCACGAAGGAGAAGCTCGACCAGTGCGCCGAGCTGGGCGCCGACATCCTCGTCAACTACCGCGAGCAGGACTTCGTCGAGGAGCTGAAGCAGGCCACCGGCGGCGCGGGCGCCGACGTGATCCTCGACAACATGGGCGCCAAGTACCTGGACCGCAACGTCCGCGCCCTCGCCGTCAACGGGCGGCTCGCGATCATCGGTATGCAGGGCGGCGTCAAGGCCGAGCTGAACATCGGCGCGCTCCTCACCAAGCGGGCCGCGATCAGCGCGACCTCGCTGCGCGCCCGCCCGCTCGCCGAGAAGACGGCGATCGTGGCCGCCGTACGCGAACACGTCTGGCCGCTGATCGCCGCCGGTCAGGTCCGGCCGGTCGTCGACCGGGAGTTCCCGATGAGCGACGCGGCGGCGGCCCACCGGCTGGTGGAGGAGAGCGGGCACGTGGGAAAGGTGCTGCTGGTGGCCCCGTAAGGGGACATCCCGGGGGTCACGCCCTGCGTACGCGCAGCTGCAGCCCGAGAAATGCGAGGCCCAGGCCGAGGCCGATGAGGACGAGCCCGCTGCCCAGCGGCAGTATCCGCAGCACCGGGTGGGTGACCGGGGCGGGCAGCGCGGCCGTGTCCCGTGCCTCGCCCGGGTCCGGGACGGAGGTGGGTACGGGCACAGGGGCCGGCTCCTCGTACGCCACCTCCTCAGGCGGCGCGGACTCCCGCCGCCCGGGGCGCTCCCGCCCCTCGCCCGCCCGGCTGCCGGCCCGGGAGGCCTCGGGGGCGGGCCGGGAGACGTAGGAGACGTCGTCGTACGCCGGTGTCGTGCCGTGCGGGGTGGCGGCGAGCGTGGGGGCCGCCAGGGCCAGCAGGGTGCCGCAGACGCGCAGTGTGTGGAGCCATGGAGTCATGTCGGGCCCCTCCCGCCGCGGAGTCGCCAGTCACCAGGGTTCGACGGGACCAGCCTCACACGCACCCGCCCGTCCGGCATCCCGGACGGGACACCGCCGGGCCGGACCCACCGGCCGGAACAGCGACCTGGTGCGACAGAATGGCGGTATGGAGATGCCGAGGAACGAAAGGTCGCCGGAGAACCCCCAGATCCTGGTCGTTGGCCAGGACGGGATGGCTCTCGGGGGCGGTGGTGACGAGGACTCCCGAGAGATCCCGGTGACGGAGATGGTGGAGCAACCCGCCAAGGTCATGAGGATCGGCAGCATGATCAAGCAGCTGCTGGAGGAGGTGCGCGCGGCCCCTCTCGACGAGGCGAGCCGGGTGCGGCTGAAGGAGATCCACGCCAGCTCGGTCAAGGAGCTGGAGGACGGTCTGGCGCCGGAGCTGGTCGACGAACTGGAGCGCCTGTCCCTGCCGTTCACGGATGAGGGCGTTCCCAGCGACGCCGAGCTGCGGATCGCGCAGGCCCAGCTCGTGGGCTGGCTGGAGGGCCTCTTCCACGGGATCCAGACCACCCTGTTCGCCCAGCAGATGGCCGCGCGGGCCCAGCTGGAGCAGATGCGCCGCGCGCTGCCGCCGGGAGTCGGCGGCCACGAGGGCGACGACGATCCGCGCACGGGCGGACGCACGGGCGGGCCGTACCTGTAACTCTTGTGGGGATGTAACTCTTGTGGGGAGGGGCCCGGCAGCCGACCGACCGGCCGCCGGGCCTCTCCCTATGAACCGCTGAACTGTTGAACCGTCCGCTCAGGACGGGTTGCCCGACGACACGCTCAGCTCGATGACCGGCATGTCCTCCGGGTCGGCGTCCGTGCCCGCGGAGGGGAACTGGTCGGTGACCGTGTCCTTGCCGAAGGTGTTCTCGTCGATCCGGGTCACCTTCATCCGCCACCCGGCCGCCTGGAAACAGGACTTGACCGAGGTCAGGTTCTTGTAGCGGACGTCCGGCAGCTGGATCTTGTCCGGGTCGGTGTACGACTCCGGCGCCTCCGAGCACTCCTCCGCGTCGATCTTCTTGCTCAGGTCCGGCCCCTTGTACCCCGTCACCGACCCCGATCCCGACCCGGTTTCCGACGTCTGCGAGGCCGAGGCGCTCGCACTGCTGTCGCTGCCGGCCGCACCGCCGTTGCCGGAGTCGTCCCCGCCCAGCTTGAGGGCCAGGAGCAGCCCGCCGACGGCGACGAGCGAGACGACGATCGAGCCCACGATCACCGGGGTGTTGCTCTTGCGTCCCCCTCCGGGAGCGGCCGGCGTCGGGAAGGCGGCCGGCGGCGTGTACTGCGGTGCGTACGCGCCGGGCGCCTGGTACGCGGCCTGCTGCGGATAGCCGTACGCCGGAGCGGCGCTGTACGGATTCGGGGTCGGGGCCACAGGCGGCTGGTACGGGGTCTGTACGGGGCCCGGCGGGGGCGGGGTCGCCTGGCCGACCGGTGGGAACACCGCCGAGGCGACGCCCGCGCCGCTCTGGGACGGGGCGCCCGGGACGATGTTCGGGGCGGCCGGGTGGAGGGAGGCGGCCACGCGCAGACACTCGTCGCGCATGGCGACGGCGCTCGGGAAACGCTCGTTCGGGTTCTTCTTCAGCGCGCGGGCGACGAGCGCGTCCACCGCCGGGGGCAACGCGCGGTTGACCGAGGAGGGGACGACCGGCTCCTCCTGGACGTGGGCGTACGCGATCGCAAGCGCCGAGTCGGCGTTGAACGGCAGCCGTCCGGTGACCAGTTGGAACAGCATGATGCCGACCGAGTAGAGATCGGAGCGGGCGTCCACGCCCCGGCCCAGCGCCTGTTCCGGGGAGAGGTACTGCGGGGTGCCGACGACCATGCCGGTCTGCGTCATCGACGTGACGCCCGACTGCATGGCGCGGGCGATCCCGAAGTCCATCACCTTGACGACCCCGCGCTTGGTCGTCATCACGTTGCCCGGCTTGATGTCCCGGTGGACCAGGCCCATCTCGTGGCTGATCTCCAGCGCCGCCAGCACGTCCGCGGTGACCCGCAGCGCCTTGTCGGCGGGCATCGCGCCGAACTGCCGTACGTCCGCGTCGACAACGGAGCCGAGCGGCTGCCCCTCGACGTACTCCATGACGATGTACGGGGTCATGGTCCCCGCGACCTCGTCCTCACCGGTGTCGAAGACCGAGACGATGTTCGTGTGCGTGAGCTTGGCCACGGCCTGGGCCTCGCGGCGGAAACGCTCGCGGAAGGCCTGTTCCCGGCCGAGTTCGGTGTGCAGTGTCTTGATCGCGACCTGCCGGTCCAGGACCGAGTCGTACGCGAGGTGCACCGAGGCCATGCCGCCCTCGCCGAGCAGATCGCGCAGCTGGTAGCGCCCGCCGGCGAGCGCGTGCCCCGTGTACCGGCCGTGTGCGCCGTCGTGGCTCATGTCTCAGCGTCCCCCGAGCTTTCTCACAGCCGCACGTGATCGATTGGCTCATACCGGGCCAAGTCTGCCGGAGGGCACTGACACGTCAAGCGAGGTGCCCGTTCCGTGACCGTACGAGAAGGAAGCGTCGCGGAAGCGTTACAGGTGCTGGACGGACGGGGCGCGGAATTTGCACGACGATATCGGCAACGGGTTTGATGTCCGGTCTGCCCGGGACTCGTACCGGGGCTCCTTCCGGAGCTGCTCCCGGGCCGCCTCCCGGACCGGAGGCTTGCGTGGAGGCTGTAGCGTGGCCGACGGAGACCGTAACAACACCGCGCGCACCGCGGGCAGAAACGACGGCGAGGACTGATGGCACAGCAGCGCGCTCAGGGCCCGTCCGACCCCGAGGCGGCTGGCGGCGGTATGTCAGACGCGCCTGAGTTGTGGGGCAACGGCGGACTGGTGGGGGACGGCCGGTACCGGCTCACCCACAGACTCGGCCGGGGCGGCATGGCGGAGGTGTTCGCCGCCGAGGACGTACGCCTCGGGCGGACCGTCGCGGTCAAACTGCTGCGCGCCGATCTCGCCGAGGACCCGATCTCCAAGGCCCGCTTCACGCGCGAGGCCCAGTCGGTGGCCGGGCTCAACCACCACTCGATCGTCGCCGTGTACGACTCCGGCGAGGACTACGTCGGCGGCCACTCCGTCCCGTACATCGTGATGGAGATCGTCGAGGGGCGCACCATCCGTGACCTCCTCATCAACGCCGAGGCGCCCGGGCCCGAGCAGGCCCTGATCATCGTCTCCGGGGTGCTGGAGGCGCTGGCGTATTCCCACCAGCACGGCATCGTGCACCGGGACATCAAGCCCGCCAACGTGATCATCACGCACAACGGTGCCGTGAAGGTCATGGACTTCGGCATCGCCCGTGCGCTGCACGGGGCGTCCACGACGATGACGCAGACCGGCATGGTCATGGGCACGCCCCAGTACCTCTCCCCCGAGCAGGCCCTCGGCAAGGCGGTCGACCACCGCTCGGACCTGTACGCGACCGGTTGTCTGTTGTACGAACTCCTCGCGCTGCGACCCCCGTTCACGGGTGAGACCCCTCTCTCCGTGGTCTACCAGCACGTCCAGGACATTCCGGTGCCCCCGTCCGAGGTCTCGGACGCGGCGCCGCCGGAGCTGGACGGGCTCGTCATGCGGTCCCTGGCCAAGGAGCCGGACGACCGCTTCCAGACCGCCGAGGAGATGCGCGGGCTGATCCAGTACGGCCTGCAGATGCTGTACGACCAGGGCGGTCACACCGGCACCTGGAACACCGGGCCCGTCGACATGCACGAGGGCCGGCACACCCCCTCGGGGGGCTTCGCCGGCACCGCGGTGATGAACCAGCACCCGGGCGACAACTCCGGGACCACCCAGATCCCCCAGCCGATCCTGCCCGTCGGGTACGGCGGCGGGGACGACGGCGGCTTCGAGGGGCACGGCAACCGGAGCGGTGGCCGGGGCAAGCTGTGGATACTGGCGTTCTTCGCGGTGATCGCCATCGCGGCGGGCGTCGCCCTCGCTCTCCAGAACGGCAACGGCGACGGTGGCGACACCGGTACCACCCAGTCGCCGACGACCTCGCAGACGGCGACGAACGACGACGCCACGGCGAGTCCGAGCGAAGAGGTCTCCGAGGAGACGTCGAGCGTCGAGACGGACGACGGCAGCGGCTCGGACGGCGGGTCCCAGTGGACGCCGTCGCCCACACCGTCGTACACGCAGTCCGAGACCGCCTCCTCCGAGCCGTCGCCCACACCGTCGGACGTGCAGACGAGCGTGCAGCCGTCGAACACGGTGTCGGAGCCGGCGGACACGGCGACCGCCTCGCCGGAGGACACCGGCGACACCGGTGAGGAAGACGGCGGTACCGAGGGCGGCACCACTCCCTGACACCGGCGGGCCGGTGACCTCCGGCCGACGGAAAACAGCCTCCACGCGCGCGTGCGACCCGAAGAGGGCCCACGCGCGCGTGCCGTTGTTCCGGCCCCCGGCTCCGGTGGGCGTCAGTCCGTGAACGCCCCGCACACCGCGTCGTACTCGCGCGTCCACCACACCGCGAGCGCCGAGGCGGCCGGGAACTGGGAGTCGGCGCGGGTGTCCCCCCGCTCGTAGTGCCAGCGCAGCATCCAGAAGTCGTTGAGCCGCTCCCACCACACCCGGTGCACGGCGGCGGCCAGCTCGGAGGGCGTGGCCCCGGCCGTACGCCGGTACGCGCGCGCGTACGCCCGCACCTTGGGCAGGTCGAGCGTGCCGGCGGGCCGTACGAAGAAGATCGCGGCGGCGCGTACTGCCTCCTCCGCGCGGGGCTGCACACCGAGCCGGTCCCAGTCGACGATCGCGGCGGGCGCGTCCCCCTTGTAGAGCAGGTTGAACGGGTGGAAGTCACCGTGCACCCACCCCACCGAGCCACCCGGCGGTGGCCGCCGATCCGCATGCTGCTCCAACAGCGCCCGCCGCTCCAGCAGCCGGTACCGGGCCAGCTCGTCGAAGGCATCGGTGGGGCGACGACGGCGAACCTGGGCGAGGAGGTCGTCAATGAGCGCGAAGGTGTCGACGGGGTCGGCCGAGGGGGCGTGCACGGGTTCGGCGGGGCCGTTGGCGGGGGCTGGGCCTGGGGTTCCTGGGGTGGGGTGCGGGGAGGGGGACTTTGCGGTGGCTTCGGTGGTTGCGGAGGGTTCGGCAGCGGTGGCGGCCCGGTACTGGTCGGCCGCCGGGGGTCGGCTTGCGGGGCTGTCGGTGGGAGCCGGGCTTGGGGCTGCTGGGGAGGGGTGATTCGCGTGGGTTTCGGTGGGGGCGGTGGTCCGGTACCGGTCGGCCGCCGAGGGTCGGTCTGCGGGGCTGTCCCAGTGCCGGCTGCCGGGTCCGTCCAGGTCCAGGTCGGTGACGAGGCCCTGGTTCCGGCTGGCGGTTTCGTCCCAGTGCCGGTTGGCGGGTGCGGCCCAGTGTCGGCCTACGGGGTCGTCGCAGTTCCGGCCGATGGGTCCGTCCCAGTCCTGGCTGGCCGGGCTGTCCCGGTGCCGGTTGGTGGGGGTGCCTTGGTTGCGGCTGGCGGTTTCGTCCCAGAGCTGGGCGGCGGTTCCGCTCCGGTCTCGGTCGGTGGGGACGCCTGCGTGCTGGCCTGCGGGTCCGTCCCAGTGCCGGTTGGCCGGGCCGTACCGGTCTTGGTCGGCGGCGAGGCCTTGGTGCCGGTCGGCGGGTTCGCCCCAGTCCCGGCCGGCGGCTTCGCCCCGGTTCCGGTCGCCCGGGCCGTCCTGGTTCCGGGCGGCGGAGCCGCCCTGCCGGGGGGTGATGCCCCGTCGGGCGGGTTCGTCGCGCCCAGCGTTTCCAGCTCGTCGGCCTGTCTCCGCCCACAGGGAGAGGCTGTTCTGTTCGGTAGTCGGCTCGTGGGCGGTGGGCTGCTGTCGGCCGGCGGTCACCCCTGGCGTCGGGACGCCCTGGTTCCGGCCGGTGCCCTCGCCCGGTGCCCCGCCCCGCGTCGGCATCACGCGTTCCAGGCTTGCGTGGACCACGCCCAGCAGGGCGCCCAGTCGGCCGCACTGGACGGTGGTGAGCTGGCCGCCGTGGCGGTGGCGGCCGTCGATCCAGGGGTGCAGGGCGTAGGCGTGGCCGCCGACGACGGCGACCGTACGGCCGTCGCGGCCGGGCAGGGGCGGGGCCACCGGGACGCCGAGATCCGCGAGGCGCTGGGTCGCCCGGTGCTGGCGGGCGATCGCGGCGGGGTCGGCGGTCTCGGGGTCGAAGTGGTGCTTCAGGAAGTAGTCGCCGCGCGTGGTGGCGAGCCGGTAGCCGCGGTTCAGCAGCCCCTGGTCGACGGGGTCGCAGGTCAGCGCGGACCCGGCGGAGTACTGGCGGAGGAGGGCGCCCAGAGGGGGAGCGTGGGGCACAAGGGGTGGTACAGATGAGCGCGGCACGCGCCAGATGCTAGGGCACGAGCCGGGCGCGTGAGCGGGGCGCTTGTCACACGCAGTCACAGGTGACCGCGTGCTGTCACGGGCAGTCGGTTTCGATCACGGAGTGCACGGTGGCGAACTGGGGTTCGACTCGAAGGTAGACAGGGTCGAAGGGCACGCCGTCCACGGAGCGCGGTGCGGGCCCGAACCGGTCGAGTTCGGCGGGGGTCGGCTCCACGGCCGCGCACTCCCCGACGACCTGCACGGACCACGACCGCCGGTTGCGTGCCGACGGAACGTCCGCGCCGTACGCGACGACACCGCCCACGCACGCCCGGTGGTACCCGTGCCCCCTGTGCAGGCGCAGCAGGACCCGGCCGTCCACGACGATGTGCCGGGCGGACGCCAGGAAGGGCAGCGCGCGCATGCTGGTCGCGACCCGGCCGTGCGCCACGCGGCCGAGGAGGTCGGCGGCGCGCTGGTCGTCCTGCTCGTTCTGTTCCTCGGTCGGCATGCACTCACTGTGTGCGGCGGCCGAACGGGCACACCAGGGGCGCTCGCCCCCAGAAGAGAGGCCTTAGGTCCCGATTCGGGCGCCCCGGAGGGCTCTGAAACCTTAGAAACCCCGGCTCTGCCCCTGCCCCTCCGCCTGCATCCGTGCCACGTACGCCGCCGCCTGTGCGCGCCGCTGCATGCCCAGCTTGGACAGCAGTCCCGACACATAGTTCTTGATCGTCTTCTCGGCCAGGTGCAGCCGTTCGCCGATCTCGCGGTTGGTGAGCCCCTCGCCGATCAGGTCGAGGATCCTGCGCTCCTGGTCGGTCAGGTTCGCGAGCCGCTCGTCGCCGCGCACGCCCGTGTCCGCGCCGCCGCTCCGCAGCCGCTCCAGGACGCGGGCGGTCGCCACCGGGTCGAGCAGGGACTTGCCGGCCGCCACGTCCCGTACGGCCGCCAGTAGTTCATGTCCGCGGATGGCCTTGAGGACGTACCCGGAGGCGCCCGCCATGATCGCGTCGAAGAGGGCCTCGTCGTCGGCGAACGACGTCAGCATCAGGCATTTGACGCCCGCGTCCAGGGAGCGGATCTCGCGGCACACCTCGACGCCGCTGCCGTCCGGGAGCCGTACGTCCAGCACCGCCACGTCCGGGCGGGTGGCCGGAATCCGTACCAGCGCGTCCGCCGCCGTCCCGGCCTCGCCGACCACCTCGATGTCGTCCTCGACCGAGAGCAGTTCATGGACTCCCCGGCGGACGACTTCATGGTCATCGAGGAGAAATACAGTGATTTTTCCGTCTTCGGACACGGAGACAGTCTCACATACCGATCTCTTCCCGCGGCCTGGGTGCGCGGGATAACGTGCCGTTGTTCCGGCCCCCTGCAAGGCTGTGACCAGGGCCCCTTCCCGACTTGTTCAATTTACTTGGATTTCCAAGCAAAATCGCAGGTCAGGGGGGTTTCATAGAAATATGGCGCACTGGGTAACGTGATGCTTGCGGACGCTCGCCGGGACACCTGTCACGCCTGTTCCCGGCCGAGCGGCACCCACCCCGTGCACGGGTATCGGGAACAGGTGACCGCACTGGTTACCCGGCAACCCCGGGGCCGGACCGACGGAGGAGTACACGTGACCGTGGAGAGCACTGCCGCGCGCAAACCGCGACGCAGCGCCGGAAGCAAGACCGGTACCACCCGCACCACCGCGCAGAGCGCCGACGCGCCGGCCGCCGACGCATCAGCCACGGCCGCGCAGCCCGCCACTGCCACCGCGTCCAAGGCCACGGCCGCGAAGCGCGCCCCCGCCAAACGAGCCCCCGCCAAACGAGCCGCCCCCAAGAAGCCCGCCGCCGAGCCGGCGCAGGCGGTCGGGACGGCCGCGACGGGCGCCGATCCGGACCTCGTCCAGCTGCTCACCCCCGAGGGCGAGCGCGTCGAGAACGCCGCCTACGACCCGTACGTCGCCGCCCTCACCCCCGACGACCTGCGCGGTCTGTACCGCGACATGGTGCTGACCCGCCGCTTCGACGCCGAGGCCACCGCCCTCCAGCGCCAGGGCGAGCTGGGCCTGTGGGCCTCGCTGCTCGGCCAGGAGGCCGCCCAGATCGGCTCCGGCCGCGCCACCCGCACCGACGACTACGTCTTCCCGACCTACCGCGAGCACGGCGTCGCCTGGTGCCGGGACATCGACCCGACCAACCTGCTCGGCATGTTCCGCGGCGTCAACAACGGCGGCTGGGACCCGAACAGCAACAACTTCCACCTCTACACGATCGTCATCGGCTCGCAGACCCTGCACGCCACCGGTTACGCGATGGGCGTGGCCAAGGACGGCGCCGACTCCGCGGTCATCGCCTACTTCGGGGACGGCGCCTCCAGCCAGGGCGACGTCGCCGAGTCCTTCACCTTCGCCTCGGTCTACAACGCCCCCGTGGTGTTCTTCTGCCAGAACAACCAGTGGGCGATCTCCGAGCCGACCGAGCGCCAGACCCGCGTCCCGCTCTACCAGCGCGCGCAGGGCTACGGCTTCCCGGGCGTACGGGTGGACGGCAACGACGTCCTGGCCGTCCTCGCGGTGACGAAGTGGGCCCTGGAGCGGGCCCGCAGCGGCGAGGGCCCGACGCTGGTCGAGGCGTACACGTACCGCATGGGCGCCCACACCACCTCCGACGACCCGACCCGCTACCGCCACGACGACGAGCGGGCGGCCTGGGAGGCGAAGGACCCGATCGCCCGCCTTCGCACATATCTGGAGGCCTCAAACCACGCGGACGAGGGATTTTTCGCGGAACTCGAGGTCGAGAGCGAGTCGTTGGGCAGGCGAGTACGCGAAGCGGTCCGTGCCATGCCGGACCCGGACCCCTTCGCGATCTTCGAGCACACCTACGCCGACGGGCACGCGCTCGTGGACGAGGAGCGGGCCCAGTTCGCCGCCTACCAGGCGTCGTTCGCGGATGGGGAGGGGGCGTGATCATGGCGGCTGAGACAGTGGCTTCGACGAACGCGGCGGCGAAGACCGTGACGTCCAAGAACTTGGCCCTGGCCAAGGCGATCAACGAATCGCTGCGCAAGGCCCTGGAGTCGGACCCCAAGGTCCTGATCATGGGTGAGGACGTCGGCAAGCTCGGCGGGGTCTTCCGGGTCACCGACGGTCTGCAGAAGGACTTCGGCGAGGAGCGGGTCATCGACACCCCGCTCGCCGAGTCGGGCATCGTCGGCACGGCGATCGGCCTCGCCCTGCGCGGCTACCGCCCGGTCGTGGAGATCCAGTTCGACGGCTTCGTCTTCCCGGCGTACGACCAGATCGTCACCCAGCTCGCGAAGATGCACGCGCGCGCGTTGGGCAAGATCAAGCTCCCGATCGTCATCCGCATCCCGTACGGCGGCGGCATCGGCGCGGTCGAGCACCACTCGGAGTCCCCGGAGGCGCTCTTCGCGCATGTGGCGGGCCTCAAGGTGGTGTCCCCGTCCAACGCGTCGGACGCGTACTGGATGATGCAGCAGGCCATCCAGAGCGACGACCCGGTGATCTTCTTCGAGCCGAAGCGGCGCTACTGGGACAAGGCCGAGGTCAATGCCGAGGCCATCCCGGGGCCGCTGCACAAGGCCCAGGTGGTCCGTGAGGGCACCGACCTCACCCTCGCCGCCTACGGCCCGATGGTGAAGCTGTGCCTGGAGGTCGCGAACGCGGCGGCGGAGGAGGGCCGGTCCCTGGAGGTCCTCGACCTGCGGTCGGTCTCCCCGCTCGACTTCGACTCCGTCCAGGCCTCGGTCGAGAAGACCCGCCACCTGGTCGTGGTGCACGAGGCACCGGTGTTCTTCGGCTCGGGCGCGGAGATCGCCGCCCGGATCACGGAACGCTGCTTCTACCACCTGGAGGCACCGGTGCTCAGGGTCGGCGGCTATCACGCCCCGTACCCGCCGGCGCGCCTGGAGGAGGAGTACCTACCGAGCCTGGACCGGGTGCTCGACGCCGTCGACCGCTCGCTGGCGTACTGAGGAGAGGGACGTGACGACGATGACTGACGCGTCCGTTCGCGAGTTCAAGATGCCCGACGTGGGCGAGGGACTCACCGAGGCCGAGATCCTCAAGTGGTACGTCCAGCCGGGCGACACGGTCGCCGACGGCCAGGTGGTGTGCGAGGTCGAGACCGCCAAGGCGGCCGTCGAACTACCCATCCCGTACGACGGGGTCGTCCGCGCACTCCACTTCCCCGAGGGCACGACGGTCGACGTGGGTACGTCGATCATCGCGGTGGATGTCGGGGGTGGTGGCGGTGGCGGGGCTGTGGCTCCGGCAGCGGCCGAGGCACCGGCAGCGGCCGAGACTCCGGTTCCGGTCGAGGCACCCGAGGAAGCGAAGCCGCCGGCCCGCCAGCCGGTGCTCGTCGGCTACGGCGTGGCCGTTTCCTCGACCAAGCGCCGTCCCCGCAAGGGCGCCGAGGTCCCGGCCCAGGAGGTCGCGGCGGCGGTCCAGCACGAGCTGAACGGCCACAGCACCCTCACCGGCCTGGTCGGCCCGGCCGGAGGAGCCGCCCGTCCGCTGGCGAAGCCGCCGGTGCGCAAGCTCGCCAAGGATCTCGGGGTCGACCTGACGACGGTGACCCCGTCGGGCCCCGACGGCATCATCACGCGGGAGGACGTGCACGCGGCGGTGGCCCCACCGGCCCCCGAACCGGTGCGCACCACGCCGGTCGCGGCCCCGGCAGCGACCGTTCCGGTGACCACGTACGACGGCACGCGGGAGACGCGCGTCCCGGTCAGGGGCGTACGGAAGGCGACCGCGCTGGCGATGGTCGGCTCGGCGTTCACGGCGCCGCATGTCACGGAGTTCGTGACGGTGGACGTGACGCGCACGCTGAAGCTGGTGGAGGAGCTGAAGCGGGACAAGGCGATGGAGGGGCTGCGGGTGAACCCGTTGCTCCTGATCGCCAAGGCCCTGCTGGTCGCGATCAGGCGCAACCCGGACGTCAACGCGTCCTGGGACGAGGTGAACCAGGAGATCGTGCTCAAGCACTACGTCAACCTGGGCATCGCGGCGGCCACCCCGCGCGGTCTGATCGTCCCGAACATCAAGGACGCCCACGAGAAGACGCTTCCGCAACTGGCGGCGGCGCTCTCCGAGCTGGTGTCCACGGCGCGGGACGGCAAGACCTCTCCCGGGGCGATGCAGGGCGGCACGGTGACGATCACCAACGTCGGCGTCTTCGGCGTCGACACGGGTACGCCGATCCTCCCGCCCGGCGAGTCCGCGATCCTCGCGGTCGGCGCGATCAGGCTCCAGCCGTGGGTCCACAAGGGCAAGGTCAAGCCGCGTCAGGTCACCACACTGGCGTTGAGCTTCGACCACCGCCTGGTCGACGGGGAGTTGGGGTCCAAGGTGCTGGCGGACGTGGCGGCGATCCTGGAACAGCCGAAGAAGCTCATCACCTGGGCGTGAAAATGGGGGCGGCCACTTCGAGTGGCCGCCCCCATTTCCGTCTGGCGTGGGCGTCAGCTGATCTTGGCGTAGCCGTAGTTGATGAGCTTCTTGACGTCCGCTGTGCGGTTGGCCGCGTTGGAGGCGGTCAGGACGGCGCCCATCACCGACTCGCCGTTCTTCGTGGCGGCGAAAATGAGACAGTACTTGGCCTCGGTGCCTGAGCCGGTCTTGATGCCGAGCGTGCCGTTCCAGCCGAGCAGGGTGTTGGTGTTCGTCCAGGTCGTGTTGCGGGTGCCGCCGGTCTTCGTGATCGTCTTCGCCGTGTACGACTTGGTCTTCACGACGACCTTGAAGGCGCCGCTCTTCATCGCGCTGCGGGCGAGCAGCGTGAGGTCCTTCGGCGTCGAGTAGTTGTTGCCGTTGCTCAGACCGTCGAACGAGTCGAAGTGCGTGTTCCTCATGCCGAGACTCGTGGCCTTCGCGTTCATCTTCGCGATGAACGACTTCGTGCGCGCGGCCACCGTCGAGCCGGTACCGAACTTGTCGGCGAGGGCCATCGCGGCGTCGCAGCCGGACGGCAGCATCATCCCGTACAGCAACTGACGGACGGTGACCTTGTCACCGACGATCAGCTTGGCGGACGAGGGGTAGCCCTTCTTGACCATGTAGTTGCTGACGTCCTGCTTGATCGTGACCTTGGTGTCCAGGTTCACGTTCGCCTGCGAGAGCACGACCGCCGCGGTCATGACCTTGGTGGTGGAGGCGGTGAGGCGCCTCGTGTTGGGGGCCTTGCTGAACAGAGTCGCGCCGTTGGTGCTGTTCATCAGGAATCCGCCTGGGGCGGTGATGGTGGGTGTGGCTACAGCGGCCTGCGCGGGCGCCGCGGTGAGCGCTCCGGTCGCGAGCACGGCGCCGGTGGTGACCACGACGGCTGCGGCTCTGCGGAAACGGATGCCCTGGATGCCGGTTATCAACTTCAATACCCCGATTACGTCTGAATCGTCCGAATGCCCCTGGAGAGCGGCCGAGTTGGCCGAGTCGTCGGCGGAACGCCGCTCCCGTGTGACTCGTAACTAGCACAGTTGGTTGTGCGCGTGCTGAGGCGGGTTCCCCGATTTTCCCTTTCTGAGGGACGCCGTACGGATGTTCGTGGTTCCCGCGACCCTTCCGGAGATTGAACTGCTGCCCGTGCGGCGACGTCACGCCCCGACCGGGGATCGGCCTGAAGGATCGGTCCATATGGCGGACGGTCGCCCCTCATGGGTACGTGTTGTATCTATGCTGTCGGCATGAGCAGCCTGGCCGTGCAGCACGTGAAGCAACCTCCCGCCGCCGACCGTGTCTACACCCACGTCAAAGAGGGTGTCCTGGACCGCCGTTACGAAGGCGGGACCCTGCTCACCGAAGGCGAACTGGCCGAGGCCGTCGGGGTCTCGCGCACACCGGTGCGCGAGGCGTTGCTGCGCCTGGAGGCCGAGGGGCTGATCAAGCTCTACCCGAAGAAGGGCGCGCTCGTCCTGCCCGTCTCCGCGCAGGAGATCGCGGACGTCGTCGAGACCCGGCAGCTGGTCGAGGAGCACGCGATCCGCAAGGCGGTGCCCGCCTCACCCCGGCTGATCGCCCGGCTCACGGAACTGCTCGAACAGCAGCGCGAGCAGGCCGCGGTCGGTGATCTGGCCGGGGCCGCCGTGACCGACCGCTGCTTCCACGCCGAGATCGTCCGCAGCGGCGGCAACGAGATCCTCTCCCGTCTCTACGACCAACTGCGCGACCGGCAGCTGAGGATGGGCGTCGCCGTCATGCACGCCCACCCCGACCGCATCACCAAGACGCTCGTCGAGCACCAGGAGATCCTCGACGCGCTGCGCTCGGGCGACCCGGAGGCGGCGGTCGCGATCGTGCACCGGCACGTCAGCTGGTTCTCCAACCTGGCGCGGGGCGAGGTCCGATGAGTCGCGGGGGTGACGTGAACAGCGGCTTTGGAAAGGGCAGTTCCGGTGCGGGATCCGGTGCGGGATCCGGTGTGCTGCCCGGCGATCCGCCCGGTGGGCGCCGTGCCGTCCTCGTCTGGTCCGTCGGCGTCTCCGTGTACTTCGTCGCCGTCATCTTCCGTACGTCGCTGGGGGTGGCCGGGCTCGACGCCGCCGACCGCTTCCACGTGGGCGCGTCCGCCCTGTCCACCTTCTCGATACTCCAGCTCCTCGTCTACGCGGGCATGCAGATACCCGTCGGCCTGCTCGTCGACCGGCTCGGCACGAAGAAGGTGCTGGCCATCGGGGCGGTGCTGTTCACGGCCGGTCAGCTCGGGTTCGCCTTCTCGCCCTCGTACGGCACGGCTCTCGCGTCGCGTGCGCTGCTCGGGTGCGGTGACGCGATGACGTTCATCAGCGTGCTGCGGCTCGGATCCCGGTGGTTCCCGGCGCGGCGCGGGCCGCTCGTCGCGCAGCTGGCGGGGCTGGCCGGGATGGCGGGCAACCTCGTCTCGACGCTCGTCATCGCCCGGCTGCTGCACGGCATCGGTTGGACGGCGGCCTTCGCGGGGAGCGCGTTCGCCGGCGTGGTCGTACTGGTGCTGATGCTGGTGTTCCTCAAGGACCATCCGGAGGGGCACGAGCCGGAGCCGTTCCCGCATCAGGGGGCCGCGTACGTGCGCCGGCAGATCGCCGCCTCGTGGCGTGAGCCCGGGACCCGGCTCGGGCTGTGGGTGCACTTCACCACCCAGTTCCCGGCGATGGTGTTCCTGCTGCTGTGGGGCCTGCCGTTCCTCGTCGAGGCGCAGGGGCTGACACGGGCGACGGCGGGTGAGCTGCTGACGCTGGTCGTGCTCTCCAACATGGTGATCGGCCTGGTGTACGGCCAGATCGTCGCCCGGCACCACACGGCGCGGCTGCCGCTCGCGCTGGGCACGGTCGGTGTGACGGCGGTGACGTGGGCGGTGACGCTCGCCTACCCGGCGGTGTCCGGCGCCGAGCACGTCCCGATGTGGCTGCTGGTGGTGCTGTGCACGGTGCTCGGGGCTTGTGGGCCCGCGTCCATGCTCGGGTTCGACTTCGCCCGGCCCGCGAATCCGCCCGAGCGTCAGGGGACGGCGTCCGGGATCACCAACATGGGTGGGTTCATCGCCTCGATGACGACGCTGTTCGCGGTCGGCGTGCTGCTCGACGCGACCGGGGACGACTACGCCGTCGCGTTCTCGTTCGTGTTCCTGTTGCAGGGGGTTGGCGTCAGCCAGATTCTGCGGTTGCGGAAGCGGGCCGCTCTGCGGGAGTCGGAGCGGTTGGTTGCCAGCAGGGTTTCTACAGTGCACGTTCCTGTGTAGGTGGGCGGTGCCTTGTGTGGGCGTCTCTGGGGGCTGCCGCCCCCAGGCCCCCGCTGTCGGCCTGAACGGCCTCGTCCTCAATCGCCGGACGGGCTGAAGATGCTGGCCGGCGCTGAGAAGTGGCCGTCACGCTCGATGAGTGGCCGCCACGCTTGTCGAGTGACCGCCGCGCTCGATGAGTGGCCGTCACCCCGACAAACTTACGGCGTCACCGCGAAGTGGCGCAGGATTGCCGCCGTCAGGCTTGGGTCGCCCTCTGCCTTGATGCGGTCGGCTACCGACTCCGGGGTCACCCGGCCGCAGGCCAGGCGGAAGTAGGTCTCCCAGTCGAGGGCGAAGGTGGCGGCGGGGCCGAGGGCCGGGGACGTTTCCAGGGTGCCGCGGCCGTTGATGTCGACGCGGATCGTGCGCAGGAACTCGATGGGACCGTGCACGTCGAAGACGATCGCCGAACTGCGCGGCGCCCCCGCGTCCTTGGCGACGACCTTCGGCAGCGCGCCGAGCAGCATGTCCCGCGCGACGTGCGCGCCGGGGGAGTCGATGTTGCCGGGTCGGCCGAGTGCCGTACGCAGATCCTGTTCGTGCACCCACACGTCGAACGCCCGGTTGCGCATCGCGTCCACGAGGGCGGTCTCCTGGCCGTGCAGGCCGCGGATCTTCGCCCCCGGTTCCCGTGACTCGTTGCGCAGCTGCCGGTTGCGGCGAATGACCGTGTACTCCAGCTCCGACGTCATCTCGGGGGCCGTGTGGTGCCGCCGTACGTCGACCTGCATCTCCGTGTAGCGCTGCTGCTCGTTGGTGACGTGGTAGAGGTCGCGCGGGAGCGTGTGGATGGGGCGCGGGTCGCCGAGCATCTCGCACTCCATGCCGATGACATGTGAGACCACGTCACGGACCGACCAGCCCGGGCATGGGGTCCGGCGGTTCCACTCACCCTCCGCGAGCGGCGTCACCAGCTCGGATATCGCTTCGATGGAGTGGGTCCAGGCGTCGGCGTAGGGCTGGAGAGTGGGATGCAGACTCACGGAACGGGACCCCTCGGGCGGTCGGTGCGCGGGCAGTGATGACGGCGGATGACGTCGGGTGACGGCGGATGTCGACGGCGTTGTCGGTGGGTGCGAAGGCGCGGACGGGAGAGCGGGATTGCTGTCAGCGGGTGTCTTGGAACGTTAAGTTACGCTGCTGTGAGGCACCCCGGCAGTGCTTTCGTGTGACGATCGTAGGCCCGTGTGAACGGCTCGAATGTCAGGACGGTGGTAGTGTGCGCGCCTCGCTCATCCAGATCGGTGTAGAAGAGGGCGAATCGGTCGAATCGCGTCGGCGGCGTGTGGCGTCGCTGGTACGGGACGAGGCCGGTGCCGATCTCGTCGTACTGCCCGAGCTGTGGACGACGGGGGCTTTCGCGTACGAGCTGTTCGCCGCCGAGGCCGAGCCGCTGGACGGGCCGACGTACGAGGCGATGGCCAAGGCCGCGAGTGACGCGGGCGTGTGGCTGCACGCCGGGTCGATTCCGGAGCGGGACCCTGAGGGGCCTCTGTACAACACCTCCCTCGTCTTTTCTCCGGACGGTGAGCTGGCTGCCGTCTATCGCAAGATCCATCGGTTCGGCTTCGACAAGGGTGAGGCCGTGCTGATGGGGGCGGGTGCGGAGCTGGTGACCGTCCGGCTGCCCGGGACGACGGTTGGTGTCGCCACGTGTTACGACCTCCGTTTCCCTGAGTTGTTCCGTGGGCTTGTCGATGCTGGTGCCGAGACGATCGTGATCTCGGCGGGGTGGCCGGAGCGGCGGCGGTCCCACTGGACGTTGCTGGCTCAGGCGCGGGCGGTCGAGAACCAGGCGTTCGTTCTTGCGTGTGGAACGGCCGGGGAGCATGCGGGAGTTCCGCAGGCCGGTCACTCGATCGTGGTTGATCCGTGGGGTGAGGTGCTCGCGGAGGCGGGGGCGGGCGAGGAGGTTCTGCGGGTCGAGTTCGATCCGGCGAAGGTGGGGGAGACGCGGGAGGTGTTTCCGGCGCTGAAGGATCGGGTGCTGGGGTTGGGGGTTCCGGGGCGGCCCTGAGTTTTCTCGCCCCCGCCGCCCTTACCCGTTCCCATCCCCTGGGGGCTGCGCCCCCAGACCCCCCTTCGGCCTGGACGGCCTCGTCCTCAAACGCCGGACGGGCTAAAAAGATCAATCGTCCCCCCGTTCCTTCTCCGCCAGGTGGATCACGCATACCGCCACCGCGATCAGCAGGGCCGGGTCCGCGTCGTCACGTACGACGTCCACTCCGTAGGTCTCCCGGATGTGCAGCCAGCGGCGGGAGATCTGGGCGAGTAGTTCGCCGTCGTAGTCGACCGCGAACTCCCGGTCCAGGATCTTTCCGCTGACGTCCAGTTCCGTGCCGTCCACCAGCGACACCCGGTAGTGGTTGCGGAGCAGGGACAGGCGTTTGCGTTTGATGGTTGCCAGGGTGTCGCCGTCGCGTTCGATCACCATCGTGTCCCGCAGGGCGAACATCTTCTGGTGGATGTCGATCAGGACCCTGCCCTGCGTGTCCTTCAGCTCGAAGGTGTCCCGCAGCCGCATGGCCTTGCCGTCGACCAGATAGACCTTGGTGCCGTGCTGGTCCTCGATCCAGTAGTCGTCGCCGATGCCGAGCAGCCGGTCGCGTACGAGGAATCTCATGTACTCACCGGTTCCCCGCCTCCGCGTCCAAAACGCCGCCGGTACGCCGATGGACTGAGTCCGGTCTCACGGCGGAGCCGGGCGCGCAGGTTCGCCGCCGTGCCCAGGCCGCTGCGGGCCGCCACCACGTCGAGGCGTTCCTCGCCGCGTTCGATCAGGCGGCGGGCGAGGGTGACCCGTTCTCCCGTCAGCCAGGTCAGGGGTGTCGTGCCGAGTTGGGAGCGGAAGCGGCGGTGGAGGGTGGCCGGTGAGACCGCCGCCCTGGACGCCAGGCCGGCCACCGTCAGGGGGTCGGCCAGGCGTTCCTGGGCCCAGGCCAGCAGGGGGCCGAGGGATTCGTCCGGTGTCGCCGGCACCGGGCGTTCCACGAACTGGCGTTGCCCGCCGTCCCGGTGGGCGGCGAACACCAGGCGCCGGGAGACCGCGTTGGCGATCTCGGCACCATGGTCCGTACGCCAGATGTGCAGCCCGAGGTCCAGGGCGGCGGCGCTGCCTGCGGCCGTGAGGATGTCGCCGTCGTCCGTGAACAGGACGTCCGGTTCCAGGAGGACCCTTGGGTGCAGTTGTCTGAAGGTGTCCGCCCACAGCCAGTGGGTTGTCGCCCGGCGGCCGTCCAGCAGGCCCGCCTCCGCGAGCGCGAAGCTTCCCGTGCACAGGCTCATGACGCGTGCCCCGCGCGCGTGGGTGCGTCGTACGGCGTCGAGTACGGCCTCACCGCGCGGTACGACGTTGTCCGGGCGGCCCGGTACGACGAGGGTGTCTGCCTCGTCCGCCGCCTCCAGGCCGGCTACCCCGGTGAGGGTGAAGAAGCCGTGGTTCAGGCGCACTTCGGGGGTCGGTGCGCACACCGTCACCTCGTACAGCGGGCCCGGCAGGCCGAGTTCGGGGCGGGGCAGGCCGAACAGTTCGGTCGCGACACCGACCTCGAACGGGTTCGTGCCCTCGTCGACGATCACGGCGACGCGGTGCGGTCCCGGCCGCTTCCCGCCGGGGTGAGAGGATTCTTGCGGCATGTGCGATTTCTAGCACTCGTGCGAGGGCGGGTACACCCGCACGATGGGCCCATGACATCCCAGCCCGTCTCCGTTCCCGCCGCCCTCGGCTCCTTCTCCGCCCTGTGGAGCCCCCGCATCCTCACCACGGTCAACGACTACGACGTACGCGTTGCCAAGGTCGAGGGCGAGCATGTCTGGCATGTGCACGAGGGGACCGACGAGTTCTTTCTCGTTCTGGACGGTGAACTGCACATCGCCCTCCGGGAGTCGGCCGGTGAGCGCACGGTCGTCCTCCCGAAGGGCTCGGCCTTCACGGTGCCGCGCGGCACGGAGCACAAGCCGTACGCCCCGGTCCGTACCGAGATCCTCGTCCTCGAACCGTCCGGCACCCTGACCGTCGGCGACCGCCATGGCGACGTACCCGGTCATGTGGACGTCACGACGGGCCACGCACTGTCCTGAGAGCTCAGCCGTGGTACCGGTCATCGTCGATCACGGTCGTCGAGGGCGGTATCAGGACCCGCCTGCGCCGGGCGACGCTGCGGAACGCCAGGGCGCCGATCACTCCGACGATCATCAGGATGACTCCGACCAGGTCGAGGTTGACCCCTTCCATCTCCCAGTCGGTCGCGAAGGTGAGGATGGCTCCCACGGCGATGAGGATGATGCAGCCGCCGAGGCTCATGAGTGTTGCCTCCCTGTCCGGTCCGGTCGTTCCGGAGGATCCGGTTGTTCCGGTCGGTTCCGGGTGCCCGGACCCGGGACAGGTATGCGCGGCCGTACGAGGCCCCTTCGCGACGCCCCTTCGCCAATTGCCCTCAATTACCCTTCCAGGAACGCCACCAGCGCGTTGGCGAGCAGATGCGGGTCGTCGGCGCCGCACAACTCCCGTGCGCTGTGCATCGACAGGATCGCCACCCCTATGTCGACGGTCTTGATGCCGTGCCGGGCCGCGGTGATCGGGCCGATCGTCGTGCCGCAGGGCATGGAGTTGTTGGAGACGAAGTTCTGGAACGGGACGCCGGCCTTGTCACAGGCGGCGACCCAGACCGCGCGGCCCGAACCGTCCGTGGCGTAGCGGTTGTTGACGTTGACCTTGAGGATGGGGCCGCCGTTGACGCGCGGGTGGTGCGTCGGGTCGTGCCGCTCCGCGTAGTTGGGGTGGACGGCGTGGCCCGTGTCGGAGGAGAGACAGACGGTGCCGGCGAACGCCCGCGCCCGGTCCTCGTACGACCCGCCCCGCGCGAACACCGAACGCTCCAGGACGCTGCCGAGCAGCGGGCCGTCGGCGCCTGTGTCGCTCTGCGAGCCGTTCTCCTCGTGGTCGAAGGCCGCGAGGACCGGGATGCACGGCAGCTCGCGGGGGTTCGTCGCCATGGCCGCGAGTGCCGCCGTGGCGGCGTGCACGGACAGTAGGTTGTCCATGCGCGGGCCCGCGACCAGCTCCCGGTCGCGGCCCAGGTACGCGGGCGGTTCCACGGAGTGGACCATCAGGTCCCAGCCGGTGACCTCGCCCGGTGCGAGCCCGGACTCCTCTTCGAGGAAGGCGATCAGGTCGCCCTCGCGGACGTCGTCCGACATGCCCCAGATCGGTTGCAGGTGGCGCTGCTTGTCGAGCTTCAGGCCGTCCGTGTTCACGGCGCGGTCGAGGTGGATGGCGAGCTGGGGGACTCGCAGCAGGGGCCGGTCGATGTTCACCAGGCGCGTGCTGCCGTCCCGGAGGGAGAGGCGGCCGGCCAGGCCGAGGTCGCGGTCGAGCCAGGAGTTGAGCAGCGGTCCGCCGTAGATCTCCACGGCGACCTGGCGCCAGCCGTGTCCCCCGAGGTCGGGCACCGGCTTGACCCGCAGGTTCGGGGAGTCGGTGTGGGCGCCGACGATCCGGAAGGGAGTGTGCGGCGCGGCGCCCTCGGGGACGTACCAGGCCACGATCGCGCCGCCGCGCACCACGTACTTGCCGCCGCTGCCCGAGGCGGAGGCCGCCGATGTCTCCGCGTCCCAGGCGTCCGTCTCCGCGACCTGGCGGAAGCCGGCCTTCTCCAGCCGCTCGGCGGTGTTCGCCACGGCGTGGTACGGCGACGGACTCGCCGCCAGGAAGGACATGAGGTCGTCGGTGTGGCCGCGGTCGAAGCGGTGGGGTGCGCTCATGGGGTTCACCTTAACGACGTAATAGGGCCCGCTCCCTGGGATGGTGAGCGGGCTCTCGTAACGGGGCTGTGAAGTCCGGACAACTGGCTGGACATTCGGTTTTCGGACACCGGGCGGACCGTGCGGGTGTGTCCGGGTTCAGCAGTACGGCGGCCCGCCCCGGGGTGAACCCGGGTGCGGGCCGCCGTACTTGGCCTGCTGTACGTACGTACGAGAAGGGTGTGGCTAGAAGGCCGCCTCGTCCAGTTCCATCACGTCGAGGTCGACGCCGGCCGCGAGCCTGCGGGCGCCGGTGACGCCCGGGAGGACGTTGGCCGCGAAGAACTTCGCCGCCACGATCTTGCCGGTGTAGAAGGGGACGTCCTTCGCGGACGCCGTCTGGAGCTTCTCGGCGGCCACGGCGGCGCCCTTGAGGAGCAGGTAGCCGACGACGACGTCGCCCGAGGCCATCAGCAGGCGGGTGGTGTTGAGGCCCACCTTGTAGATGTTCCTGACGTCCTGCTCGGTCGCCGCGAGGTCCGTCAGCATCAGGCCGACGATGGCCTCCAGCTCGACGGCCGCCTTCGCGAGCTGCTCGCGCGCCGCCGCCAGCTCCTCGCCGCCCGTGCCCGGCGCGAGGAACTTCTTGATGTCCTCGGCGAGCGAGTTGAGGGCCGCGCCCTGGTTGCGGACGATCTTCCGGAAGAAGAAGTCCTGGCCCTGGATGGCGGTCGTGCCCTCGTACAGGGTGTCGATCTTGGCGTCGCGGATGTACTGCTCGATCGGGTACTCCTGGAGGAACCCGGAGCCGCCGAAGGTCTGCAGCGACTGGGCGAGCTGCTCGTAGCCCTTCTCGGAGCCGTAGCCCTTCACGATCGGCAGGAGCAGGTCGTTCAGGGCCTCCAGCGCGGCGGTGTCCTCGCCGGCGGCCTCCTTGACCTGGATGTCGTCCTGGACGGAGGCCGTGTAGAGGACCAGCGCGCGCATGCCCTCGGCGTACGCCTTCTGCGTGATCAGTGAGAGGCGCACGTCGGGGTGGTGGGTGATGGTGACCTTGGGCGCGGCCTTGTCACCGAAGGCCGCGAGGTCGGAGCCCTGGACGCGCTCCTTGGCGTACTCCAGCGCGTTCAGGTAGCCCGTCGACAGCGTCGAGATCGCCTTCGTGCCGACCATCATCCGGGCGAACTCGATGATCCGGAACATCTGGCGGATGCCCTCGTGCTTGTCGCCGATCAGCCAGCCCTTGGCGGGGTGCCGGTCGCCGAACGTCATCTCGCAGGTGTTGGACGCCTTGAGGCCCATCTTGTGCTCGACGTTCGTCGCGTACACGCCGTTGCGCTCGCCCAGCTCGCCGGTCTCGAAGTCGAACTCGTACTTCGGGACCAGGAAGAGGGAGAGGCCCTTGGTGCCGGGGCCGTGGCCCTCGGGGCGGGCGAGGACGTAGTGGAGGATGTTCTCCGACATGTCGTGCTCACCGGACGTGATGAAGCGCTTGACGCCCTCGATGTGCCAGGAGCCGTCCGCCTGCTGGACCGCCTTCGTGCGGCCCGCGCCCACGTCCGACCCGGCGTCCGGCTCGGTCAGGACCATCGTCGAGCCCCACTGCTTCTCGGTGGCGATCGCGGCGATCTTCTTCTGGACCTCGTTGCCCTCGTCGTAGAGGACGCTCGCGAAGGCGGGACCCGAGGCGTACATGAACACCGCCGGGTTCGCGCCGAGCAGCAGCTCCGAGTACGCCCAGATCAGGGAGCGCGGCGCGGTGGTGCCGCCGATCCCCTCAGGCATGCCGAGCCGCCAGTACTCGGAGTCCATGAAGGCCTGGTACGACTTCTTGAAGGACGCCGGGACCGGAGCGGTGTTGGTCTCCGGGTCGAAGACAGGCGGGTTGCGGTCGGCGTCCGCGAAGGACTCCGCCAGCTCGTTCTCCGCGAGGCGTGTCAGCTCCTCCAGGATGCTCTTGGCGGTGTCCGTGTCCATCTCCGCGAACGGACCCGTCCCGTACAGCTTGTCGCGCCCGAGGACCTCGAAGAGGTTGAACTCGATGTCGCGGAGATTCGACTTGTAGTGCCCCATGGCGACTGCTCCGTAGAGAGATCGGCGAGGCACTGACTCCTCGCGCCTAATACGCATACCAACTAGTAGCTTCTTGCCTACGATGATGCTACCCGTCGGTAATAAGGCGCAACCCCAACCGGTCATCTGTGACGCGTTACGCGTGCGAAGGCCTGGTCGCGGGGAGGTGAATGGTCTAGACCGGGACGGTGAGGGTGGCCGTGTAGCCCTTGTCCACACTGCCTTCCATGGTCGCCAGCTGCTGGTCGTAGCCGTCGCTGAAGATGTTGTCGGTCTCCAGGGAGAGCTGGCCGAGGTTCTCCACGCTCCGGCTGTAGCCGTCCGTCGCGTACACCGTGTCGCAGACGTCCTTCGGGAACGCCAGCTGCGAGGTGTTCGTTATCGACGTGGCCGCGGTCGCGTCCTCGAGGTTGCCGTAGACCTCGAAGTGGATGTGCGGCCAGCGGCCCGTGTAGCAGGCCGGGAAGATGCTCGTGAAGGTGACCTGGCCCTTGTCGTCCGTCTCCTGGACGCCCCGCAGGTAGTTCTCGTCGGTGACGCCCTCCGAGTAGAGGGAGTAGTTGCCCTCGCGGTCGCAGTGCCACAGATAGACGGCCGCGCCCACCTTGGGGGTGTCGCAGCCCGAGGCCGCGTCGACGACGGTGAGCGTGATGGTGAGCGGTACGCCCTCGGCCTTGCCGCCCGCCGAGTTCCCGAAGCTGGACGTGATGTCGCTGCGGACGACTCCGCTCTCCTTGAGCACGTTCACCCCGTTCGAACCGTCGCCCGGGTAGGGGCCGGCGGTCTCGTTCGGGATGGTCGCGCACTCGCCGGAGGAGGACGCCGTCCCGCTGGAGGAGGAGCTGGAGGAGCTGGAGGAGGAGGTGTCGGTGGCGGCCGAGGACGTGGAGTCGTCGTCGGCGGCGCAGCCCACCAGCGGCACCAGGCTGGCCCCGGCCAGCAGCCGGATCATCCGGCGGCGGGCGAGGACGGGGAGGTCGTAGGAGAGACCTCTGTCGTGCTCGTGGTCCTCGTGGTCGTGGTGCCCGTGTCCGTGCCCGTGCGCCTGTCCGCTCATGGCCGTCTCCCTTTACCTGTACCCGGCCGGTGATTGCCCGGCCTTTGCCGCTGCCTGGTGGTTTCTTTGTCGAGGCCGACGGTATGAGCGCCCGCTGTGGGAAACCAGGGTCGAACCTGTGGACTTCCCATGGGACGTACCGGGCGGGGCGGGCGGAAGCAGGGGGCCGGGGCGGACGGAAGCGGGGACCGGGCCGCCCCGGCTTCGCCGCGCTCTCGGTACTCTTGCGCGCATGTACGGCTATGACCAGAACGCTGGCGCGCAGCAGCAGTACGCGCAGCCGCAGCAGCAGATGCCGGGCGGGTACGGCCAGCAGCCGCCGCTGTACCCCGAGCCGTCCCCGCCGTCCCTCGCGGACGCGGTGCGCGCCTTCACGACGGGCTCGATGTCGGCCGAGGACTTCCAGCAGGTCTTCGCCACGTCGAAGGTGTACTGCCCGCGCGGCGACAACCCCGGGTTTCTGGCGCTGCACAACACCCAGCAGCCGGTGATCCCCATGTTCACCTCCCTGAAGGAGCTGCGCCGCTACGCCGGCAAGGAGTCCAAGTACTTCGTGATCACCGGCGCCGAGGTCATCGACCTGCTGCCCACCGGCTACGGCTTCGTCGTGGACATGGAGGGCGAGCACCGCATGGTGTTCGACGCGAAGGCGGTCGAGCAGATGGTGGAGTTCGCGATGCGCAGGATGTACGGCTGACGGCCTTCGGCGTGTGTGGGATCCGCTGCTGAGTCCGCCGTTGAATCCACCGTTGAGCCAGCCGTTAAATCCGCTCCACGTTTGTCACAGGCATGCCATAGGGTTCCTCCTGGCAGCCGCGCCCCGTCCGTCACCGCTTCCCGCGGTCGCGTCCGGGTGTCGCGCGGCGCTGTCGACTCCCGGTGATCCCGGGTTCCTTGTGGGGGGTTCGTTCCTGTGCGCATGCGCAGCACTTCGACCGCGACGGCACTCGCGGTTCTCTTCAGTTCGGTGGCGCTGAGCGTCGTCACCACGGGTCCCGCCTCGGCGGCGGTCGCCACCGTGCAGTCACCCGGCGGCATCGTCGCGGACGCGGCCCTGAAGCGGGTCTTCGTCGGCGACAACTTCAACGGCCGGGTACTGGCGGCCAATTACTCGGGCACCGTCGTCGACTCGGCCGGCGGCTTCGGCTCGGTCGCCGACCTGGCGCTCTCCGACGACGGACGCACGCTGTACGCGTCCCTGCCCGCGCGGAACCAGATCGTGGCCCTCGACCCGGCCACCCTGAACGTCAGGACCCGGTACGCGGTACCCACCGACACCGGCCCGCGCTACCTCGCCTTCACCGGCGGCAAGCTCTGGTTCAGCTACGGCGACCAGTGGGACGGCGACCTGGGCTCGGTCGACCCGAACTGGACCGAGGCCCCGGACCCGGACCCGTCGCCGACCCCGACGTCCGTCCCGACGTCCGAGTCCCCGTCCGTACCGCCGTCCGAGCCGCCGACATCACCCGACCCGACCACCGAGCCGAGCGCGGACCCCGAGCCGAGCGTCGAGCCCTCGACGGAGCCGCTGCCCGACCCGAGCGTCGAGCCCAGTTCGCCCGAGCCCTCCCCGGAGACCTCCGCCGACTCCCCCGCTCCCGACGCACCCTCCACCACGACCCTCGCGGCCGGGGCCGAGGCTGCGGACAGCCCGGTGTCGATGGGCCTGTTCCCGCAGGCGCACCCCGGCGTCTGGGGCCCGGGGCTGCTCGACACGAGCCCGTCGGCGCCCGGTCTGCTGGCCGTCGGTCAGACCGGCTTGTCCTCGGACTCGATGGGCGTCGTGGACGTCTCCGGTCAGACGCCCGAGCTGACCGCCTGGTACCAGGGCGACTACACGCTCAACAACGGCCTCGGTGACATCGACCTCGTCCCAGGAGCCGCACAGGTACTGGCCAACGGCACGGACCGGGACGCCTACGCGAACGGCGCCTTCACCAAGGCGGGTGCCTATCCGGCCGGCCAGAGCGCCGACATCGCCCCGAACGGCCTGGTCGCCCAGGCCAACGGCACCAAGGTGGCCGTCTACCGGCCGAACGCCACGAGGCCGCTGCGCACGTACACGAACGGCGCGTACGGCATCGGCGATCTGGCCTGGGCCCCGGACTCCTCCCGGATCTTCGCCCTGGTCGGCACCGGCACCGGATACACCCTCAAGGCGCTCACCGACCCGACGAAGAACGTCCCGACCCTGACGGTGAACGCCCCGACGAAGGCCACCCGCGCCAAGAAGCTCACGGTCTCCGGCAAGCTGTCGGCGACGGTCGCGCTGCCGGCCGGCGCCAAGCTGAGCGTCACCCGTACCGACCTGGAGACCCCGAACGGCAGGGCGCTGCCGTCGGTCACCGTGAAGTCGAACGGTACGTACTCCTTCACGAACACCCCGCCGGTCGGCGGCACGGTCACCTACAAGGTGTCGTACGCGGGTGACGCGGCGCACACTCCGGTGTCCGCCTCCGACAAGGTCGCGGTGTCCCGGGCGGCGACGACGCTGACCCTGAACAACAACAAGAAGCTCTACTCCTACGGCACCGACGTCAGGTTCACCGCGCACCTGGGACGGACGTACAAGAACCGCACGGTCGAGATCTGGGTCGACCCGCACGGCAACGACAAGCCGAAGAGGCTGGTCAAGAGCGGCAAGGTCAACTCGGCCGGGAACCTCACCGTGACCGTCGACATGACCCGCGACACGAACGTCACCGCGGTCTTCAAGGGCGACGCGCGCTTCGCGCCGAAGACGGTCAAGGTCACGGCGTACGCGAAGGTGCGGATCTCCACGGCCGTGTCCCGGCACTACAAGACGGCGAAGATCGGCTCGACGTCGTACTACTGGTTCCACAAGAACACCGACCCGGTGCTGACGACCTCGATGCCCTACTACCCGGGCCGCCAGCAGCGCTTCGACCTCCAGGTCTACTTCGAGGGCACGTGGTACTCCACGGACTCCGAGTACTTCGGGATCGCCACGAACGGCAAGTCGGCGGTGCAGCTCGTGGCGCCCGGTGAGTCGGGCATCCGGGCGCGGGTGCGGTCGGCGTACATCGACGGTTCCTCCGGCGACAATGTGAACTCGACGACGTACGGATCCTGGAAGTACCTGTACTTCAGCAACTAGCACTCCAGTAACCAGCACTCCAGTAACGAGTACGTCAGTGGCCGGCCGATCCCCGGTCGGCTGTGGAGGCCCGGAGGGAATGCCCTCCGGGCTTTCGTCGTTAGGGGTAGCAGAAAGTTCAATGCTCAACTAAACTGGCCGCACAAGGAGGTACCGACATGCCTGCAGTGACCGTCGAGAACCCGCTGACCCTGCCCCGTGTGGCCGCGCCGGCCGACGCCGTGGCGCGTCCCGTGCTCACCGTCACGACCGCGCCGAGCGGTTTCGAGGGCGAGGGATTCCCGGTGCGCCGGGCGTTCGCCGGGATCAACTACCGCCACCTCGACCCGTTCATCATGATGGACCAGATGGGCGAGGTGGAGTACGCGCCGGGCGAGCCCAAGGGCACCCCCTGGCACCCCCACCGGGGCTTCGAGACCGTCACTTACATCATCGACGGGGTCTTCGACCACCAGGACTCGCAGGGTGGCGGCGGCACGATCACCAACGGGGACACCCAGTGGATGACGGCGGGCTCGGGCCTCCTCCACATCGAGGCGCCCCCGGAGTCGCTCGTCGTGTCCGGCGGCCTGTTCCACGGCATCCAGCTGTGGGTGAACCTCCCGGCCAAGGACAAGATGATGGCCCCGCGCTATCAGGACATCCGCGGCGGCCAGGTCCAGCTCCTCACGTCCCACGACGGCGGCGCGCTGCTGCGCGTCATCGCCGGTGAGCTGGACGGCCACCAGGGCCCCGGTATCACCCACACCCCGATCAGCCTGGTCCACGCGACGCTGGCTCCGGGCGCGGAGGTCACACTCCCCTGGCGGGAGGACTTCAACGGCCTGGCGTACGTCCTCGCGGGCCGCGGGAGCGTAGGTGCGGACCGGCGCGCGATCCACAAGGGCCAGACGGCGGTCTTCGGCACGGGCTCGTCCCTGACGGTCCGCGCGGACGAACAGCAGGACGGGAACACGCCGGACCTGGAGGTCGTACTCCTGGGCGGCCAGCCGATCCGCGAGCCGATGGCCCACTACGGCCCGTTCGTGATGAACACACGGGCGGAGCTTGAGCAGGCGTTCGAGGACTTCCAGAAGGGCCGGCTGGGAACTGTGCCGGCGGTGCATGGAATGTCCGAGGGTGGTCTGTAGGCCGTAGGAAAGTTCAGTACTGTACGAGCGGGCCCGAAGCCGCAACTTTGGTTTGCGACTTCGGGCCCGTCTGTCTTCGGCGCTACTGGACTACGGCAGCACGTAGAACGGAGTGTCGTCCGGAGTGCGGCCGGCCTCGCGTACGCATCCCTGTTCGGACAGCAGCTCCAGGCTGTGGCGGACGCGGTCCGGTGAGAGCTCGGTGTGTACGGAGATCTCCTCCACGCTGTAGTTGGCGCCGCCGTGCAGCAGCGCCGGGGCCAGGTGGGCGGCGACCTTGTGGACGTCCTCGGTGACGACGAGGTTCCTGGACTTCCAGTTGGACAGGAGCTGCTGGGGTGTCAGCTCCGGTGCCTGGACGGGGCGGACGAGGTTGCCGGTGCGGCGGAGGGTCTGGGTGATGTCCCTCAGCATGTCGACGATCACGTTCTGCTTGGTGTCGATCTGACGCAGGGTTTCGTCCTGCCGGTCGACGCGTTCTTCGAGCCGGACGAGGGCGTCGGCGAGTTGCTGGGGGACGGCGTAGGCGGTGACTGTGGTCGGGGTGGGTTGCAGGGTGGCGGGTTCGAGGGAGTAGGAGCCGTCTCGCTGGATGGCGACGATGACTTCGGTGACCCAGGCCTTGAAGGGCTGGGACCCGGGCTTGGTGCAGCCGTTGACCAAGCGGATCAGGCCCTGGAGATCGATGAGGTTCATGTCTCGTCGCCACTCCCGACCTGCGGGAATGCTGAGACCATAACCTCCAGTTAGGGTCTCAAGAATCTCTCGGTGCTCTGTGGGGACATGGTCCGCCAGAGTCTTTTGAGGGTTCTTGTACCCCAGCTTGTTGAGTACGTCCGCCGCGGGAAACCAGTGCGTCCCGTCCGGCAGCGTCAGCCTCCGTACCCGCGCCCCCGTGGCCGCGTACACGAAGTCGTTGATGTCGATCGCGTCTTTGCGCGTGTTGTTCTGCTCGTTCATCGAGCATCACCTCCGCCTCGGAAAGTAGGCAGGTGGAGGTGCGACCCGTGCTCACAGCAAGGATGTTCACCCGTTAGTGGGGCTTCTTTTCATACAACTCGAACCAGATGCTCTTGCCCTCGCCCCGAGGGTCCACCCCCCACGCGTCCGCCAGCATCTCGATCAGCATCAACCCCCGGCCCGACGACGCCAGTTCGCCCGGGCGGCGCTTGTGCGGGAGGTCGTCGCTGACGTCCGTGACCTCGACGCGGATGCGGCGTCCGCCGGGGTCGCCCGTGACCTCGGCGACGACCAGGGCGTCGGCGTCCGTGTGGACCAGGACGTTGGTGGTCGTCTCGGAGATCAGGAGGACCGCCGAGTCGACCTGGTCGGGGCTGGGCCAGTCGTGGAGCTGCTCGCGGAGCTGCTGGCGGGCCACGGCGACCCGCTCGGGTTCCGCCTGGGCGATCGTCAGCATGGTGCGGCGGACCGTGGGGCGTGCCTTCGGTGCCACGGTGCCGTCCGTCACGCACTCCTCCGGGCGGCTCAGGAGCAGCAGCGCGATGTCGTCCTCGCGGCGGTCGGCGAGCGGGCCCGTGGTGTGGTGGGAGGAGGGGCCGTGTACGGCCTGGACCAGGGCGTCGGCCAGGGACTCCAGGTCGTTGCCCGCGTCTCCCTCGCCTCCCCTGTCCCCCTTGTGCTCCTCCAGCGTCCTGCGGATGCGCTGCCAGCCCGTTTCCAGGTCGTGGCCGCCCGTCTCGATCAGGCCGTCGGTGCACAGGAGCATGGTCTCGCCGGGTTCGAGGGCGAGGAGGGTGGTGGGGTAGTCGGCGTCCGGGTCGATGCCCAGGGGCAGGCCGCCGGCGGTCGGGCGGGCCAGTACCGTGCCGTCCGCCATCCGGATCGCCGGGTCGGGATGGCCGGCGCGGGCGATCTCCAGGACGCCGGTCGCGGGATCGACCTCGACGTACAGGCAGGTCGCGAAGCGCAGGTCACCGTTCACCTGGTCGTGGGTGATGCCGTGCAGGAAGCGGGAGGCGCGGGAGAGGACCGCGTCGGGGCGGTGGCCCTCGGAGGCGTAGGCGCGCAGCGCTATCCGGAGCTGGCCCATCAGACCGGCGGCGCGGACGTCGTGGCCCTGGACGTCGCCGATGACCAGGGCGAAGCGTCCGCGGCCGGGCAGCGGGATCATGTCGTACCAGTCGCCGCCGACCTGGAGGCCGCCGCCGGTGGGTATGTAGCGGGCGGCGACGTCCATGCCGGGTATCTCGGGGCCGAGGGTCGGCAGCATGGAGCGTTGCAGGCCGTCGGTCAGTTCGCGTTCCGATTCGGCCACGCCCGCCCGGGAGAGGGCCTGGGCGAGCATTCGGGCGACCGTGGTCAGGACCGAGCGTTCGTCGGGGGTGAAGCTGACCGGGTAGGCGAAGCCCGCCATCCAGGCGCCCATGGTGCGACCCGCGACGGTCAGCGGCAGGAACGCCCAGGACTGGCGGTCGAACACCTGGGCGAGTGGCCAGGCGGTGGGATAGCGGGACTTGTAGGCCTCGGGGGAGGAGAGGTAGACGGCCCGGCCGGTGCGGACCACCTCGGCGGCCGGGTAGTCGGTCTCCAGGGGCATGTGGGAGAAGGGGCGCTCGTCGCCGGGGCGCTGGCCATGGTGGCCTATGACCGTCAGGCGGTCGCCCTGGACGCCGAAGACCGCGAGGCCGTCCGGTGAGAAGCCCGGCATCGACAGGCCGGCCGCGACCCGCAGCACCTCCTCCGTGGACCGTGCCTCGGCCAGCGCCCGGCCCGCGTCCAGCAGGAACGCCTCGCGGGAGCGGCGCCAGTCACCGGTGACGGGGGTGCGCGCGGCGGTGCCCGGCTGGGGCTCGGTGACCTCCTGGAGGGTGCCCAGTACGTCGTACGCCTTGCGGTCGGCCTCGAAGTGCGGCTTCGACCGGCTGCGGATCGTACGGATCACCCGGCCCCGTTCGTCCATGACCCGGGCCCGGGTCTCGGCGATGGTGCCCTCGGCGACGGCGAGCTGCATGACGCCGACGACCTCGTTCCAGTCGACCGGGTGGAGCCGGGCTCTGGTCGCGGCCTCCGTGAGGGTGGCCGGCTCGGAGGGCAGGCCGAGCAGGCGGGCCGCCTCGGCGTCGAGCGTGACCAGTTTTGTTGCTGTGTCCCAGTGCCACATACCGGTTGCGAGGGCGACCAGGACGTCCCCCACGGCGGGCAGGGGCTCACCAGTGCGCATTGACCTACTTTATGGAGAGGTGATCGCAGCGTGCCACCCAAGCTGTACAGACCAACCTGTGTGAAAGCTGTGCAGGCCGGGCTGTGCGGACTCTACGGGCAGGGGCAAGCTGCGCGGAAGCGGTACAGGGTACGCGTGCGAACAATTGCGGGGAAGCGGTATCGGGGCGGCCGGTACCCTGGGGCTGAGCTTTTCAAGGTTCCGAGGTTTCGAGGTCCTGGTGTTCCGGTGTTCCGGTGTTCCGGTGTTTCACGTGAAACACCGACATCGGCCCTGGCCCCGACCCCGGCCCCGACCCTGATCCCATCCCCGATCCGCGAAGGCTGGATGAACGACGATGCATCGGTACAGGTCCCACACCTGCGGCGAGCTACGCGCCTCTGACGTCGGCAGTGACGTCCGGCTGAGTGGCTGGCTGCACAATCGGCGCGACCTGGGCGGCATCCTCTTCATCGATCTCCGCGATCACTACGGCATCACGCAGCTCGTCGCCCGCCCCGGCACGCCCGCCTACGAGGCCCTCGACAAGGTCTCCAAGGAGTCGACCGTCCGGATCGACGGCAAGGTCGTCTCGCGCGGCGCGGAGAACATCAACCCCGATCTGCCCACCGGTGAGATCGAGGTCGAGGTCGGCGAGGTGGAGCTGCTCGGCGCCGCCCAGCCGCTGCCCTTCACGATCAACACCGAGGACGGGGTCAACGAGGAGCGGCGCCTGGAGTACCGCTTCCTGGACCTGCGCCGCGAGCGCATGCACCGCAACATCATGCTGCGTACGGCGGTCATCTCGGCCATCCGGCACAAGATGACGGCGCTGGGCTTCAACGAGATGGCGACCCCGATCCTCACCGCCACCTCCCCCGAGGGCGCCCGCGACTTCGTCGTGCCGTCGCGCCTCAACCCGGGCCGCTTCTACGCGCTGCCGCAGGCCCCGCAGCAGTTCAAGCAGCTGCTGATGATCTCCGGGTTCGACCGCTACTTCCAGATCGCGCCCTGTTTCCGTGACGAGGACGCGCGTGCGGACCGTTCGCCGGGCGAGTTCTACCAGCTCGACGTCGAGATGAGCTTCGTGGAGCAGGAGGACGTCTTCCAGCCCATCGAGAAGCTGATGACCGAGCTGTTCACGGAGTTCGGCAACGGCCGTGAGGTCACCTCGCCGTTCCCGCGCATCCCGTTCCGCGAGTCGATGCTGAAGTACGGCTCCGACAAGCCGGACCTGCGGGCCCAGCTGGAGCTGGTCGACATCACCGACGTCTTCGAGGGCTCGGAGTTCAAGGCCTTCGCCGGCAAGCACGTACGCGCCCTGCCGGTGCCGGACGTGTCGTCGCAGCCCCGGAAGTTCTTCGACCAGCTCGGCGACTTCGCCGTCACGCTGGGCGCGAAGGGCCTGGCCTGGGTGCGGGTCACGGAGGACGGTTCGCTGTCCGGGCCGATCGCGAAGTTCCTCACCGAGGAGAACGTCGCCGAGCTGACCAAGCGGCTGTCGCTGTCGGCCGGTCACGCCGTGTTCTTCGGCGCGGGCGAGTACGACGAGGTCTCGAAGATCATGGGCGCGGTGCGCGTCGAGGCCGCCAAGCGTGCCGGGCACTTCGAGGAGAACGTGTTCCGGTTCTGCTGGATCGTGGACTTCCCGATGTTCGAGAAGGACGAGGACACCGGGAAGATCGACTTCTCGCACAACCCGTTCTCGATGCCCCAGGGCGGTATGGAGGCCCTGGAGACCCAGGACCCGCTGGACATCCTGGCCTGGCAGTACGACATCGTCTGCAACGGCACGGAGCTGTCCTCCGGCGCGATCCGCAACCACGAGCCCGACATCATGCTGAAGGCGTTCGGCCTCGCGGGCTACGACGAGGAGACCGTCGAGCGCGAGTTCGCCGGCATGCTCCGCGCGTTCCGCTTCGGCGCCCCTCCGCACGGCGGGATCGCGCCCGGCGTCGACCGCATCGTCATGCTCCTCGCGGACGAGCCGAACATCCGCGAGACGATCGCGTTCCCGCTCAACGGCAACGCCCAGGACCTGATGATGGGCGCGCCGACGGAGCTGGAGGAGACGCGGCTTCGGGAGCTGCACATTTCGGTGCGGAAGCCGCAGGGGAAGTAAAGCGCAGGCAATTCAAAAAGGGAGGACTTTCCTCCTTCGACGGGTCCTTGACGGGCCCTTGGCGGGTCCTTCGGTGGCCCTTCTGTGAGTGGCTCGGAATCGGCGGCGATTCCGAGCCATTCTCATGTCACCCTCAGGAATCACAGTGCTTTGACAGGTTCGATTCATAATCTCCATGGTCATGACTGAAACCCCCCAACAGACAGCAGCAGAACGGGAATTGACGCGTCGCAGGGTCGTCGTCGCCGGTGGCGCGACGGCGGTGACGGCCACTGCGGTGGCTCTGGGCGCCGGGCTGGCGTCGGCGCAGGGAGCGCCGGAAGCGCCCGCGGTGAAGGGTACGTACGGTTCCGGCACCCCCACCGGCACGCCCGAGGCCTGCTACGTACTGACCACGGAGACCACCGAGGGCCCGTACTACATCGACGCCGACAAGCTCCGGCCGGACGTCACCGAGGACGAGGAGGGCATCCCCCTCACCCTCAGGCTCAAGGTGATCGACGCCGAGACGTGCAGGCCGGTGCGGAACGCGGCCGTCGACATCTGGCACTGCTCGGCGCTCGGCATCTACTCCGGCTACGAGGCCATGGGCAACGGCGGTGGCGGTGGCGGCGGCACCCCGCCCACCGACGCGCCGACGGACCTCCCCACAGGTCCGCCCCCGACGGACGGCCCCGGCGGCCCCGGCCACCAGGAGCCGACCGACGACGAGCGCTATCTGCGCGGTACGTGGAAGACGGACCGGCACGGGTTCGTCACGTTCCGGACGGTGTTCCCGGGCTGGTACCGGGGCCGTTGCGTCCACATCCACGTCAAGGTGCACGTGGACGGCACCTGGACCGACGCCGGCTACGAGGGCGGGCACACCTGCCACACGGGCCAGCTGTTCTTCGACGAGGAGTCGGTGCTGCTCTCGGCGTTGGTGGAGCCGTACTCGACGAACACGGCGACCCGGACGACCCTCGACGAGGACACGATCTACCCGGACAACGGGGCCGAGGGCGGGCTGCTGCGGCTGCGGTACAAGAAGACGGACATCGGGCGCGGAGTTCTCGCCGAGCTGACGATGGGCGTGGCGCCGGACGAGACGAACGACAGCACGGAGTGATGCGGTCGGAGTGAATTAGATAAGGGAAGCCTTACCTAATTTGCATAGCATGAGGGGCGGGAAATAGACGGCTATTTCTCGCCCCTTTCGTGGATTCCTCGCCGATTCACGGAAAGGCAAAGGAAAGCACAGTCCTTTCCCATGGTCCTGACAGGCGTCTTACCTAAGTTCCGAGCCATGACAGAGAACCAAGGGCCGAAGCACAAGCGGGATCTGACGCGCAGGAAGGTCGTCGTCACCGGCGCCGGAGCGGTTGCCGCGGTGGGCGTCGCGGGCGGAGTCGCGGCGGGCGCGTTCGCGGGCGGGACGGGCAAGAAGACCCCCACCCCCAAGGCCTCCGGCAGCAGCTCGGAGGTCTGCTACACGCTGACCTCGGAGACCACCGAGGGCCCGTACTACATCGACGCGGACAAGCTCCGCCAGGACATCACCGAGGACAAGGAAGGCATCCCGCTGACCCTGAGCCTCCGGGTGATCGACAACGAGACGTGCAAGCCGATCGTCAACGCGGCCGTCGACGTCTGGCACTGCGACGCGCTGGGCCTGTACTCCGGCTACGAGAGCCTCTCCAGCGGCGGCGGCAGCGCCCCGACCGACGCCCCCTCGGGCACCCCGACGGGTGAGCCGCCGACCGACGCGCCGTCCGGCGGCACGGGCGGTGGCGGTGGCCACGAGGAGCCCACCGACGACAAGCGCTACCTGCGCGGCACCTGGAAGACGGACCGCCAGGGCCGGGTCACCTTCAAGACGATCTTCCCGGGCTGGTACCGGGGCCGCTGCGTCCACATCCACACGAAGGTGCACGTGGACGGCACCTGGACGGACGCCGGCTACGAGGGCGGCACCACCTGCCACACCGGCCAGTTCTTCTTCGACGAGGAGTCGGTGCTCGCCTCGGCCGAGGTCGAGCCGTACTCGACGTCGACGACCGAGCGCACGACGCTCACCGAGGACACGATCTACGACCAGAGCGGCACCACGGGCGGTCTGCTCAAGCTGAAGTACAACAAGACGAACATCGCCAAGGGTGTGATCGGCTCCATCACGATGGGCGTCGACCCCGAGGCGACGAACACCGGAACGGACGACGCGGTGCAGCCGAGCGCGTCCGCGTCGGCGACGGACACGGCTTCGCCCTCCGCTTCCGCGAGCTGACGGACGTACGGCCCGCGAAGGGCGGCCCGGAACCCTCCCCCAGGTTCCGGGCCTTCGTCGTGCCCGGAGGAGTTCACATACATGTACGTCGACCCAACCCATTGACCCGGAAGTTCGGCCTCCGTAGTCTCCTCCGATGCCCGTGTACGTGATTGCTGTTCACGTACATGCACAGAGGGAGACAACGATGTCAGAAGCTGTGGTGCCCGCCGGACGGATGCCCGATGGTCAGGTGTCCGACGCCGAGAGCCGGGCCGTCGGTAAGTTCCTGCGCCGGATGCTGCCGATCCTGGTCCTGATGCTGCTGGTCAACCAGATGGACCGGACGAACGTCGGCTTCGTCCAGGACGAGCTGAGGGCCGACGTCGGGGTGAGCGCCACCGCGTACGGGCTCGGCGCCGGGCTGTTCTTCATCGGGTACGCGCTGTTCGAGGTGCCCAGCAACATGCTCCTGGAGCGGTTCGGCGCCCGGGTCTGGCTCACCCGCATCATGATCACCTGGGGTCTGGTGATCGTGACGATGTGCTTCATCCACGACGTCACGACGTTCTACGTCCTGCGCTTCCTCCTCGGTGTCGCGGAGGCGGGCTTCTTCCCCGGGGTGCTCCTCTACTTCACCCAGTGGCTGCCCGACTCCAGCCGGGGCCGGGCGAGCGCGATCTTCCTGGGCGGCTCGGCGACGGCGTACATCGTGACGGGCCCCATCACGGGCGCGCTCCTCGAACTGCACGGGACGGGCGGATTCGCCGGCTGGCGCTGGATGTTCGCGCTGGAGGGCGTCTTCTCGATCCTCGTCGGGGTAGTCGCCGGTTTCTTCCTCGTCTCCCGCATCGAGGACGCGCGCTGGCTCACCCCGGAGGAGAAGGCGGCGCTGAGCACGGCGGTCGCCCGTGACGAGGAGGCCCGCGCCCGCGCCCCGAAGGTGTCCCGCCTGAAGCTCATCCTGCACCCCCAGGTCGCCCTGCTGACCGGCGTCTTCTTCGCGATGGCGCTCACCGGGTACGCGATCACCTTCTGGCTGCCGAGCCTGGTCGACGACATCGGCGGGCTGTCGTCCTTCCAGGTCGGGCTGCTCACGGCCGTACCGTGGATCTGCGCGGTGATCGCGATGTACACGGTGAGCCACTTCACCGACAAGGCCCCGGACCGCCGCCCCTACCTGGCGATCGCCCTGGTCCTGTCGGCCGTCGGCACCTTCCTCGCCACTCTGGGCTCCCCCTGGTTCGGCCTCGCCGCGCTCACGCTCGCCGCGGTCGGCGGGAAGTGCGCGGCCACCCTGTACTGGCCGATGGCCCAGTCCGGGCTCGACCTCAAGGTCGCCGCGCCGGGCCTGGCGGTGGTCAACTCGATAGGAAACCTGGGCGGTTTCGTCTCCCCCTTCCTCTTCGGCTACCTCAAGGACACGACCGGCAGCACGAACGGAGGCCTGTACACGCTCTCCGCCGCGTCACTGCTCGCGGTGATCGGGGTGTTCGCCATCAGGAACACGCGCGGGGGTACGAGGTCCGGGGCCGCCGTGCCGAGCACCAGCGCGGTCGCCTCCTGAGCCGGTGGGCAACGGCGAGGCGCCCGGGGTGAACACACCCCGGGCGCCTCGGCAGTCGGCCGACTTCGGCCGGCCTGGTCAGCATCGGTCAACTACACGATCAGGAGACGGACTTGTATGTCCCCCAGCCGCTCCCGATCTTCGTGCGCGCCCCGAACGACCCCTTCCCGTCCCCGCTCTGGCGGTACAGGTTGCCGGCGGTGTCGCGGGCGACGAGGTCGGCCCGGCCGTCGTTGGTGATGTCGCCGGCGCCGACGACCGCGTTGTACGAGGCTCCCCAGGACCCGAACAGCTTCGTACGGGCCGTGAAGGTGCCCCGGCCCGTGCCGTTGAACCGGTACAGGTTGTTGGCCTTGTCCTGGGCGAGCAGGTCGCCGATGCCGTCGCCGTTGAGGTCCCCGGCGCCGACGATCTTCTTGTAGCCCTTCCAGTTGGCGTACAGCGCGACCGCCCCGGAGAGCTTGCCGGCGCTGGTGCCCTTGTAGAGGTAGACGGCCCCGGTGGACGCCTTGCGGGCGATCAGGTCGGGGCGGCCGTCGCCGGTGAGGTCACCGGGGGAGGTGAGGATGTCGTGCTGGGTCCAGCCGGAGGTGGCGAGGGTGGTGTACGCCGTCTTCGGGTGGACGGTGGCGCCGCAGCCCGGCTTGTAGAGGCGCAGGGCCCCGTTGGCCAGCCGGATGAGGACGTCGTTGCAGCGGTCGCCGCTGAGGTCGCCGAAGGGGACGGCCGTGATGGAGGTGGGCCAGCCGTTGCCGGTGTGGCCCACGTCGTCGAACTTGCCCCTCCCCAGGCTCTCGTGGAAGCCCAGGGCGCCGGAGCGGCTGAGGGTGACGAGGTCGCCCGAGCCGTTGACGTAGTCGAAGTCGTGGCGCACGGCCGACCCGCGTTCTACCCCGCCGCGTCCGGTCGCCACGGTGATCTGCGTCGACGTACCGAGCCCGGTCGCTTTGAGGGTCCAGGTGAAGGAGCCGTTGGGGAAGTACACCCCGCCCGCCGTCTTGCCGTTCCACGACACCGACACCCCCTGCACTGCCGTGCCGGAGCCGGTGAGCGTGCGGGTGGCCCGGCCCGTGGGGCCGCTCTGGACCGAGGTGAGGGTCAGGGACCAGGAGGTGGCGGGGCGGGAGAAGTCCCAGACGGCCCTCCAGGGCGACGCGGGCGACACCGGGCTCTCGGACCAGGCTTCGAAGACCGTCAGGTTGGACGGGGCGACCGCCGTCGTGGCGACGTGCGTCTGCTCGTACGAGTCGAACCAGGCCACCAGACCCGTGTACTCGTCCACCGTCCAGCGGTAACGCCGGTCCGCCGCGAGGCCGGTGTCCGGGACGCGGGACGCGAGCACGCGGGTGGCGCCGGTGCGGGTCTCGGTCAGCACCAGTTCGTCGGTGGCGTGGTCGTGGCGGACGGTGAACCCGTCGCCGAGGAGGACGTCACCGGGCTGCACGGCGATCGACTTGCGGGACGCGGTGTCGTACACGCCCGCCGAGGCCGTACCGCAGGCCCAGTACACCCAGCGGCCCGCCGCCTGCAGTTCGCTCGGCACGCAGCCGAGGCCCGGGACGGTGACCGTGGCGAGGGTCTTGTTCGCGGTGAGGCTGTAGGAGGTGAGCTGACCCGAGGTGGCGGTGGCGCTCCAGAGCGCGGGGCCGTTGAGGGCGGCGGCGCGGATCGTCCGCTTCAGCTTCTGGCCCTGGCCGAACTCCCCCACGTACTGAGCGGGTGTGGTGCCGCCGGAGTTGTAGAGGACGTAGCCGTCGGAGGCGTCGACGATCGCGCCGCCCGCGGTGCCGAACGACAGGGTGGTGTCGGACCATTCGTCGCCGATGGCGGTCAGCAGGTCCTTGCCGGAGACCTTCTGGAGATAGACGTCCTCGGGGCGGCTGTCGCTGTTGTCGCCCCACATGACCGCGCAGGCGGTGACCGCGTACGGGCACGAGGGCAGGGCGCCAGAGGCATTCTTGGCCGCCGAGGCGGTCAGCGTCGTGCCGTTGTCCGTGGTGAGGGTGCGCACGGACGTCGTGTCCGTGGCGCTCTCGGGGTTGTCCGCCACCACCCGCAGGCTGCCCCGGCTGAGGGCGAGCCCCGTCTTGAGGTTCTCCTCCGCCGGGATCCGGTACGTCTTCGTCAACTGCAGCGAGCCGTCCGCGTCCTGGCTCACGCGCTGTGTCCACCAGTCGGCGGGGCCGGTGCCGCCGGTGACGAAGGCGTCGTTCCCGGAGGCCTGGATCGAGTAGTCGCCGGCGGAGGTGAGCAGGGTCCGCGTGGAGCCGTCGGTGAGCGACGCGGCTTCGAGGGTCGCGCCGCCTGTCCGCTTCGTGGCGGGCAGCAGCAGCCAGTCGCCTACCAGGACCGGATCACCGGCGATGGGCTGGAAGAGGTCCGGCACGGCGAGGTACGGCAGGGTGAAGACCTGTTCCGGGGCGGTCAGGTCCGCGCGGGACTTGAGGTGCAGTCTGGTGGCGTCGGCCGTGGACCAGCCGATCCGGTCGTCGGTCTGCAGGAAGTGTGCGGTCGACGGGACGTCGGTGAACACCTGCGTGATCACGGCCGTCGCGAGGTCGATGTAGTAGACGTCGCCGTCGCGCGCCCAGAGCACGCCGGAGGAGTCCGCGCCCACGATCTCGTAGTCCGCGATGTACGAGGCGTCGCCGGTGAGGGTGCGCTCGTACCGTTTGCCGTCCACCACGTTGATCAGGGTGGAGCTGGTGACGATCGTGTCCCCGGCGAGGCCCCGGTACTTCGCGCCGGTGCCGGAGGTCACGACCAGCCGCTTGTGCGTCGCAGGGTCCCAGAGGGTGACGGAAGCGCTGCTCAGGGACGTCGGCAGAGCGACCAGGTCGCTGTCCGAGCCGTACCAGGAGGCGTGGCAGGCGGAGCCGAGGGACGTGCAGCCCGCGACCGGGGTGTAGACGCCGCTCGCGTTCTCGACGGTGACCGTGCTGCCGTCCGCGTAGTCCGTCCACAACAGTCCGTCGACCGCCCACTGCCGTTGCAGGAAGCCGGTTTCGCCGGCGACGAGCGGCTGCGTGGCACGCGGGGTGTCCGAGTTCGGTTCGCTGAGCGTGATCTCCGTGGCGGATGCCTGGGGCACGGCCGCCTCGGCGGCGCCGGCCACCGGTCCGGAGAACGCGTACAGGGCTCCGGCCAGCAGGGCCAGAGCGGTGGCGGAGACAAGCGCGGTAGGCCCGCCCCGTCTCAGGGCGTGTCTGCCCACGTGAAGTTCCCTCCCCAGGAGGGCTCCCCAGCCCTCGCACAAGTGAGCGGACTTTACCAGGGCTTGGGACGGGCCGTGATCTTGCGTCCCGCTTTTCCCGCTTCGCCTACTTGGCCGCTACTTGGCCACGAACTGCGTCAGGATCGCCTGGACCTCGTAGATGTCGACGCCCTTGGTGAACGTCTTCTGGACCGGGGTCGGGGAGCCGGAGATCCAGATCTTGAGTTCGGCGTCGAGGTCGAAGGTGCCCGCCGTCTCCACCGCGAAGTGGGTGATGCTGCGGTACGGGACCGAGTGGTACTCCACCTTCTTGCCGGTGATGCCCTGCTTGTCGACCAGGAGGAGCCGGCGGTCGGTGAACAGGATGGTGTCGCGGATCAGCTGGTACGCGGCGTGGACCTGCTCGTTCTGGCCGAGCAGCCGGGCGTAGTCCTGCTGGGCGGCCGACGGGTCGACGGTGTGCGCGTTGCCGAAGAGTGCCATGGTTGTGCCCCCCTGTGGACAGACGTAAATCTCTGCCCATGTCTCAGTAATTGACTGGCTTCACATGATCTTCGGCCTGTATATCGGCTGAAACAGTGGCCTGCCTAGAGGAGCGGGAGATTCCGTACATGCGGAGATAGACGGCTATCGGGAGCGTCCACGGGAGGTTCGCAGGCGACACACAGACTTCTCGTCGGGAGCGCACAGAGGCGGGGCCTTACATGGGAACTGTCGTACTCGCTCCCGCTGGAGGAAGCCATGGGAATCGTCGTTCCGTTCACGCTGCTGCTGATCGTGGGAGCGGTGGCCTCCGTCGTGCTGCTGCGCAGGCAGCAGGCCGGGATGTCCGGGCTGGACGCCGAGGTCGAGGCGAACCGGTGGGTCGTGCGGCTCGGGGGGAGTCTGGCCGGGCTTCGGCCGGGGGCCGACGAAGCCGCCGCACAGGCGTTGGCGGAGGCCGCCGGCCGGCATCACGCCGCCCGGGGACAGCTGGCCGCCGCCCGTACTCCCGCCGAGTACGCGCTCGCGAGGGAGACCGCGGTGGAGGGGCTTCAGTACGTCAGCGCCGCCCGTACCGCGCTCGGGCTGGAGTCCGGTCCGCCGGGCCCCGGCACCGGGGAAAGTGACGGGAGCGGCAGAACCGCCCGTCAACTCCGGGGAGTCGACGGGCGGTTCGGGGTGACTGCCTGAGCGGTTACGACTGCTCGGGTGCGCCGCCGAAGCGCTCCTTGTACGTCTCCAGGTCCTCGTCCGTCAGCTTCGCGAACAGGACCGGCGGGACCGTGAAGGCGGTGCCGGCGGGGACGGCGGACAGGGACTTGGCCTCCTCGGCCGTGATCCACGTCCTTGTGTCGCCGTCCAGCGCGAAGGCCGCGCGCATCGTCGCCGCCGTCGCCGGGATGAAGGGTTCCGAGACCACCGAGTAGAGGTGGATGAGGTTCATCGCCGTACGGAGGGTCAGGGCCGCGCCGTCCTGGTCGGTCTTGATCTCCAGCCAGGGGGCCTTCTCCTCCAGGTAGGAGTTGCCCGCCGACCAGAGGGCGCGCAGGGCTGCCGCCGCCTTGCGGAACTGGAGCGCCTCCAGCTGGCTCTCGTACTCCGCGAGCAGCTCGGCGATCTGCTCGCCCAGCCGCACCTCCGCCTCACCGGCCGCCGCGCCCGCCGGGACCTCGTCGCCGAAGCGCTTCTTCGAGAAGGAGAGGACACGGTTGACGAAGTTGCCGAGGGTGTCCGCCAGGTCCTTGTTCACCGTGGCGGTGAAGTGCTCCCAGGTGAAGGAGGAGTCGTCGGACTCGGGGGCGTTGGCGATCAGGAAGTAGCGCCAGTAGTCCGCCGGGAGGATGCTCAGGGCCTGGTCGGTGAAGACGCCCCGCTTCTGGGACGTGGAGAACTTTCCGCCGTAGTACGTCAGCCAGTTGAAGGCCTTGACGACGTCGACCTTCTTCCACGGTTCGCGGACGCCGAGTTCCGTGGCCGGGAACATGACGGTGTGGAAGGGGACGTTGTCCTTGGCCATGAACTCGGTGTAGCGGACGGGGTTGTCGCCGCCGTCCGCCTCGTACCACCACGACTTCCAGTCCCGGTTCTCCGGGTCGAGGTCCGACCACTCCTTCGTCGCGCCGATGTACTCGATCGGGGCGTCGAACCAGACGTAGAAGACCTTGCCCTCCGCCGCCAGCTCCGGCCAGGTGTCCGCCGGGACCGGGACGCCCCAGTCGAGGTCGCGGGTGATCGCGCGGTCGTGCAGGCCCTCGGTCAGCCACTTGCGGGCGATGGAGGAGGCGAGGTGGGGCCACTGGCCCTCATGGGCGGCCACCCACTCCTCGACCTCGTGCTGGAGCTTCGACTGGAGGAGGAAGAGGTGCTTGGTCTCGCGGACCTCCAGGTCGGTGGAGCCGGAGATGGCGGACCTGGGGTTGATCAGGTCGGTGGGGTCGAGGACGCGTGTGCAGTTCTCGCACTGGTCGCCGCGCGCCTTGTCGTAGCCGCAGTGGGGGCAGGTGCCCTCGACGTAACGGTCCGGGAGGAAACGTCCGTCGGCGGGGCTGTACACCTGGCGGATCGCGCGCTCTTCGATGAACCCGTTCTCGTTGAGCCGGCGGGCGAAGTGCTGCGTGATCTCGACGTTCTGCGGGGAGGAACTCCGCCCGAAGTAGTCGAAGGCCAGCGCGAACCCGTCGTACACCGCCTTCTGCGCGTCGTGCGCCTGCGCACAGAAGTCCGCTACGGGGATCCCCTGCTCCTTCGCCGCCAGCTCGGCCGGGGTGCCGTGTTCGTCGGTCGCGCAGATGTAGAGGACGTCGTGGCCACGCTGACGCAGGTAACGGGAGTAGACGTCCGCCGGGAGCATGGACCCCACCATGTTGCCCAGGTGCTTGATCCCGTTGATGTACGGAAGGGCGCTGGTGATGAGGTGTCGAGCCATTGCGGGCTGCTCCCAAGTCGCTACATGGAGTGACGGTCTTGGTGTGTTTGGACCGTCTACGAACCTTGAAATCGTAGCCGACTGGTATGGGGCGCCCGCCTCCCGTTTTTGCTCGGTGGGAGGCGGGCGGGGTGGTGCGGTGCGTGCGGTGTGTGTGCGGTGTCCTGGCGCTACGGGCGCCAGTTCGCCAGTACGCCCTCGTACAGCTCCGTGTCCGTCAGTTCGCGCGGGGTCGGGCCCGCGTGGAAGAAGGACGTGTTGTCGGTCTTCAGCTTGCGGAGGTAGTCGAAGGCCTTGTTGTCCTGCTCACCGAAGGCGACGAAGGAGAAGAAGACGTCCGGGTGGCTCTTCGCCGCGTCCGTGAGGGACTGGGTCGCGGGGGTCTTGGCGTCCGGGGCGCCGTCCGTCTGGAAGACGACCAGGGCGGGGTCGGTGGTGCCGGACTTCTGGTAGTGCGTGAGGACCTCCTCGACGGCCACGTGGTAGCTCGTACGTCCCATGCGGCCGAGGCCGGCGTGGAGTTCGTCGATCTTGTTGTCGTGGTCGGGGAGAGTCAGCTCGCCGGTGCCGTCCAGTTCCGTGGAGAAGAAGACGACGTGGACCGTGGCGTCGGGGTCGAGGTGGGCGGCGAGGGCGAGGGTCTGCTCGCCGAGGGCCTGGGCGGAGCCGTCCTTGTAGTACGGGCGCATTGACGCGCTGCGGTCCAGGACGAGGTAGATCTTGGCGGGGGTGTTGGTGAGGTTGAGGGTGGTGAGGGTTTCGGCGGCGGAGTTGTACGCGGTGAGGAGGGTTGCGGGCACGGCCTCGGCTTCGCCATCGGCCGTTTCAGTTTTCCCACCCGCACCACCCGTGGCGCTTTCGTTCTCGGGTGCGGGTGTCCCCTGTGGGGCTTCCCCCGCGTCGGCGGCTGCCGGTTCCAGGTCGTCAGCAGGCTCGGGCACGGACTCCGGTTCCGTTTCCGGCTCCGCCGTCACTTCGGGTACTTCGGGTACTTCGGGAGCGGACTCCTCGACGACCGCTTCGGCCTCGACCTCGGGCTCCGGGGCGACCTCGGTCACCTCGGCGACCGGCTCGACCTCGGGTTCGGGTTCGGCCTCCGGGGTCGGCTCCTCGGCGACAGGCTCGGCCTCGGCTTCGACCTCGGGCTCGACCACGGGCTCGGGGGTCACCTCAGCCACCGGCTCCGGGGTCGCCTCGACAACAGCCTCAGCCTCAGGCTCGGCCGCCAGCTCCGGCTCAGTTTCCAGCTCCGGCTCCGGCGTCACCTCAGCCTCGACAACCGGCTCGGCCTCCGCCTTCACCTCGGCCTCAGCCGCAACCTCAGCCGCCGACTCAACCTCAGCCGCCGACTCAACCTCAGCCGCAACCTCGGCCGTCGGCTCAACCTCAGCCACCGCAGGCTCCGCCTCCGCAACCGGCGTCGCCTCGGCCTCGTCCACCGGCTTTGCCGGCTTCGGCACCGTCACGTTGTCGAAGGCTGCCGACACCAGGTCGTCCACCACCGAGGACGGGGCGGGGGCCGGGGTGGGCTCCGGAGCAGGTGCCGGGATGGTGGCTTCCGGGGTTTCCGGAGTTGCCGGGGTCTTCGGGGGTTCCGTCAGGGTCGGTTCCGGGGACGGTGCCGGAATCTTCGGCTCGGTGGCCTCCTGCTGAGGAGCCGACTCCGCCTCCCGCGCGGGCGCCGCCTCGGCGTCCCGCCCCTTGCGTGACTTGCCGAACGCGTTCCGCAGGAGAGTGAGAATGCCCATGTGCGCAACCCTTCACGTGAGTTGTAGCCCGTCAATCCCTGGCCAGGACGGACACGTAAGGTTAGCGGGCCGAGCTGGCGATCTTGGGCAGGGTCTTTCACGGAACCCGACGGACGTCAAGAGTGCCACTCCGCCAACCTCCCAAGCCGCCCCTCATCAGGGCTCGGGCGCCCTCAACACCCTTACCGCTCCCACAGGTTCACCCTTCGTTCACCCAGCGGCCCCGCCCCTGCACCCCCGTCCCCCTAGCGTCGCGCTGACACCAAGGGCACGTATGGGGAAACCAAGGGGAGAGTAAAGTGCGCAAGCTGCTGCCGTTGATCGGATCGTCGTCCGAATCGCATCCTGGCGGCCGGTCCGCGATGACCTGCCGTTTCCGGTGTGGTGACGCCTGCTTCCACGAGGTTCCCAACACCAGCACCAACGAATACGTCGGCGACGTGATCGCCGGCGCCCTCAGCCGCCGTTCCGTGATGCGCGCCGCAGCCGTCGTCACCGTCGCCACGGCGGCCGGTACCGCCGTGAACGTCGCCGGTGCCCAGGGTGCGGAAGCGGCCACCTCGGCCACCTTGGCCTCCCGTCACCCGCATCCCTCCCACTCCTCCGTGCCGCGCGGCCTCCGCTTCACCGCCGTCGAGCCCAACACCGCCGACGCCGTCACCATCCCCGGCGGATACGGCCAGAACGTCGTCATCCGCTGGGGCGAGCCCATCCTCCGCGGCGCCCCCGCCTTCGACCCGGAGAAGCAGACCGCCGCCGCGCAGGCCGGTCAGTTCGGGTACAACAACGACTTCCTCGCCCTGCTCCCCCTGCACGGCAACCAGAAGCTCCTGGTCGCCAACCACGAGTACACCGACGAGATCCTGATGTTCCGCGGCTACGACGCCGCCAACCCCACCCGCGAGCAGGTCGAGATCGCCTGGGCCGCGCACGGGCTCTCCGCTGTGGTGGTGGAGGGGGACCGGAGGACCGGGAAGCTCACGCCCGTACTCCGTCACCCGCTGAACCGGCGCGTCACCGCCACCACCGAGTTCCGGATCACCGGACCGGCCGCCGGCTCGGATCTCCTCAAGACCTCCACCGACCCGACCGGCCGCAAGGCCCTCGGCACGCTCAACAACTGCTCCGGCGGTACGACGCCCTGGGGGACCACCCTCCACGGCGAGGAGAACTTCAACCAGTACTTCGCCAACGCCTCCCGCGACACCGACAAGCGGTACGGCATCGGCACCACCGCCAGTGAGCGCAAGTGGGAGCGGTTCGACAAGCGGTTCGACGTCGCCCAGGAGCCCAACGAGGTCCACCGCTTCGGGTATGTCGTGGAGTTCGACCCGTACGATCCCTCCTCCACGCCCCGCAAGCACACCGCCCTCGGACGCTTCAAGCACGAGGCCGCCACCATCCGGCTGACCTCCGACGGGCGCCCCGTCGTCTACACCGGCGACGACGAGCGCTTCGACTACTTCTACAAGTTCGTCAGCAGCAAGCGGATGCGGCACGGGGATTCCCGTTCCGTCCGCGAGCACAATCTCTCACTGCTCGACGAGGGCACGCTCTACGTCGCCAAGCTCACCGGCGACTCCCCCGCCATCGAGATCGACGGCACCGGCAAGCTGCCCGCCGACGGTGAGTTCGACGGCAGCGGTACGTGGATCCCGCTGGCGACCGCCACCGCCAAGGGCGCCGTCTCGCACGTCGACGGCATGACCGCTGAAGAGGTTTTCGTCTTCACTCGGCTCGCCGGGGACAAGGTCGGCGCCACCAAGATGGACCGGCCCGAGGACATCGAGCCCAACCCGAAGTCCGGCAAGGTCTACGTCGCGCTCACCAACAACACCAACCGCGGTGTCGGTTCGAACCCCAAGTCCGACGAGGCCAACCCGCGCAACGCCAACAAGCACGGCCACATCCTGGAGCTGACCGAGCGCTGGAATCGGCCGGAGAGCACCTCGTTCGCCTGGCTGCTCTTCCTCGTCGCGGGCGACCCCGACGACCCGGCGACCTACTTCGCGGGCTTCCCGAAGGACGACGTCAGCCCGATCTCCTGCCCGGACAACGTGGCCTTCGACCCGCACGGCAACCTGTGGATCTCCACCGACGGCGCCCAACTCGGCTCCCACGACGGCCTGTTCGGTGTGGCGACCCAGGGTGCCCGGCGCGGTGAGCTGAAGCAGTTCCTGACCGTGCCGACCGGCGCCGAGACCTGCGGTCCGGTCATCGGCGAGCGCCAGGTGCTCGTCGCCGTGCAGCACCCGGGCGAGATCACCGGCGCGACCGTCGAGGCACCGGCCAGCACCTGGCCCGACGGCCCGGGCACCTACGTCCGCCCGGCGGTCGTCGCGGTGTGGCGCAAGGACGGCTGCGACATCGGCAGCTGACACCGGCGAGCAGCGTCCAGCGGTATCTACGGGAGGGCTGGGACCGGGGGAGTTTTCGCACCGCTCTGTTCCAGCCACTCCCGGTACGCCGGTGCCTGCCGCGCCACCTCCCCGTACGCCTCCGCCAGTGCCGTATGCACCCCGTCGAGGTCCGTCTCCGTACGGGCTGCCAGCAGCAGCCGTACGCCCAGCGGGTCGCCGTGCAGTCGGCGTACCGCCATCTCGGGGCGGGGCAGGCAGGTCGCCTGGCACACGGTGACGACCTCGCCGGTCGCCACCAGCGAGGCCGTGGTGTGGTAATCACCGTGCAGGACACGGGGGTTGAGGCCCGCGGTGCGCAGCATGCGCAGTACGGCGTCGAACTCGCCGTCGACCGTCTCGTCCACCATCCAGCGGTCGCCGGCCAGCTCGGAGAGGTGGACCACGGGTCTCTCGGCGGCCGGATGGTCGGCGGCCAGGGACACGAACTGGGGTTCCCTGTCGACGAGTACGCGCAGGCACACGCCGTCCGGGACCCGGAGCGGACAGCCCTCCACCTCGTGCACGAACGCGACGTCCAGCTGGCCCTCGGCCACCATGCGCAGCAGCGCGTTCGCGGAGACGTCCATACGGAGGGTGGGTTCCTGGTGGCGTTGGCGCAGTCGGCGGAGCCAGCCGGAGAGGGCGCGACTGGCCGTCGAACCTATGCGTAGTTGGGGTCCGCCTGCTGCTGCCGCCCTCGCCTCTGTGACCAGTGAGCGCATCTCCGCCACCAAGGGGCGGGCCCGGCTCAGGACCACCCGGCCGAGCGGTGTCGGACGGCAGCCGGCCCGGGTGCGGGTGAACAGCTCGCCGCCCAGCTCGTGTTCGATCCGGCGCAGCTGGGTGCTCAACGAGGGCTGGGCCACGCCTAGTTGGCGGGCGGCGCGGTGCAGGCTGCCGGTGTCGGCGATGGCGCACAGCGCCCGCAGGTGTCTCACCTCTAGTTCCATGTGGTCGGCTCCGTGTGGGTCGCGCGCATGCACATGTCCATGCCATCCGACGGTACACAGGGTGCGGGTCCGTTGTGGTTGGTCGCGCCCCGCGGCGGAGCCGCAAATCGATACAGCCCCGCGCCCCTGAAGGGGCGCGCCACCGCGGCCGGTGACAGGGGCGCGGGGTTGGCGATAGGGCGGGGCTATCGCCACTTGCCATCATCACAGCCGCCGTACAGGCACCGACACTCACGATACGACCGATCGACTCACCCCCCACTCAAGGAGTCATCGATGCGCAAGTCCACCTCTGGTGTCGTGGCGGCGGCGTTAGGCCTCAGCCTGGCAACTCTCGCGCTGGGTACGGCAGTTCCCGCGACGGCCAGTCCCACCGTACGGGCCTCGTACGCGGGGTCGGCCGAGGAGGCCGCCGCCAACAAGGCGTTCTTCGAGGCCGTGTTGAAGTCCGTCGCCGAGAAGCGCGCCGCCAACCCGCGCTCGGCGGCTGCCGTCACCGTCATCTACAACGCGTCCCGCGCGCCCTCCTTCAGCGCCGAGATAGCCCGCTCCACCTCGATCTGGAACAGCTCGGTGACGAACGTGAAGCTGCAGTCGGGCACCGCGTCCGCCGCCGACTTCACCTACCGCGAGGGCAACAGCTCCAACGGCTCGTACGCCTCCACGGACGGTCACGGCAGCGGGTACATCTTCATCGACTACGCGCAGAGCGAGCAGTACGACCCGACCCGTATCACCGCCCACGAGACGGGTCATGTCCTCGGTCTGCCCGACCACTACTCGGGCCCGTGCAGCGAGTTGATGTCGGGCGGCGGTCCCGGTACGTCCTGCACCAATGCCACCCCGAACGCGGCCGAACGCTCCCGCGTGAACCAGCTGTGGGTCAACGGGCTCGCGGCAGCCCTGCGCTAGCACCCCAGTAGCACGCCCCGAGTAGCACCCCGGTACTACAACACCCCAGTAGCCCCCACCCCCCACAGGCGCGGGCCGTCCCTCTGCACAGGGACGGTCCGCGCCCCCCTTTGCCCGCTAGTCGTGCGGTGACGTGATCGCCCGCGCCGCCGCCACCTCCTGGCGCAGCGGCTCCAGCACACTGTCCGCCGGTCCGCTGAGGTCCGTACGCACCGCGTACAGCGTCTCCACCCGGCGCAGTCCGTCCGCCAACTCCCGCAGCTGTACGACTACTTGCGCGATCTCGGCGTCGGACGGCGGCTCGGCGCCCTGCTTGACGTGGACGCGGGCGGCGGTCGTCGCGTCGACGATGCGTTCCACCGCGACGACCAGGGGCCACCAGGCCGCCGCCCGCCGTCCGGTGGGCGGCGGTTCGGTCAGGGCGCGCTGGAACTCCGTACGGACGACGGAGAGATCGCGGTAGAGGCGGCGCCGCATACGGGCGCGGGCCGCGCCCTCGGTGTCCTGGCGGAACGCCGATTCCACATAGCGGCCCGTGTCCGCGACCGCGTCGGCGAGGCGGTCGCCGACGCGGGTGTGCCAGCTCTCCGGCCAGAGGAGGTAGCCCGCGACCAGGGCGATTCCGCAGCCCATGAGGGAGTCGAGGAGTCGGGGCAGCAGCAGGCCGGCGCCCTGGTGGTTGAGGACGTCGGAGAGAAGGAGGATCACCGGGGTGATGGCGGCCGTCTGGTAGCCGTATCCACGCGGGGTGAACGCCGGGATCAGCGAGGCGAGGAGCAGGATCACCGGTACGTCCCACCAGCCTCGCGGCACCTGGACCAGTACCGCCGCCGCTACCACCAGCCCCGCGACCGTGCCCAGGGCGCGCAGCAGCGCCCGGGAGAAGACGGAGCCGAAGTCGGGCTTCATGACGAAGGTGACGGTCAGCGCGACCCAGTACGAACGCGGCACCGGCACGATCGACACCAGTACTTGTGCGAGGCCGATGCACAGGGCGAGACGTACGCCGTAGCGCCAGGAGTCGGCGGACAGGACGACGTCCCGGGCGCCGCGGACGGCCCGTACGCGCAGGCCGGCGGGTCGGCCGAGGCGGTCGTCCGGAGTGGTGACCCCGGTGGTGCGCAGGTCGGGGGAGCGGCTGCCGACCACCTCGGCGGCGTGCCGCAGCGCCTGTTCGACGGCGCGGGCGGTCTGGTCGCCGGGCGCGGGGAGGTGCTGCCCTATCGGGCCGCCGTAGCCGGTCTCGACGGCGTCGGCGAGGTGGCGGACCGCCTCCGGGACCTCGGGCGGCAGCGGGCGGCCCGCCTGGTGGGCGGCGGGGGCGGCCTCGACGACCGGGGTGATGGCGTTCAACTGGGCGAGCAGCCGCACGAGTTCGGGGCTGCGGCCGTGGTGGCGGGTGCGCTTGGCGAGGACGAGGTCGTACGACTGGTTCAGGGACTGGGTGACGGCGTACCGGGCGTCCTCGTAGCCGTCGGTGGCGCAGGCGGCGAGCAGTTCGGCGACCGTACGGTAGGTCTGCGCGACCGACGCCCGCTCCGGCACCCCCGACCGCAGCGGCCAGGCGAGCAGGGCGAGGGCCAGGACCAGCAGGCCGCCGCCGGACATCAGCACCGGCGCGAGCCACCACGACCCCGGCAGCGGCAGGCCCGCCCCGATCACGGAGTTGAGGAGCAGCAGCAGTCCGGAGACGGAGGCGACCGCGCCGATCGTCGAGATCATCCCGGAGACGAGGGCAACGCAGGTGACGGTGGCGACGGCGGTCCAGCCCTGGCCGTAGACCAGCGATCCCAGGGTGACGCCGAGGGCGCCGAAGAGCTGGGGGATCGCGATGTTGAGGATGCGCATCCGGTACGCGTCGGCGGTGTCCCCGATGACGCCCGAGAGGGCGCCCATGGCGGCGAGGGCGCCGTAGGCGGCGTGGTCGGTGGCGAGGCCGACGGCGAGGGGCAGCGCCATGGCGATGGCGGCGCGGGCCACGGCGGGACGGTTGACGGGCGGGGCCGGCTGGGGCCGGAGGTTCCGCACCAGCCAGTCGGGAGGTGTGAGGCCGATGGGGAACTCGTGGGGCATGGCCCCCATTATCGTCGTGGGCGGCGAACTCCCATTTGAGGCTGCGGGCCGTCTGTGGCTGGTCGCGCCCCGCGGCGGAGCCGCATGTCGACACAGCCCCGCGCCCCTTTGGGGCGCGTTCAGGCCACCGTGTCGATTCGCGCCGTCAAGAAGTCGGCGAGGGCCCTGTTGAACTCCGTCGGGCGTTCCAGGTTGGGCATGTGGGCCGAGTTCTCGATCACGTGGAGGGTGGAGTCGGGGAGGGCCGCGTGCATGGCCTCGGCGTCGGAGACCGGGGTGTAGGTGTCGTCGGCGCCCACGATCACCAGGGCGGGGACGGTGAGCCGGGTCAGCACGGGGCGGTAGTCGGGGCGCAGGGCGCGGCCCCTGAGTGCCGCCGCCGCGCCCCGGGGGTCCGTCGCCGTCATCATGCGGTGGACGTGGGCCTTGACCTGCGCGTCGGCGTACGGCGCCACCATCTTGCCCAGGACCTCGTCGGCGTACCCGCCCATGCCCTCGTCGAGCAGCCGGTCCGCCATCGCATTGCGGGCGAGGCGTCCCTCCGCGGTCTCGGGGGCGGGGAAGGTGTCGGCGAGGACGACGCCCCGGACGCGTTCCGGGAAGCGGTCGCAGCACTCCATGACGATCTGCCCGCCCATCGACAGCCCGCCGAGCACGCACGACTCGACCTTCGACTCGTCGAGCAGCGCCTCGATGTCCTGGGCGAACCGTGCGAGCGGGGTGACGGTGTCGGGGGTGAGCGGGGAGGTGCCGTAGCCGCGCAGGTCGGGGGCGATGACCTGGCGGGTGGCCGAGAACTCCTCGATCTGCGGGTTCCACATCGTGCGGTCGAAGGGGTGACCGTGGATCAGGACAAGAGGGGTAAGAGGAGTAAGAGGCACAAGTGGGGTAAGGGGGGTCATGTGGACGACCCTAGATCGACTCGGCTCCTCGGTGCAATAAGATCTTTGCTCTCGGTGCAATCCCGCCGGGACGGCAATTCGCTTCTGTACGGGGGTACTTGATGGACGACGACTACCGGCGTCTCGCCGACCGCATAGCCGACGACATCGCCGCCGGACGGCTCCGCCCCGGCGAACGGCTGCCTCCGCAACGGGCGTTCGCGCGGCAGCGCGGGATCGCCGGGTCGACGGCCGGGCGGGTGTACGGCGAACTCGTACGGCGTGGACTGGTCGTCGGCGAGGTCGGACGCGGCACGTTCGTCCGGGCCGCGCCACCGGCGCCGAACGGGCGCGCGCTCGCCGAACCGGCGGCCACCGGCAGGGCCACGACCGTCAACATGGAGCTGAACTACCCTTCCGCACCGGGCCAGTCGGAGCTGCTCGCCCCGGCACTCGCGCCCCTGCTGCGGCCGGATGTGCTGACGGAGGCGCTGCGCCCGGCGCCCGCCAACGGCACCCCCGAGGCCCGTGCGGCGGTCGCCGGGCTGCTCGCCACCCCGGGCTGGCGGCCCGACCCCGACGGCGTTCTCTTCGCGGGCAACGCCCGGCAGGCGATCGCCGCCACCCTCGCCTCCCTGGTCCGGCCGGGCGGCCGGGTCGGCGTCGAGGCGCTGACGTACCCGCTGGTCAAGGAGATCGCCGCCAGACTGGGCATCGTTCTCGTCCCGCTGGCCATGGACCAGGAAGGCCTGCGCCCCGATGCCCTCGCCGCCGCCCACCGCAGCGCTCCCCTGTCCGCGCTGTACGTCCAGCCGACGCTCCACAATCCGACGTCGGTGACCATGGGCGAGGGGAGGAAGCGTGAACTCGCGCGCGTGGTACGGGAGTTGGGCGTGCCGGTGGTGGAGGACCGGATCTGGTCGTTCCTGGTAGAGGTGGGCGAGCCCCTCGCCGCTCACGTCCCCGAACTGGCCCATGTAGTCGACGGGTTGTCCAAGCGGGTCGCGCCCGGGCTCACCGTGGGTTTCCTCGTCGTACCGCCGGACCGGGCGGAAGCCGTCGCGGCGGCTGTGCGGTCGGGTGGGTGGAGTGCGGGGCGGTTCGCGCTGGAGGCCGGTGTGCGGTGGGTCGAGGACGGGACCGTGGCCCGGCTCGTGGCCGCCAAGCGGGTGGACGCGGCGCGTCGACAGCGGTTGCTGGCACGGGAGTTGGCGGAGTTCGGGGGCGCCGTGCGGTCCGATCCGTACGCCTACTACGCCTGGTGGGAGTTGCCCGCGTCCTGGCGGGCGGAGACCTTCACGGCCGCCGTCGCGGCGCACGGGATCGCCGTCACGCCGGGGGACGCCTTCGCCGTGGGCCCGCAGCGGGCGCCGGACGCCGTCAGGCTCGGACTCGCGTCGGCTCCGGAACCTGAACTGGCGCGGGCGTTGCGGACGCTCGCCGCAGTCGCCCGGCGCGGCCGTACCGGTCGGTGACCCACATGCCGAGGGCGACGGCGAGACCGAGGGCGAGGAGCAGCCAGGAGACCGTGCGGAGGGTGGCGGTCAGGGCGTCGTAGACGGCGCCGGCGGCCGGTGCGGAGACGCCCGGTGGCAGATCGGCGAGGGTGAGGCGGCGGACGATCGCGAGCGCGACGCCGAGCAGCGCCCCGCCGAGGGCCGTACCGAGCGCGGTCGCCGTGATCGCCCGGCGGCGCCGGACGGCGAGCGCGATCCCGGTGACGGCGAGGACCCCGGCCGTCACCGGAAGCCAGAAACCGGCGACTTCGAGCACGAGAAAACCCTTCCGGAGCGGTACGAGATCCTGGGCGGGCAGCACCGCGACCTCGGTGTGCGCGACGGGGATGTGGCTCGCCAACGGCACGTGGTCGTCGGTGAGTTGGCGCTTGACCTGGGCGGTCACCGGGGCGAGGTCGATGGTGACGGCGCCCTCGCCGCCGTAACTGCCGTAGGGGCGACGCCTGTTGGGGTCGTCGCTGCGCAGGGCGTCCAGGACGGCCTCGTGGGTGGCGCGGTTCGCCGTGTCCCAGGCCGAGCGGAAGGCCTCGGTGCGGGTGAACGAGTGCACCGCGTCCTGCACGAAGTGGTTGGCGCCGGCATCGAAGGGGCCGACGTCGATCGCGTGCGTGATCCCGGCGCCGAGGTTGTCGGCGATGGCGTCCTGGACGTACGGGTTCTCGGCGAGCGGCGCCATCGTGGTGACGTACCGGCCGGTGTCGGCGAGCCCGTACGCCGCCCAGGCCGAGAGCGCGCCGAAGGGCAGCAGCAGGCACGCGAGGGCGGTGAGCGCGGCCGAGACGGCGCTCCGGAGGCGATGGGGCACTCCCCCAGGCAAGGGCCCGGGGGCGGGAAACGCGAGCCGGTTGACTGCATATGGGCGTGCGGGACAAGCCTCTGCGGTGGAGCCTCCGGTGGAGCGTTCACCCGAACGGGTGTTTCCTGGTTTTGGGGGTGCATCAGGCGGTTCGGGGAGCTTCGAGGAGTTCGGAGGCGGGACATGCGCATCACCCCGGCCCTGTTCACGGGCGGAATTCTGGCGGCGTCGATATCGCTCCTACCGGTCGGTACGGCGACGGCGGCCACACCTGCGGGAGCGGACGGCTCCGGGGTCCGGGGCACCGTCGTCTCCGCCGGTGACCTGAACCTGCGGAAGCAGCCGACCACCGACTCGGCCGTCGTCGGGCAGCTCTCACCTGGCAGCCACGGCCGCGTCGAGTGCGCGGTCGTCGGACAGACCGTGCGCGGCAACCCGCACTGGTACTGGCTGGCCGGCGTCAACGCCTGGGCCAGCGCGGCCTTCATCGACACCGGGGGCAGGTCGGTGCCCAGCTGCACCGACCCGTGCCCCGAGTGGAAGGACGACGACGGTGACTGGAGCGTCTCCGGGACGTGGAGCTTCAGCTGGAACGTCACCTTCGGCTGAGATCACCTTCGGTCGAGATCGCCTTCGGCTGAGACGGGTGCTCATTCGACTGACTGCTCATTCCACCTGGTGACCGGCCGCGTCCTCGTGCGTGTAGTAGCGGTAGAACAGCGCCGCCGTGACGAATCCCGCGACCACCAGCGAGTTCCCGCACGACCGCAGCACACTCGCCCCGGTCTGGCTGTACAGGAACCCGAACGCGATCCCGGCGAACGTGCCCCACGCCACCGCGTGCAGCTCGCGCTTGAGCCGCGGTGCAACGGCCCGTACGCCGATGAGCACCGCCATGAACGCCAGCGCGCTGACGAAGCCGAACAGGACGTTCCAGCCGGTGATGGGACCGCCGTCGCGCCGGTTGGCCGCGGCCCAGAAGCCGTAGACCAGCCCGAGTACGACGGGCAGGGCCCACTTCGTGGCCAGGTGGGTCCGGGCGCTGAAGATGTCGGGGATACCCGGCTTACCCGGCATCCCTGACCTGCCGGGGATGCCGGACGTCGTCTGAGCCATGAGAGTGCTCCTCTCGCCTCGCCCCCGCCCTCCAGAGCACACCTGGAGAGGGCCGCTGGCAAGTCGACGGATGAGACGGATGAGTCGACAGCGGGGGGCGGCCGTGTTTCGCTGGGTTCCATGAAGCCGGTGGACCCAGTGGGCCCAGCGGGCACGGGCCCAGTGGGCGCTGCCGAGGGGCCCGCCTTCTCGGCCGCCTCCGCCGGACGCGGTGTCGGCTGGCTGCCGCCGCTGGTGCTGCTCATCGGCATCGCGGTCCTCGACTGGAACACCACCGGCGAGTTCCGGATCATCTCCTGGATCGTGCTGGTGCCCGGGATCGCCGCCGCGCTCTGCGGGGTGGTCGGCACGTCCGTCTTCGCCGTCCTGTCCCTCGGTACGTACGTCTTCGTCGACGGCGCCTGGCCGCACCAGTACCAGACCGGACTGCCCGACTTCATCCTCGTCGCCCTCGGCGGGCTGCTGGCCGTCCTCGCGTGCGTGGTCCGGCTGCGCGGTGAGCGGCGCATGCTGCACATGCGGGACGTCGCCGAGACCACCCGCCGTACGGTGCTGCGCCCGCTGCCGCCCGGCTGGGGCGGCCTCGACCACGCGGCGGTCTATCTCGCCGCCGACGCCGTCGCCCGGGTCGGCGGCGACTTCTACGACATCCAGCCCGGCCCGTACGGCACCCGGGTCCTCATCGGTGACGTCCAGGGCAAGGGGCTCGGCGCGGTCGAGGCGGCGGCTGCTCTCCTCGGCACGTTCCGGGAGGCCGGGTACCACGAACCGGCGCTCGCGACCGTCGCGGAACGCCTGGAGGTACGGATGCTGCGGCACATCCGCTACCGGGCGGCCGTCGGCCGTGACGAGGGAGACCGGTTCGCCACGGCCGTCCTCATCGGCTTCCCGGAGGAAGAGGAACAGGGAGCGGCTGCCGCCGGGCTCGTCGTCGTCGACGTCGTCAACTTCGGTCATGAGCCCTCCCTGATCGTGTCTCCCGACGGGGTACGGAGCCTGCCGCCGGGGGACGGGCTCCCGCTCGGGCTCAGCGAGTTGACGTCGGGCGGCGACGTGTTGCCGTCCGTGGCCCGGGTGCCGCTCGCCGCCGGGGAGACCCTGCTCCTCGTCACCGACGGGGTCACCGAGGCCCGGGACGCCGACGGGGTCTTCTTCCCGCTGCGCGAACGCGTCGCCGAGGCCGTCGCCGCCGATCCGCGCACCGCCGATCCGCTGCGCCTGGTGGCGTTTGTACGGGACGGCACGCTGCGGCACTGCGGCGGTCATCTCGCCGACGACACCACGGTGTTCGCGGTGCGGGCCGTACAAGCCGACCAAAGAGGGTGATAGTCCTCCCGACAATCCCCCTTCGCAGTCGCACCGGTTACGGTGCTGCCTAGGCATGTGACCGGTGTGGGGGACGTGAGGGGAGGGACCATGGCTGGGACATCGGGTTCGACGGGACCAACGACCGGAACCGCGCTGCTGCTTGCCGCCTCGCCCATGGGCAAGGGCTGTCTTGTGGACGCGGCGTCCGTGCTGCCCGTGCTCGCCGCCGTCGCCCCCGCCGTGCTGTCCGGCACCGACACCGCGAACGTCGTCGAACTCGCCGACCCGCTGGAGCCGCAGGCCGTCCTGACCCGGCTGCGCGCTGCCGCGGTGGCCCCCGGGCCGCTCACCGTCTACCTCACCGGCCAGCTCCAACTCGACCGCAAACAGCACCTTCCGCATCTCGCACTGGCCCGTACGACGCCCGCGACGGTTCGCTACACCGGGTTTCCCTGGCGCTGGATCGCGGAGGAGCTGCGGCTGCGCGCGCCGGGCACGACGACTCTCTTCCTCGACCTGCACGCCGATGCCGCCGCGTGGCAGTACGTCACCGCGCGGCCGTTCGAGGCGGGGCGGGGGGTGAGTGTGTACGGGCGGGTGGCTCCGCCGCCGGGGCGGCGGGTGGTGGCTGTGCCGGCGTACATGCGGACGGTCGCGACGATTCTGCGGAGCGGGTATCGGCCGGATGCGGGGCAGTTGCATCAGCAGGCGCTGGGGCGGTTGTCGTCGGAGGGGGTGGCTTTGGGTGATGTGGTGCTGGCGTGGGACGCGGGGGTGAACACCGGGGTGAATGTCGGGGCTGTTTCCTCGCCCCCGCCGCCCCTACCCGTCCCATCCGTACCTGGGGGCTCCGCCCCCAGACCCCCGCATCGCGCTGAACGCGCTCGTCCTCAAACGCCGGACGGGCTGGAGACGCGGGCCGTAGCTGAAGAGGCACCGTATGGGCTGGAGATGTCGGCCGGGGCCGAAAAGGTGCTCGGCGGGGCCCAGTTGGCACCGGGTCAGGGCGGCAAGGCGTCGGGCGGGGCCGAAAGGGCGCTCGGCGGGGCCGATGAGGCGCCGGTTGGGGCCGGAAAGGCGCCGGGCCGAGGGGAAGAGGCACCTGGCGGGGGTGCCGAGGTGTCGGGCCGGGGTGACAAGGTGCTGGCCGAAGCCGAAAAGGTGCTCGGCAGAGCTGGCGAGGTGTCGGCCGGAGTTGAAACGGTGCTCGGCCGGGCCGGAGATGTGCCGGCCGGAGCCGAAGAGGTGCCGCGCCAGCTGCTCGGCAGTGACCCCCATTCCTTCATCACCTCCGCTGTGCAGGCCGGTCGGCACGGTGACGCCGACGCGCTTGCCGCTCAGTGGGAGCAGGCCGCCTACCTGGCTCACGGTGCCGCCTCCGAAGAGGCGCTGCACTGGACCGAGGTCCGGGCCGATCTCGCGATGTTCGCCGGGGATCCGGCCCGGAGTTGCCGGGCCTGGCTGGCCGTCGCCGGGACGCGGCTCAGTGCCGGGCAGGCCCCGGACGCGCCCGCCGTCGAAGCGGCCGTCGACCGGGCCCACCACCAGTGGACGAGCCTCGGGGACAGCGCCGACGCGCGTGAACTCGGGCCGGTGGTCGTCGAGTTGAGGCGCCGGGTGCCGGGGCGGCGTGAGGGTGCCGTACGGCACGCCGAGCGGCAGCTGGAGAAGTTGGAGACGCCGCGGACCGCCCAGCACGTGCCCGGCTGACTAGGCCGCACGTTTGGCCCGTGCAGTGATCGTTGTGGTCAACAGCTGGTCCGGCGCCGAACGTGCAATCAGCCCGGGGCAACCCGCACGCCATCAGCCCCCGGCGACCCGCCCCCGCACCCCGTCCGCCCCCGCCGACAACACACCCAACGCCCCCGACACCAGCGTCCGTACCCCCGGCGCCACCACCGAAAGATCCGGCGCGAACAACGGACTGTGGTTGCTGGGCACCGCCGCGAGCTTCGCCATCAGGTCGTCGCCCCCGTCCGCCGCGTCCCACACCCCCGCCGGCGTCGTCGTCACGAACCAATAGCTGTACGGGAGTTGGTCCGCCGCCAGGTGGGCGAAGTCCTCGCTGCCCATCGCCGGGCCGGGGTCGAAGACCGTGCCCGCGCCGAAGACCTCGCGGTGGACCTGGGCGACCTGTTCGTCGAGCGTCGCGTCGTTCACCGTGACCGGGAACGTCGCCCCGACCCGGATCTCCGGCTCGCTCGGGCAGCCCGCCGCCAGGCACTCGCCCTGCGCGATACGCCTGATCGCGGCCAGCATGCGGTCCCGTACGTCGTTCGACTGCGTGCGCAGGTTCAGGGCTATACGGGCCGTCGCCGGGATGATGTTGTGCCGGGTGCCCGCCTCGATCACACCGACCGTCAGGACCGCGGAGTCCCGGGCCGCGACCTCGCGCGAGACGACCGTCTGGAGCCGGGTGACGATGTACGCCGCCGTCACCACCGGGTCCACCGTCGTCTCCGGGCGCGAGCCGTGCCCGCCTCGGCCGTGAACCACGATGTCCACGTCCGTCGACGCCGACATGATCAGGCCCGGGATGTGCGGGTACAGGCCCGCCGGGCCCGGTGCTGCGTGCTGCGACAGCAGGGCGTTGGGGCGCGGGAAACGCTCGTACAGGCCGTCCGCCAGCATCGCCCGCGCGCCCTCGCCCGTCTCCTCCGCCGGCTGGCCGACCAGGATCAGCGTGCCGTTCCAGGTGTCCCGGCCGGAGGCAAGCGCTTGGCCGGCGCCCGCCAGCCACGTCACGTGCAGGTCGTGGCCGCAGGCGTGCATCACTCCGGGGACCGTGGAGGCGTACGGCAGGGACGTCTCCTCGGTCACCGGGAGCGCGTCCATGTCGGCGCGGAGCAGGACCGTCGGGCCGTCGCCGTTGCGCAGGACGCCCACGACGCCCGTGCCGCCCACGCCCTCCGTCGTCTCGTACCCGGACTTCCGCAGGCTCTCGGCCAGCAGCCCCGCCGTGCGGTGTTCCGCCAGGGACAGCTCGGGGTGCCGGTGCAGGTCGCGGTAGAGGTCCTCCAGGGCCGGGACAGGAAGGTCGGCGGTCAGGTCGAGCGCGATACGGGCTGCGGGCGAGGGAGTGGTCGTCACGGGGGCAGCGTATTCCTCCCTTGTCCAGAGAGGTCACCCGTTCGGCCGCGCACCCCCGGCCGTCCCCCAGCCCCGCTGATATCCACGAGGAGAGCCCCCGCCCCTCAGGGGCGCGGGGAACTGCGCGACCAGCCCCCACCGGCCCGCAGCCAAATCACCACCCGTCCCGCGGAGCGCACATCACCTAACGAAGGAAGACCACCCCATGGTCACCAGCAGCAGCACCAGCACCCCGCTCGCCATCGACTTCACCCAAGGCCTCGACGACGCCTGGTCGAAGATCGCCCAGTTCGTGCCGAAGCTCATCGGTTTTCTCGTCATCCTCGTCATCGGCTGGTTCGTGTCGAAGCTGATCGCCCGTGTCCTGGACCGGGTCCTGCGCAAGGTCGGCTCCGAGCGGCTGTCCGAACGGGCCGGTACGGCACGGCTGTTGCAGGACTCCGCGTACGACATGACCGGCATTGTCTGCCGGATCGTCTACTACGCGCTGATGCTGATCACGCTTCAGCTCGCCCTCGGCGTCTTCGGCGCCAACCCGGTCAGCACGATGATCAACGGCATCGTCGCCTGGCTGCCGCGCGCCATCGTCGCGGTCGTTCTCATCGTCGTGGCGATGGCCATCGCGAACGCCGTGCGCGGGATCGTCGCGGGCGCGCTCTCGTCCGTGTCGTACGGCCGTACGGTCGCCACCATCGTCTGGGGCTGCATCGTGGCGGTGGGCGTCATCGCCGCCCTCGGCCAGGCGGGCATCGCCACCGATGTCACCCGGCCGGTGCTGTACGCCGGACTCGCCACGGTCGTCGGCATCCTGGTCGTCGGGGTCGGCGGCGGCATGATCACGCCGATGCGCCAGCGCTGGGAGCGGATGCTGACGACGGCCGAGCGCGAGACCGTGAACGCCAAGGGCAGCGTCAGCGCCTACCAGGCGGGCCGCGAGGACGCCCTCGCCAACCAGCCGGTCCGGGAGCGGACGGATCTGCCGCGTACGACCGACATGTAGCGAGTAGGGAGTAGCGAGTACGGAAAAGAAGGTGCCGCCGATGGGACGGGGCGGGGGAGCTCTGGTCCCACCGGCGGCTGCTCATGCCGGGCCGTGTGTCAGGAGTACGGACTCACGGGCCCGGGGATCAGAACGCCGGGATGGCGGACTTCGCCCGGCTGTCGGCCTCGCGGGCCTTGTTGATGTCGGCCTGGAGGTTGCCGGTCAGCGGGAAGTTGGCCTTGCCCCACTTGGAGTTCCACAGGGCGTTGCGCGGCGCGTCGGCCATGTTCTCCATGGTGACCAGGGCCGGGCGGTCCCAGGTGCCGTTGCCCCAGACCACCGGGCTCTCACCCCACTTGGCGAAGCGGAAGGCGTGCGTGCTCGCGCCGTCCTTGTGGTAGACGATCTCGACGCGGTTGTAGTTGGGCTCGTTGTTCACCTTGCCCATCGGCACCTCGCTGATGGGGTGGGTGCTGTAACCGCCGTGCCGGGAGGCGGACAGGAAGCGGGGGCTCTCCTCGCCCTGCTTCTGGAAGACCACGACGGACTCCCAGTCGTGGCGGTGGCCGAAGGCGTCGGCGCCGTTCAGCGTCTGGTCCTTCTCGAAGCAGAGCGCGTAGACGTACAGCCCCTGGGCGGCCCGCTGACCACCCCCGGCGAGGAGATCGACTCCCTCGCCTTCAGTGCCGACAGCGGCACGCTGTACGCGGGGAGCGCTCATGTCCCCTCCAGCGGTACGCCGTGGACGCGGACCGGGCGGCCACCCGGGTGTGTGCCCGGGCGGGCGCCGGTGCGGATCTCTCGCGGGAGCAGTGGGAGACGTACGTGCCGGAGGTGGCGTACCGGAAGGTGTGCGTCAGCTGAACGGGTCGAGCGTGATGTACGCCGTCTGCGGGTTGCTGTCGTTGACCAGCGACTCGTGGGCGCCGACATCGTCGAAGGCGAAGGCGTACGCCTTGCCGTCGGCCATCTGGGCGTGGATCTTCCGGGCGTAGTGGTTGGTCACCGTGTCCTGGTAGAAGCCCGCCGAACTCGTGTCGGGCTGGCTGGAGTTGGTCAGGAGGGTGGAGCGGTTGTAGCCGGCGCACAGGGTGCGGGAGATCGGGCCGCGTACCAGGTCGTTCGGTGCGTCCAGGAACTTGTAGCAGCCGAAGATGCTGTCGGCGTCGGGCTTCTGGAAGCTGGTGACGACGGCGCCGGCGCCGTTGGTGAAGTTCATGACGTTGCCGGAGACCCGGCCGTAGTACTTGGTGGCCGGCTGGTCCGCGAAGGGTGTCACCGTCAGCGTGGAGGTGGAGTACTTGCTCCACACCCGGTTGATGTAGTCGTCCATGACGGTGCTCGGGAGGGCGCCCGCCTCGATGCCGTGCCCGGGGGCGAGGGCCCGCAGGATCGTGCCGTCGGAGCGGGTGCGGATGAGGCCCGCCCAGCCGCCGGGCTGCGCCCTCAGGGAGTTGAAGAACCCGGCGTAGCCGCCCGCCTTCAGATGACCGGTGTTCTTGACGGCACCCGCGGTGTTCTTGACGCCGACCGCGTACGGGGCCGAGAACATGTCGACCTGCGTGCTGTTGAGCCACAGGCCGGCGTCGTTGAGCGTGTACTCGGTCCAGTTGAAGAGGATGTTCGCGTTCGGGTCGGTGGGATTCTGCACGGCGGGCTGCACGAGACCGCCGGTGGTCACCTTGAAGACCAGCTTCTGGCCGTAGGAGAAGTAGACCCGGCCGGAGAACTTCGGCATCCGGAGCGTCATCGTCTGCCCGTTGGCCGGACCGACGATCGACGCGTCGGGCGCGGGGGTCGGCGGGTTGCCGCCGACGGGCCAGGCGTGGAACGTGCCGTTGGCGTCGGCCCAGCCCTGCTGCCCGGTCGTGAGCAGGGTCCCGATGTTGTAGACGTAGATCTGGTCGCCGCGCCCGGAGTTGTTCTTGAACTCCAGCGGGATGGTCGTGGGCACCGCGGCTTCGGCGCGGGTCGCGGGCCCGGCGGCCGTGAGTCCCGTGGCGACGGCCGCCGCGGCGACCAGGGGCACCAGCACCTTCCGTGTGGCAAACACGTTCGTCCTCCTCGTGTCGCGAGCTGTGCTGAGCTGTGTTTGTGCTGCGCTTGAGAGCGCTCTCAGATTGCTCTCGTGAACGGGACACGTCAAGGTCTAGACCAAGATGGGTTGGGTTGCTTGGGTTGCTTCTCTGAGCGCGAGCTAGGTTCTGTCTCCGTCACGAGAGAGTGACGCGACGCGAGCAGAGAGGCATCGACCATGAGCCGACCGACTACTGCGACTCCCCTGCCGAAGGACACGAAGGTACTGTCCATCGGCCTCCACCCGAGTGCGCTCGACTACAGCCAGATGCCCGACGGTCTCGACGAGGCGACTCTCGGCGCCCGGATAGAGGCCGGCACCGCGGCGCTCCACGAAGCGGGGTTCGACGTGGTCCCCTGCCTGGTCGGCACGTCTTCGGACGATGCCGAGGCGGCCGTCCGGGAGCTTCTCCGGGAGCACACGTTCGGCCTCGCGACGATCGGCGGTGGCATACGCATGCTCCCGGAGCACACCCTGTTGTTCGAACGACTGATCAACGTCCTCACGGAGGCGGTGCCCGGAATCCGGCTGGGCTTCAACACGACGCCGGGGGACACCATCGACGCGCTGAGACGGTGGCTCCAGGAGTGAGCACCTTCTGGTCGGCGTTCCAGTTCTAGTCGGCGTTCTCCGTGTTCTCCGCGAGGAGGCTGTGCCGTTCCACCAGCCAGCTGATGGCGGTCAGGCGGCACACCGCGTAGTCGTGCCCGACGGGTTCGCGCCAGTCGAGTTCGCCGAGGGCGTCGAGGAACCCGAGAGCGTAGTCGGCGAGGTCTTCGCGGTGCGGCTGCCGGGGGACGAGCCCGGGGTGGTTGGCTTGCAGCCGCTCCCGTATCTCCGCGACGTGCTGGTCCACGGCGGCCGTGAAGGCAGGCTCGAACGCGAACTCCGCGAAACGGGGCGCGAACGCGCTGCTGATCTTGGCCAAGGGGGACATTGCTCCACGGTATGTGGGAGGAGGGGGTGGCAGGAGAGGTATATGTCATGGTTTCCATCACACCTGCTCCTTGTTCTCGCACTCGAACCAGACGGTCTTCCCGGTGCGTGTGGGATGCGTGGGCAAGCTGTACCAGCCCCACCGGTCGGTGACGGCCTCGACGATGACGAGTCCGCGCCCGCGTTCTTCGTCCACAGCTGTGGAAAACTCCGGGCCGCGCGGTTCCGTGTCGGTGACCTCGACGAGAATCCCGGCGGGGCGCCGCAGCATCAGTACGGTGGCGCGCCGGTCGGGGACATGCCGTACGACATTGGAGACCAGCTCGGTCAGGGCGAGGGTGGCGGAGTCGGCGAGGCCGGGCATGCCCCAGGCGTCGAGGTACGCCCGAAGGATGCACCGGAGGTGCCGGGCCGAGTGGTCACCGAGGGTGAAGTTCATGCCGTACCTCGGCCCAAGTGGGCTTTCGTCCCGGTCGGTTGCGTCAGTTGCGTGATTCACGTCACCAGAGTGAGGTGTCGTGGTTACGCTGGGCTACCTCGTGAATCCAACGACGCGAAGCGTCAGCTTGGAGGTGGCCCGCCGTGCCCAACATCCGCGAACTCGACCCCAGTGCTTCACCGCTGGACTACTTCGGCTTCGAGCTGCGCCGCAGGAGAGAGGAAGCGGGCCTGACCCAGGGGCAGTTGGGCGGCTGCGTCTTCTGTACGGCGTCACTGATCGGCCAGGTCGAGACCGCGAGGAAGGTCCCGACCAGGGAGTTCGCCGAGCGGGTGGACGCGGCGCTGGGAACGGACGGGATGTTCTCGCGGCTGGTGGGGCTGGTGCTGCGCAGCCAACTCCCGCACTGGTTCCAGGCGTACGCGGAGATGGAGGCCAGGGCCACATTCATCTCCACGTATCAGTGTCAGTTGGTGTACGGGCTCCTGCAGACCCCGGAGTACGCGCGGGCGGTGCTCGGCGTACGCAACCATGCGGACCTCGACGCACAGGTGGCTGCTCGGATGGAGCGGCAGCGGATCCTGAAGGGGGAGCAACCGCCGGTGGCATGGGTGGTGTTGGACGAGGCGGTGCTGCACCGGCAGATCGGCAGCCGGGAGATCATGCGAAATCAACTCTCTCGCCTGTTGGAACTGCCTCCGGACGGCTGGACCCAGGTTCAGGTGCTGCCTTTCGAGGTCGGTCAACACCCCGGGTTGATGGGCTCGTTCACTCTCATGCGCTTCGACGACGACCCGAACATCGTCTACACCGAGGACTTCGTCCAGGGGCACATGACCGCCAATCCGGACGCACTCAGGGAAGGCTTCCTCCGATACGATCATTTGCAGGCCGCTGCCCTCTCCGTGGAGGCCTCGGCCGAGTTGATCGCTCGTGTGATGGAGGAGCGTTATGGGCACCAGCCAGGACCTGTCGGCAGCGCGGTGGCGTAAGTCGTCGTACAGCGGTGACACCGGCGGCGAGTGCGTCGAGTGCGCCCCCCTCGGCACCGCATCGTGGCGCAAGTCTTCGTACAGCTCCGACACCGGCGGCGACTGCGTCGAAGTTGCCGCCCTCACCCCCCACATCGCCGTCCGCGACTCGAAGGCCCCCGACCGGGGCGCTCTCACGCTCACGCCGGAGGCCTTCGTCGCGTTCGTGCTGGGCGTGAGTACATGCGATTAGGCGGGCTCCTCCTCTCCTTTTGGCGACAGCGGCATCTGCGGGCCGAGTGGGCCGAACTGAAGATGCTGGAGGCCGCCGAGGCGCGAGGGGAGTCACTGGTGATCCCGGAGAGTACCGTCGCGCCGCCTCCCGGGGGTTGGCTCCCGTGCCCCTGCTGCGGGCATCAGACGTTCGGCGAGCAGGGGTCCTACGAGATCTGCGACGTCTGCTGCTGGGAGGACGATCTGGCCCAACTGCGGTGGCCGTGGAACTTCGGCGCCAACGCGGTGTGCCTGGTGGACGCGCAACGCAACTACCAGCGTTTCGGGGCGATGGAAGAGCGCTTCCTCAAGAACGTGCGACCTCCGGCGCCTGATGAGCCGCTGGATCCCGGATGGCGCCCGATCGATCCGTCGCGAGACTCCTTCGGAGGGCCGGAAAGCCGTGGGGAATGGCCAGAGGACATGACGCTTCTGTACTGGTGGCGTCCAACGTTCTGGCGGGCGAACGAGCGTCCTGCGGCGCCGCTTTCCCTTCCGCAGGACTGAGCCCGGGCCGGCTTCGACACCTCACTGTTCAGCTGTCCACGGTGACGAGTGTCGGCAAGGGGAGAGGACGCAGTATGTGCAGGGGCCCCACCCGATCGTCCGTCCATGCGACGGGTGAGCGGGCGGGGCCCCTGGCCTCAGAGGGTGGTCAGCGCCACTCGGCCGGGATGTGCTTCACCTGCTTCAGTGACCTTCCGCGACCGATCCCCAAGATGTGGCGCCATCGCAGCCTCATCCCACAGGGCATGTCCATGCTCCGACCGCAAGCCCCCAGGCGTGGCCTCCATCCGTCGACAGCCCGGGGCGAGGGCGGCCGTGCCCTCAGTGACGTGGCGGAGTCTGCCCGGCAAGGGCCCCAGGCTCGTCACTGGCGAATGGTCCGAGAAGCCGGAATGGTTGCAGCGGTCCGGTGATGTGCACTGCGGGGTTGGTCCGGCCATGGTGTGACGCGGATCACCGCAGCGCGGTCCTCGCAGAGGACAGGGAGGAGTGTGGAGATTTCACTGCGGGCCCGCGTGCGAGCCGGGGATCCGGATGCGTTCAGGCAACTCTTCGACGAGCACGCTTCGGTGGTCCACCGGCACGCCGTCCGGATGACCGGCAACTGGGTCATGGCCGACGACATCGTGTCGCTGACCTTCCTGGAGGCATGGCGGCTGCGTGAGCGGGTGCTTCCGGGTGAGGACAGCCTGCGCCCGTGGCTGCTGGGGATCGCGACGAACGTCGCGCGCAACACCGCGCGGGCGGCGCGAAGACACCAGGCCGCGCTCGTCAGAGTCCCGCCCCCCGATCCCGTGCCGGACTTCGCCGACGAGGTGACACAGCGCCTGGCCGACACCGAGGAACTGGCCGCCGCGCAGAAGGCGTTGAGCACGATGCGCCGCGGGGAGCGTGAGGTGTTCACGCTGTGCGTGTGGGAGGGCCTGGACGCCGCCACGGCGGCCGAGGCCCTGGGCGTGGCCGTCGGCACCGTACGGGCCCGGCTCTCGCGCGCGAGGAAACGCCTGCGCAAGCTCACTGAGCTCGAACTCGACGGCGGCACAGGCGGCAACAACGGCGCGGAAGACGCCACCGGGGAGAGCCGAGTGCAACGCCCGGCCACGGTCGGACAGTTACCGGTCAGCCGCCATCAGGCGGCTCGGTCCACGCAGGAGAAGAAGCGATGAACACCAACCCGCGACGACGCGATCAGCCGGTCGACTACCAGGATCTGGCCGAGTTGCTGCCCGCGCCTGGCCGTCCGGTGCTCGCGCAGGACCGCCACCGCGTACTGAGGGAACACCTGATGGAGCAGATCACTCACGAGACCACCCACGAGCAGTCGGGTGCCACCAACCCATCACCGAGCGCATCACCTGTGCCCCCCGCACGCCGACGCCCCGGGCGGCGCCTCGTTCTCGTCGCGGCCCCGCTGGCACTGGCCGCCGTCGTGAGCCTGGGCGTAGTCGCGGTCGACGGCGCACAGGACGGCCGGCGCGACCCGGCTGCCGCAGGTGTCACCGCGGACGACCACCGGAAAGCCACGCAGTTGCTGGACCGGATCGCCCTGGCGGCGGCCGACCGCCCGGCGGTCACGGTACGCGGCGACCAGTACATCTACACCAAGTCCCAAGGGTCGGCAGGTGAGCTGGGCGTTGACTTCCGCGATTTCGAAGAGCTCGCGAAGCGCAAGGGGACCTTCACGGTGGAGGAGTACAAGGGGCCCGTCCGACGAGAGCAATGGGATTCGGTGGACGGCAAGCGGGACGGTTTGAGGAAGGGCGTCGCGCTCAACGACCCGTCCAAGAAGATGGTCATGGACATGAGCGGCGTCGGATACCTGACCTTCCGGCAGCTTCAGGCTCTGCCCACCGATCCCGACGCGCTGCTGAAGAAGCTCTCCGGCGATGCGAAGAATGTGGAAGCGAGCCGCCTCACGGAAGTGGTCGTCGAGAACCTCGGGGCCATCATCGACGACGCCACTCTGCTGCCCGACCTCAGCGCCGCGATCTACCGTGCCATGGCCAAGCTCCCCGACGTGCGCGTCGTGAATCATGTCAAGGACGCCGCGGGGCGGGAGGGCGTCGGCCTTACGTTCCAGGGCTCCTCAAAGGGCTACGCCTGGGTCTTCGACCCGTCGAGTCTCGTCTACCTTGGAACAACCAAGAGCGCACTCCTGGGCATTGGCGTCGCGGACAAAACGGGTGAGGTGCCGGTCAGCTCATCCTGAGTCAGCCTCGGTGCCGCCGCGCAGCCAGAGGGCGTCCGCTCCGGCGGACGCCCTTCTGGAGTTCCGGCGGTGCCGAAGGTGCTGTGAACCGCATCAAGAAGATCAAGAGACAGCTGTACGGTCGTGCCGGATTCGACCTGCTCCGCAAGATGATCCTGCTTCAGTGACGCTCCGCGACCGCTCCCCAAGATCTGTGCCAGAACCCAAATGGCGCCGCCGTAGCCAGCTTGGCCGACCCGAATAACCGCGGTACTTGCGGACGCCCTTGAGGCTGACATCGTTCATGCTGGGCTCGTTGCCGCAACACGGGCAGATGGCAGCCTCGTTGGGCCGGCAAGGACGACGAGTTGCTGCGTCGCCCGAGTCATCGCGACATAGCGATCCACCGCCCCCTCGATCCCCTCGCCGAACGACTCCGGGTCGATGACGACCACCAGGTCGAATTCGAGCCCCTTCGACAGTGACGGGGTCAACGACCGCACCCGGGGCCTCGCTTGGAACCCGGGATCACCGATGACGCACGCGATGCCGTCGGCGTGTGAGGCGAGCCAGCTGCCCACGACCTCGTCCAGGTCGGACACCGAACCGTGGACGACAGGCACCCCGCCGCTACGGATGGACGTAGGCACATTGGCGTCGGGGAGGGCGGCCCGGATGACCGGCTCGGCCTCCGCCATGATCTCTTCAGGCGTCCGGTAGTTGATGCTCAGCGAAGCCATGGTCACGCGGTCCAGCCCGACCCGTTCGAGCCGTTCCTCCCACGACTCCGTGAACCCGTGCCGGGCCTGCGCGCGGTCCCCGACGATCGTGAAACTCCGCGACGGGCACCGGAGAAGCAGCATCTGCCATTCCGCGTCGGTCAGTTCCTGGGCCTCGTCCACGACGATGTGCGCGAACGGGCCCGCGAGCAAGTCCGGGTCGGCGGTGAGCAGTTCGGACTCGTCGACCAGGCTGACCTTGGCGTCCTGGCCGCGCAACATCCGCACCAGGCCCACGCCGTCGTCCCCGTCGGCGCCGGAGGCGGACGCCGCGTCGATGAGGTTGTCGACGACCTGGTCCATGCGTTCGCGCTGGGCCGCGAGGACGGTTTCGTGGCGGCGTTTCCGGCGGGCCGCCTCGGGGTCGCCGAGCCGCTGGCGGGCCGCGTCGAGGTACGGCAGGTCGGACACCGTCCAGGCGTGGGCGTCCGCGCGCTGGAGTGTCCGTACGTCCTCGGGGCTGAGCCAGGGCGCGCACATCCGCAGATAGGCGGGGACGGACCACAGGTCTCCGACCACGTCGGTCGCTTCGAGGAGCGGCCAGGCGCGGTTGAAAGCGGCGAGCAACTCACCATCCTGCGCAAGGGACTTGCGCAGCTGGACGGGCGAGACACCGAGGTCGCTGTCGGGGCCGGCGTCCTCGTACGCCTCCTCGTGCTTCTCGGTGAGGATGGTGAGCAGTTCCTCCCAGACCTGGTCTCGGGCCTCGTTGTGGGGCACGCCGGGGGCGGATTCGAAGGCGACGGCCCAGTCGCCGGCGGTCAGCCGGACGTCGGACCAGGGGGTCGAGACCGTGATCCCCCGAGTGGGCGGCTCCTCGTAGAAGCGGACGGCCTTCTCGATCGCCTTCACCAGGTCGAAGGACGACTTGAGCCGAGCCACGTCCGGGTCGGCCTCTACCGCCGCCGACGCACCCTCGTCGACGAGGTCCCGCAGGGTGCAGGTCTGCACGCCCTCCTCGCCGAGGCTGGGCAGGACATCGGCGACGTACGCCAGGTACGGCCGATGCGGACCGACGAACAGCACGCCGCCGCCACGGCGTTGATGACCGAGACGCGGGTCGGCGTAGAGGAGATAGGCGGAACGGTGCAGCGCGACGACCGTCTTCCCGGTGCCCGGCCCGCCGTCCACGACGAGCGCACCGCGCGAACCCGCACGAATGATGGCGTCCTGGTCGGCCTGGATCGTGCCGAGGACATCACGCATGCGCGGCGAACGATTCCCCCCGAGACTGGCGATGAAGGCGGACTGATCGTCGAGGGCGGCAGCATGCCCCTTGAACCCGTCCGCCGCGAACACCTCGTCCCAGTAGTCGCTGATCCGGCCGTCGGTCCAGCGGTACCGGCGGCGGCTGGCCAGCCCCATCGGGTTGCCGTGGGTCGCGCCGAAGAACGGCTCGGCGGCGGGCGAACGCCAGTCGAGCAGCAGCCGATGCCCGGTGCTGTCGGTGAGGCCGAGCCGTCCGACGTACACGGGCTGCTCGGGATCATCGGCGTCGACCATGTTCCCGAGGCAGAGGTCGAGCCCGAAGCGGCGCAGGGCGCGTAGCCGGCCGGTGAGTTGGTGGATCTCGGTGTCCCGGTCCATGGCCTCGCGGCCGGTGCCGCCGGGGGCCCGACGTACGGTGTCGAGCCGGTCGGACAGCTCGGCGATCGTCTGCTCCAGACACTCCGCGACGGCGGCGAAGTGCTGCTCGTCGCGGCCGATGAGCTTCGGATCGGCTTTGGCGGAGAGCCGCTCGGGAAGGCCGAAGGCGCTGATGGTGCTCCTAGGTGTGGTGGTCGGGAATGTCACTGGACGATCAGCTCCGATCCGAGTCGAGCAGCAGCTTCGCGGCGACGGTCGCGCCGTCGGTACGGACGGTGGGGGCCAGGGCGGTGGCCCGTTCGCGGGTCTCGGGGGCGAGGGCGATGGTGAGCGCGGCGGACAGGGACTCGAAGGTCGGCGTCGGACCGTCCAGTACCGCCCCGACGCCCAACTCGGCGACCCGGGCACCCCAGTAGGGCTGGTCCACGATCTGCGGCACGATCACCTGGGGCGCACCGGCCCGCGCGGCCGTGGTCGTCGTACCGGCGCCGCCGTGGTGCACGACGGCGGCCGTACGGGGGAACAGGGCCTGGTGGTTGACGTCGCCGACGACGAAACAGTCGCCCTGTTCGTCGATGAGCCCGAGGTCGGCCCACCCGCGCCCCACGAGCACACGCCTCCCCTGCGCCCGCACAGCCTCGACGGCGACGCGGCCGACATCGCTCGCGCCCCGCATGGGCATGCTGCCGAAGCCGACGTAGACGGGCGGTTCACCGCCGGCGAGGAACGCCAACAGGTCGGCGGGCAGGGGCCGTTCGTCGGGCAGCAGCCAGGCACCGGTCTGCACGACGTCGAGGTCGAGGGCGACATCGACGTCGGAGGCCCCCGTTTCGTGCCGTGGCCAAGGGGCGAGGACGGGATCGGCGGCGAGCAACGGCCGCCCGGTGAAGACATGCCGGACGATGTCGTCCACGACGGCCTGCCCGATCGCCACCCGGTGAGCGTTGATCCCGGGCCCGTACAGAAGGCCGAAGTTCTTGGAGTTGATCTCCCACAGCACCCGGTTGTCGGTCTCGTCGGGCGGGAACGGCCGCCCGGGCAGCGCGTGCGGCCTGTGGTGGAGGGACGGCAGCATGGTCGGGAAGTAGGCCACGTACGAGAAGGGAACGCCGAGCTTCTCGGCAACGGACCGGGCGGCGGCCACGGCGGGAACGAGCCCGGTGGCAACGACGGCATCACACCCCTCGGCCCCCGCCAGGACCGCCTCGTACTGCGCGACGGTCAAGGCGGCGGCCCGCTGGGGCAGGCCCTCCGGGGTCATCGGAGCCGACCCGGTCACCACGGCCCGCACCGGCTCGGCGGCCGGCACGAACTCCACCCCGACCCCGGCCAGCAACTTCGCGAACTCCTCGTCCGAGGGCGCACACACCCGCACCTCGGCACCGAGTTCCCGCAGGGCCACGGCGAGCGCGGCCATCGGCTGGACATCCCCGCGCGACCCATAGGTGGACAGCAATACACGCACTTCGAAACTCCCCGTTTCCGCAGTTCCACGGCCTAGACCGGAGATTCTGCGGCAGAACGGGGGCCTTGCCGCAAGCCCCCCTGTGCGCTATACCTTGAGTATGGCAAGGGGTTCAGAACTCCTTGCCTTTGCTTTTTTTCCCGCCCGGGCCCGCCTGCTCCCGCCCGCGATGAACCTGTGATGGAAAAGAACTTCCGTTGACCGGCCGGTTACGTCTGCGGCATTTGGGAGAAACATCCTGCCCGTTCTCTTTACGCCATCCGGCGCCATCGTGGCGACCCGCGCAGGAAGAGAACGCGATGACGGACACGGACAGAGACGCGGAGGGCACGGACACCAAGTCCGTGCCGACCTCGACGTCACTCCCCGAGGGCTACTCCCCCCGGCTCTACAACGAGGACCTCGCCCCGGCCACCGAGCGCAAGTGGGGCGCGTTCAGCATCTTCAACGTGTGGACCTCGGACGTACACAGTCTGTACGGCTACTTCCTCGCCGCGAGCCTGTTCCTGGTCGCCGGTAACACCTTCAAGTTCCTGATCGGCATCGGTGTCGGATCGCTGGTCATCTACTACCTGATGACGCTGATCGGAAAGGCGGGCGTGAAGACGGGCGTCCCGTACCCCGTCCTGGCCCGCGCCTCCTTCGGCACCTTCGGCGCCAACGTGCCCGCCCTGGTCCGGGCCGTGGTCGCCACCTTCTGGTACGGCGCCCAGACCAGCGCGGCGGCAGGCGCGATCGTGGCCTTCCTGATCCGCTACGACGGCCCGAAGGACCTGCACGAGACGACCCGCCTCTTCGACCACAGCGGCCTGGAAGTGATCTGCTACCTGGCCGTCTGGGCGGCCCAACTCCTCATCATCAGCAAGGGCATGGAGACGGTACGCCGGTTCCAGGACTTCGCGGGCCCGGCGGTCTGGCTGATGATGCTGGTACTGGCCGTTGCACTGTCCGTCAAAGCCGGAACCCTCTCCTTCTCGGTGGACATGCCGGCCAAGGACCTGGCCGCGCTGGCGAAGAACGCGACGGGCCTGGACGTGACGCCGGGTTCGTTCGCCGCGATAGCGGCCATCGCGGCGACCTGGGTGACGTACTTCGCCGCGCTGTTCCTGAACTTCGGCGACTTCGCCCGCTTCACACCGGACGAGAAGACCCTGAAGAAGGGCAACGTCTGGGGCCTGCCGGTCAACCTGATCCTGTTCTCCCTGGTGGCGGCGCTGACAACAGCCTCTGCCAGCAAGGTGTATGGCGAGGTCATCCTCGAACCGGCGGCGATCTCGGCGAAGTTCGACAGCGCGTTCCTGGTCCTCCTGGCCGCCCTGACCTTCGCGGTGGCAACGCTCGGCATCAACGTCGTCGCCAACTTCGTCAGCCCGGCCTTCGACTTCGCCAACGTGGCGCCGAAGCACATCTCGTTCAAGCGCGGCGGCCTGATCGCGGCGGTCATCGCCCTCCTCCTCTACCCCCTCCACCCCTGGGACAACGCCCCGAGCTTCGTCAACGCCATCGGCTCGACGATGGGCCCGATCTTCGGCGTGGTCGTCGTCGACTACTACCTCCTCCGCAAGGCCCAGCTGAACGTCCCCGACCTCTACCGCGAGGACGGCGAGTTCCGCTTCCAGGGCGGCTGGAACATACGCGCCTTCGCGGCGGCGGCGATCGGCGCGATCTTCTCCAGCATCCTCCCGACGTACGGCCCGTCCGGGTACGGGGCGGCACTCGGGCCGTACTCCTGGTTCATCGGGGTGCTGGTCGCGGGGGCGATCTACTTCGGGGTGAGCGGGGGGAAGAGCCCGCTGACGGGCGCGCGCTCGTCCGAGTGAACGGTTCCGGATTCCGTATCCGGACCGTCAGTCAGCTCTGGGACTGTCGCGCTGAGCGAAGGAGGCAGGTAATGGCGACGGCGGAGTCGAGCGTCGTGCAGGCCTTCGAACTGTTCAGCGCGGCTGCCCCTGAAGGCTGGCGCGTGGAACTGGTCGAGGGGGAGATCTGCGTGTCGCCGCCGAACAACGGGCAGCACGCGGAGATCGTGTCGGAGCTCAGCGGGCAGGTCCGGGATCACGACAAGAAGCTGGGCCGCTGTACGGGCATCGGCCTGAACGTTCCCGGAGCCTCCGAGACCGGCCATGTCATCCCCGACCTGGTCGTCGCACCCAAGGGGGTACGCCCGTGCCGGTATCCCTGTCTACCTGCTGATCGACCGGGAGGAGGGTGAGGTCCTGGTGTACTCCGAGCCGTCGGGCGACGACTACGCCAAGAGCCTCAAGCACAAACTGGGCCTGACCGTGCCCTTGCCCGCGCCCCTGGGGTTCGAGCTGGACACGGCGGAGTTCTGAGGGCCGGCGCGGTTCTGACGTGCCGACCTCAGGCTGGTTCCGTCGGCGGCAGGTTCGGCGTCTCTGTGCGGTAGCGGGCCTCCACCGGCGCCGACGATCAACTGACCACCGCGAGGCCCTGGTCCGCTGGAGCTGACGCTTCCCTGCCCCGATCCCTACCCCCGCCCGCTCTGCACCTGCCCCAACTCCTGCACGGGCCCGGCTCGCTGCGGCTCCGCCGCCCGCGCCGGGCCCGCGTTCGCTGCGATGATGAGTGTGGCGGCGGCGACGATCGCCGCGCAGATCGCTCTGGTGTGTGAGAGCACGGCAACCTCGCAACAACAGCGATGACAGCGTCAACAGCGATAACAGCGATGTATTAAGCGCGTTTAACTCGTGGCTTAACGTAGAGCTTGACGGACCTCAACGGCAAGTAGGCGCAGGGGAGTTGGGTGATGGCGGAGCGCGACGACCCGGAAGTCATCGGGCGCAGGGTGCAGCGGCTGCGTATCGAGCAGGGGCTGACGCAGAGGCAGTTGGCGGAGCCCGCCTACACCCCCGCGTACATCTCCACGGTGGAGGCGGGACGCGTGCGCGCCTCTGACGAGGCGTTGCGGCACATCGCCGAGCGGCTCGGGGTGGCGTACGAGGAGCTGGTGACCGGGCGTCCGGCCCATCTGGCCACGGATGTTCGGCTCCGGCTCACCGACGCCCAGCGCACCCTCGCCACCGGCGAGACCGAGGCGGCGGCCAAGCAGTACGGCGAGTTGAGGGAGGAGGCCGCCCGGCTCGGGCTCCTCCCTGAGGAAGCCGCCGCGCTGCTCGGGCTCGGCGAGTGCGGGGTGGAGACCGGCGATCTCGCCTCCGCTCAGGAGTACTTCGAGCTGGCCGAGCGGTGTCTGGCCGATGGGCCCCTCACGGGGAGGGTGCCTGCTCTGCGAGGGCGGGCTGTTGCTCACTATCTCGCCGGCGAACTCCGTTATTCCGTATACCTTCTTGAGTCCACCATCGATGAGTTGAACCGTAGCGGGCTGCACGATCCCGATGCGTTGCTGCCGCTGTACGCCAGCTCCATCGCCCCCTACATGGACATGGGCGCCCATGCCCGGGCCGCCCAGGCCGCCGAACTCGCCCTCGCGCTCGCCCCGCAGGTGAGCGACCCGGCCCTGATCGCCCGGATGCACCGGCAGGTCGCCCGGACGATGCTCGCCGAGGGGCGGTACGCGGAGGCCGACGCCTCGCTGGCCAAGGCCTCCGAGCTGTACCGGCAGCTTCAGATCCGTACCGAGCTGGCCAACTGCCACTGGATGCGCGGGTATTTGTACGCCCAGCAGGGCGAACTCTCCCGCGCAGAGGGGGAGTTGCGGGAGGCTCAGGCCATGCTCTCCGCCAAGCGTGCCGCCCTCTACAGCAGCCAGGTCGCGGTCGAGCTGGCCGACGTACTGCACCGGCGCGGCAAGTCCGAGGAGGCGGCGGCGCTGCTGCACGACGTACTCGGGGACTTCTCGTCGGAGCGCGGAGCCATGCACTCGGCCGCCGCCCACCGGCTGCTCGGCATCATCGCCGAGGACGCCCGGGACACGGAGAAGGCGGAGGAGCACTACGTACGCGCCCTGAGCGTGCTGGAGCGGGCCGGCGCCGCCGGTGACCTCGCCGACCTGTGCCGGCTGCTCGGCGATCTGCTGCGCCGGACGGGGCGCGTCGAGGCCGCGCTCGACGCCTACCGGACGGGACTGGGCCACCGTACGGCCCCCGGAACGACCACCCTCGGGCCCGCGCCCGCACAGCCTCCTCTCTGACGAGGACTGGGTGGCGCACAGTCCCGGGGGTTAGCCTGCGGCCGGACCTCTGCACATTTCACCGGGACGGTACGAGCGCGTGGACAGCGAGCACGGCGGCGGGTACGGCCAGTACGGCGGCGGGGCCCGTGTGGTCGACGGGCTGCGGTTCGCCGTCCGCGCGCTCGCGTACGCCGTCGTCGCCGGCCTCGCGCTGATCGTCATCGCGACCGTCGCCTCCGTCCTCGGACCGACCCTCGCCCTCGACCTGTACACGCCCGCCGTGGCCGCCTGGTGGACGGTGTTCACGGCGGTCGTCGTCCAGGCGGTGCCCTTCCTGCTGCTTGGCACGGTGGTGTCGGCGGCGATCGCGGCCTTCGTACCGGAGAAGGTGTTCACCCGGCTGCTGCCGCGCAACCAGGCGCTCGCCGTGCCCATCGCGGGCGCCGCGGGGGTCGTACTCCCGGGGTGCGAGTGCGCGTCCGTGCCGGTGGCGGGGAGTCTGATGCGGAGGGGGGTCGCTCCGGCCGCGGCACTCGCTTTTCTGCTCTCCGCCCCGGCCATCAATCCCGTGGTGCTGGTGGCGACCTCCATCGCCTTCCCGGGGCAGCCGGACATGGTGCTCGGGCGGCTGGTGGCCTCCCTGGCCACGTCGGTGATCATGGGCTGGCTCTGGGCGCGGTTCGGGCGCGATGAATGGCTTCGGAAGCCGACCTCAGCGGGTGGGCCGGCGGACTCCGGCTGGCGCGGGTTCCTGCCCGGGCTCCAGCACGACTTCCTGCACGCGGGCGGCTTCCTGGTGCTGGGCGCGGGCGCGGCGGCGACCTTCAACATCGTCGTACCGAGATCCGTGCTCGACGTGTTCACCGGTTCGCCCTGGCTGTCCGTGCTGCTGCTCGCCGTACTGGCGGTGGTGCTGTGCGTGTGCAGCGAGGCGGACGCCTTCGTCGCCGCCTCGCTCAGCGGCTTCTCGCCCACGGCCCGGCTCGCCTTCATGGTGGTCGGCCCGATGGTCGACCTCAAGCTGTTCGCCCTCCAGGCGGGCACCTTCGGCCGGTCCTTCGCCGTCCGGTTCTCCTCGGTGACGTGGGTGGTCGCGGTCGCCAGCAGTGTCGTCGTCGGGTGGTGGTTGTTGTGAGGCGGTACGGGGCTGCCGTGCTGTTGCTGCTCACGGGCGGGGCGGTGCTACGGATCTCGCTGTTCAGCGAGCTGTATCTGCGGTACGTGCAGGCGGGGTTGCGGCCTTACCTGGTGGTTTCCGGGGTGGTGCTGGTGGTGCTTGGGGTGGTGGCTGCGGCTGCCGTGGCTCGGGGGAGCGACGAGGACGATCACGAGCACGACCACGAGGAGGAGCAGGGTCACGACCAGGCTCAGGATCACGACGACCATGGGCACAGTCATGGGCACAGTCACGGGTACGGTCACGGGCCCCGGATCGCCTGGCTGCTCACCCTTCCCGCCCTCGCGCTGCTCCTCTTCCCGCCGCCCGCCCTGGGCTCGTACAGCGCGGACCGGGAGGCGGCGCGGCAGGCCGCGCAGGGCGTGGGGACGTTCCCGGCGCTGCCCGCCGGGAATCCGCTGGCGCTGACGGTCGGCGAGTTCAGCTCGCGCGCGATCTTCGACAGCGGGCGGTCCCTGAAGGGCCGTACCGTCAGCCTGACCGGCTTCGTCACCCACGGGGACGACGGCGCCTGGTACGTCACCCGCCTCCTCGTCTCCTGCTGCGCGGCCGACGCGGCGGCGGGCAAGGTCGAGATCCGCGACGCCGACGCCCCGGTGACGGACACCTGGGTCACGGTCACCGGAACCTGGGTGCCGAAGGGCAAGCTGGGATCGGACGCGGCCTGGCCGCCTGTGCTGGACGCGGGGTCGGTGAAGAAGGTGGCGGAGCCGTCGAACCCGTACGAGAAACGGTGACGGTCGCCCGGAATTGACGGGTGTTTGAGCGGCGGTGAGGCGTGGTGAAAGGATTCCGCCTGTGCCGGACAAGGCCAGGTCGTGGAATCCATGACGGAGACGGAACAGAGGGCGGCCCGGGATCAGCGGGCCCGCTTCGAGGCGCTGGCGCAGGTCGTGACGGAGCCGCTGCACCGCTATCTGCTGCGGCGCGCCGACGCCGACCAGGTCGACGACGTCCTCTCGGAGACGCTGCTGGTGCTGTGGCGCCGCATCGAGGACGTACCGGGGCTGGAGCCCGGTGCCGTACCCCATGAACGGCTGGACCCCGATGCCGTACTGCCCTGGTGCTACGGCGTGGCCCGTGGCTGCCTGGCCAACGCCCGCCGTGCGGACCGGCGCAGACGCTCGCTCCTGGAACGCCTGACGTGGACGGCGGCGGGCCCGGCGCGGGATTCGGAGGACCCCGACCACACCGCCCTGCACGCGGCGCTCGCCCAACTCCGGGCGCTGGACCGGGAGGTGGTCCTCCTGTGGGCGTACGAGGAGTTGCCGCCGAGCCGCATCGCCGAGGTGACCGGCCTGAGCGCGAACGCCGTGAGCATCCGGCTGCACCGCGCGAAAAAGAAACTGGCGTCGCAACTGGAGCGAAAGACCGCCCCGCACCCCGGACATGAGACGGACGAAGGACAAGAAACCGGAAACGGAAACGGACCCGGAAACGGAAGGAGCAGTCGATGAACGACGACGAGTTGCTGGCCCACCTGAAGGCCACGGACCCGGCACTGACCTCGAAGGCTCCGCGACCCGACGTCCCCCGTCTTGTGGAGGCCACGATGAACACGCCCACGAACACGAACACGACCACAGCCACGACCGCAGTCGCCAAGGGCACGGGAACGCGCCGCCGCCTCCTCGTACCGGCCATGGCGTTCACCGCGCTGCTGCTGGTGGGAGGCGGTGTCACCTGGGGTGTCGCGCGGGGCGGAGAGGGTACGGCGGACACCGCGGGTGCGGGTGCGGGTTCGTCGGATGTCAATCCGGTGCCCGGGCTTCAGCCCCTGACCCTGACTTTCGCGGACAGCGGCCCGTCGCAGGTGAAGTGCGCGGCACCCACGCCCGACCTCCTGCGCCGCCACGAAATGGCCTTCGAGGGCACGGTGACGGCCGAAGGAGGCGACCGCGTGAACCTCCGGGTCGACCACTGGTACCGCCTCGACCCCAACCTGGCCAACCCGACCGACACGGTCGGCCTCAGCTACGACGGGGCGATCTCGGAGACCCCGGACTTCCGGATCGGAGCCCACTACCTGGTCACCGCCGACGACGGCATCGTCCCGATCTGCGGCGGCACCACCGAGGCGACGGACGAGGACAGGGCCATGTTCCGGGAGGCGTTCGAGACCTCCGGGAATTAGCGGACAGTAGGCCCCTTTCCGCTATTTGGGGTCATTGGTCGCTGTACGGCGCTAGGGTTCCCTTGATGCGCGGGGTGTGGTGCGCGTCACATGTCGCTACGGTGCATCTGGGGGGCCTCATGCGCGAGATGGTCAAGGGCGCCAATGTCGGCCTGGCGGAGCTGAGCGGGGACGTCGGCTCGGTGATGGTGCGGCTGAGCTGGAGCAGCCCGTCCGGGGAGGGCGACGCGGATGTGTCCGTCCTGCTGCTGACCGCCGACGGCAAGGTGCGCGGCGACGGGGACTTCTACTTCTACAACAACCCCGTCGCCGCCGACGGCAGCGTGCAGTTGCTGGGCAAGGCACCCACCGCCGACGGCAACGAGGACCGCATCACCTTCGACCTGACGGCGATCGCGGACGACGCCGAGCGGATAGTCGTCGCGGCGAGCCGTTACGAGGGCGCACGCTTCTCCGACCTGCACGACCTGTGCCTGACGCTCGCCGACGGCGCCGGCGACAGCCTGTTGCGCTTCTCCATCGAGAACCCCGGTGAGGTGGGTGCCCTGCTCTTCGGCGAGCTGTACCGGCGGGGCGGGGACTGGAAGTTCCGGGCGATCGGCCAGGGGTACGAGTCCGGACTCGCGGGCCTGGCAACGGACTTCGGGGTCGACATCGACGACGAGGCGGAGACCGGGGAGGAGTCGGCTGCGGAGGAGGCGGCTGCCGAGGCGGAGCAGTCGGACGGGCGGGCGGTACCGGCGCCGGAGTCGCAGGCCGAACCCTTGCCCGCCATCCCCACGCAGGCGACGGGCGAACGCCCCGTGGAGTCCGTACCGACCACACCCACCGCACCCTCGGTACCCTCCGCGTCGCCCGGTCAACCGGTGGCGGCCAAGGCCCCGTCCCGCCCCCGTACCGCGAAGAAGAAGGTCACGCTGCCCAAGGTGGCGAAGAAGTCCCTCGCCGAGAACGACTCCTGGCGGGTGGCGAGGCTCTTCCCCGCCTCCGCCCTCAAGAGCGACCGCGAGCGCGAGACCCGGGCGACCTCCGTGCTGCTGTCGGTGATGACCCAAGTCCCGGAGTTCGGGCGGCGGTTGACGGCAGCGTTCGGGGCGCCGTCCGGCCGGATGGAGACCTTCACGGAGGTCTCGCTGCCCAACGGCGACACCCCGCGCCGCCCCGACGGCGTGATCCGGGTCGAGCGGGCAGGCAAGCTCTGGACCGCGCTCGTCGAGACGAAGACGAACGGCAACTCCCTCAAGCCGGACCAGGTGCAGGCGTACGCCGACATCGCCACCCGGCGCGGCTACGAGGCCGTCATCACCCTGTCCAACGACGTCGAACTCGACGGCAGTCCGCTGGTCGAGGTCAAGATGGACGGCCGGCGCAAGCACAAGGTCGCCCTCTGGCACCTTTCCTGGGCCGAAGTCGCCCACCAGGCCCAGATGTTGATCCGCCACGAGGGTGTCGGCAACGCGGCGCACGCCTGGCTGCTCCAGGAGTTGCTGCACTACCTCCAGCACGAGAACTCCGGCTGCCACGGCTTCCAGAACATGGGCCCCGCCTGGGTCCCCGTACGCAACGGCATCGACGACGAGACCCTGTGCCAGGGCGACCCGCGCGCGGTGGACGTCGTCGAGAGCTGGGAGCGGCTGGTCCGGCAGGTGTGCCTACGCCTCGGCGGCGAACTCGGCCAGAAGGTACTGCCCGTACAGCGCGCGAAACGCGGCAGCGACCCGCGCACGCGCCGCGCCGCCCTCGCCGACCGACTCTGCACCGACGGCCGGCTGGAGGCCGAACTCCGGATCGACGGCACCCCCGGCATCCTCGCCCTCTGCGCCGATCTGCGCACCGGCAAGCTGCGTACGTCCATCGAGATCGCGGTGCCCGAACAGGGCTACCCGCTCACCTGGACCAAGCGGCTCGTGCGCCAACTGGCCGACGCCCCGGCCGACTTGCACGTCGAGGCGCTTCTCACCGGCCAGGCGCCCGGTCCGCGCGGCACCCTCGAACGCCTCCGCCCGGAACCGGCCGACCTTCTGCCCAAGGACGGCACGCCGATCACCGGCTTCCGCCTGTCCCTCTTCCGTGGCATGGGCAACACCCGCGGCAACGCCGAGTCCGGCTTCATCCGCAGCGTCGACGAATCCGTGGATCGCTTCCACGCCCACGTTGTCGTCCACCTGGACCGCCGTACACCCTCGGCGGCCTCTCCTGCACCCTCTTCCTCGTCCCGTACGCGGGAAGCGGTCGCCGCGGGCTGACCGGCGGGGCGAGGGTCAGTACACGTCCTGGTCCGCGCCCTCATCCGTCTCCGCCTCGGGCTCCTGCGCGTCCTCCTGCCCGTCCCCCTGAGCCTGCTCCCAGTCCGGCTGCTGCCCCTGCTCCTGCGGCTGGACCGGCGCCTGTGTCGGGCTCTGGCTCGCGCCCTGCACCGGGGTCTGCGGCTGGGCCTGGCTCTCGTTCCTGGTCTGTCGCAGGCGTTCGGCGCCGACCTGGAGGGCGTGGACCGTGTACTCCGTGCGGGGCTCGGCCAGGCCGCCGTTGGTGACGAGGATCGCGTCGTCGCCGACCCGTACGGCGGCCAGATCCAGGGTGAGTGTGGCCGGGGCGCCGTCCAGCTCGCCCCTCGTCGACAGCCGCAACCCCTGCCTGGCCTCCCCGGCCTCCGGCAGCCCGACCTCCGTGACCCGCACCTCCTGCCGGTTGCCGCGTGGTCCGGTCGCCGTGAACCGCGCGCACTTCTGCGGCATCGTCTTCAGCCAGGCGAGCCCCTTGTCCACGTCGGCGCGGTGGGCCGCGGTGACCTGGTAGCGGAGCTGGCCGCCCTCGTCGTAGTCGTCGAAGCCGGCGACGGCCCGGGCGCCGGCCGGCTCGCCCAGCAGCTCCTCCGTGTACACGGCGTCGAGGAGGCGTCCGCAGTCGGCGTTGTCCGTCGTCGCCTTGAGCAGCGCGTCCCGCCAGAGCGCGGCGCCCTCGGTACGGGTCCACGGCGCCCCGAGATCGGCGTCGGTGAGGAGGGCGCTCTGCGCCTGGACGTCGGTGAGGGCGGGCGGAGCGGTCGCCGCCTTCGCGATCGGGGCCGGAGTGTCGGGGGAGGCGGCGGCGGGTCTGGCCTGCCGGCGTTCCGTGGTGTCCCCGGCGCCGCCGTCCCCGTCGTGCATGCACGCGGCCATCGTCAGCAGGGTGCCCATCCCGAGGGCCGAGGCGAGCAGCCGTACCGCACGGGGAGAGGGCCGACGGGTCATCAAGGGGTTCCTCCAGAAGTGCCGGTACGTCAGATTCCTCCTCCGACGGCACCATCGCCCGCACGCTCCCACCAGCGGGCCGGGCCGTACGGGTGACTCACCCCAGGGGGCACGTGGCAGCCTGTGCAGCCGGGAAAGGAGCCCTCACCGTGACGACCGCCCAGCCCAGCCCCCTTGCCCAGCAGGCAAGTTCAGCCGACCCCGTCCCCGAACCCGCCCCCATCCCCGTGATCATCGACTGCGACACCGGTGTCGACGACGCCCTGGCCCTGCTGTTCGCCGTACGCCACCCTGGACTCGACCTCCGCGCGGTCACCTGTGTCGCCGGGAACACGGACGTCGACCAGGTCGTACGGAACACCCTCACCGTCCTCGACCGGGCCGGCGCCCCCGACCTGCCCGTCGCGCGCGGCGCCGAACGGCCGCTGATCGAGCCCGCGCGGCCCGCTTCCCATGTGCACGGGCGGGACGGCATGGGGGATCTCGGCCCGCACGCGCCCACCTCCCGTACGGCCGTCGACGTGGACGCGGTGACCCTGCTGCGCCGCGAGATCCTCGGCTCGCCCCGCCCGGTCACCCTCATACCGACCGCGCCGCTCACCAACATCGCCCTGCTCCTGCGTACGCACCCCGAGGTGACCCGCAACATCGAGCGGATCGTCTTCATGGGCGGCGCGGTGGCCACCGGCAACGCCACGCCGGTCGCCGAGTACAACGTGTGGCACGACCCGGAGGCCGCCGCCGTCCTGCTCACCGCCGGGGTGCCGATCACGATGTACGGCCTGGACGTCTTCCAGCGCGTCGTCGTACCGGCCGCCGACGTCCAGCGACTGCGCGCGAGCACGGAACCCGGCGCACGTCTCGCCGGCGAGCTGCTCGCCCACCGCGACCCGGCCGCCTCCGGCGACCCCACCCCCAGCGGCGGCCTGGGCGACGCGGGCGCCGTCTGCGCGGTCGCCGACCCGGCGGGCCTGACCACCAGCCTCCTCCCGGTCGAGATCTCCCTGGCCCCCGGCCCGACCCGAGGCCAGACGGTCGTAGACCGCAGGCGCCGCCACGGCGAATCCGAGATCCACCACGGAACACGAGAACAGCCCCTGGTGGACGTGGGATTGGACGTCGATGTGAACCGCTACGTGAAGCTCTACCTGCAGACGATCGAGACCCGATAGGGCGGGGCGACAGCCTCCGCCCCAGGGGCGCGGGGAACTGCGCGACCAGCCCCCACCAACCCGCAGACACCCACCCACGTTTCCTCCCACCCCCCGACCCCACCCACTCACCGCCACCGAAAACGACAGCCCCGGCACCGCTCGCAAGGAGCGGCACCGGGGCTGTCGTACTCAGGTGCTACTGCACCGGATCACACCCCGGCGCGAGCCGACTTCCGCCGCTTCGTCGCGACGACGATCGCCGCCCCACCGATCAGCAGCGCAGCGGCACCCCCCGCGATCGGCCCGGTCGCACTGCCGCCGCCGGTCTCGGCCAGCGGCGGCTCGGAGCTGTCCGGGCTCGTCGGCGTGGCCGGCGGGGTGGACTCCGGCGTCGACTCGGACGGCGTCGGCGTCGACGGCGTCTCGGAGGCGGGCGGGGTCGTCTCGGACACCGGCTCGGAGGGAGTCGGCGTACCCGGGGTCTCCTCGGCCGGAGGCGTCGGGGTCGGGGTGCCCGGGGTCTCCTCGGCCGGCGGAGGCGTGCTCGTGGTCGTGCAGTCCTTCGTACCGCCGTTCCAGGCGGCGATCAGCAGGTCCTTGATGACCGTACGGTCCGGCCCCTTGGGCAGCTGGCCGTGCTCGAAGCCGTCGTTGGCGTCGAGCTTGCCGTCGAACTTGGTCCTGCCCCGGTAGAGGTCGATCTGCGCGTAGCAGCCCGCGTCGGGCACCGCGATGTCGAGCGAGTCGGTCTGGCCCTGCTTGACCGTCACGGTGTCGAAGTCGACGAAGACCTGCTCGCCGGAGGTGGCGAACGTGGGGCCGTGGGCGAGGTAGGAGGCGAGGGAGGCGGTGCAGGTGGTGGCGTCACCGGCGGTGCGGACCTGGATGTGGACCTTGCCGTCGTCGGTGGGCTTGAGGTTCTGGTCGTCGACACGGACCGAGTCGAAGAAGTTCTTCCCGTCGAGGGAGAACTGGCAGCGGTCGGTCTCGGTCTTCGTGCCCGCGCCGGCGCCGGGCTTGTAGCCGCCGGTCTTGGCACCCCAGCCGTCACCGCCGGGCGTGCCGGTGGCCCAGGCCCCCGAGGCCGAGGCCGCGCACAGGGCGAGCGCGGCGGCGCCCGTCCCCAGCAGGCGCAGGCCGGTGACACGTCTCGCTATGGACATGCGGATCCCATCTTCGCGTGGGCGAGAACCCGGGTACGGCGAGAGGGCAGCACGTTGCGGCCGGGCCGTACCGGGGGAATGTGGTCGAAGGAACACCGGGCCCATTGGTCAAATGCGCCACAGCGTTTCCACATCGTCGATCTTGCGGACCGGAGTGTCAACTCAGGGAAATGCAAAGGGCGTTCCGGTGTCATCACAAATCCGCCACAGAAGGAAGGATGTGTTCCGGGGGCGCGTGCGTTCACCTTCCCGGCGAATTGGACAGAGTTGGGCTTGTCGCCGTCCGCTCACGGACCACTGGCCGCAGCAACCCGCAACAAGTCGCAGCGAAGGAGACAACGAGTGCCCGAACCGACTCCGGACCTTTCCTCCCGGGACCCCGACTGGTGGCGCCAGGCCGTCATCTACCAGGTGTACCCGCGCAGCTTCGCCGACGCCGACGGCGACGGACTGGGCGACCTGAAGGGCATCACCCAGCGCCTCACCCACCTGGCCGCCCTCGGCGTGGACGCCCTCTGGCTCAGCCCCTTCTATCCCTCCGAACTCGCCGACGGCGGCTACGACGTCGCCGACTACCGCGACGTCGACCCCCGCCTCGGCACCCTCGACGACTTCGAAGCCATGGTCGCCGAGGCCCACCGGCTCGCCCTCAAGGTCATGGTCGACATCGTCCCCAACCACACTTCGCGCCGGCATGTGTGGTTCGAGGAGGCCCTGCGCGCGGCCCCCGGCTCCCCGGCCCGCGACCGCTACGTCTTCCGCGACGGAAGGGGTCCGGACGGCGAACTCCCGCCCACGGACTGGCAGTCGGTGTTCGGCGGCAGCGCGTGGAAACGGGTCGAGCCGGACCAGGCGCCCGACGGCCAGTGGTACCTGCACCTCTTCACCCCCGAACAGCCCGACCTCAACTGGGCCAACGAGGAAATCCGCGCCGACTTCCGCACCACGCTCCGCTTCTGGTCCGACCGGGGCGTCGACGGCTTCCGCATCGACGTCGCCCACGCGCTGACGAAGGACCTGACTCCTCCCCTGCGCGACCTGGGCGCCCCGGAGTTGAGCGGCGAGGCGGCCCTGGCCACCCTCCCGCCCGGCACCCACCCCTTCTTCGACCGCGACGAGGTCCACGAGATCTACCGCGACTGGCGCAAGATCCTCGACGCCTACACCCCACCCCGCATGGCGGTCGCCGAGGCCTGGGTCCCGGGCGCCCGCCGCGCCCTGTACGCCCGCCCGGACGAACTCGGCCAGGCCTTCAACTTCGAGTACCTACAGGCGAGTTGGGACGCGACCGAACTGAGGCAGGTCATCACGGACTCCCTCGCCACGGCCCGCTCGGCGGGCGCCTCGGCCACCTGGGTCCTCTCCAACCACGACGTCGTACGCCACGCCTCCCGCCTGTCACTCCCCCCGGGCACCGACCCGAACACCTGGCTCCTCTCGAACGGCACCGCCCCACCGGTCGACGAGCGGGCAGGCCTGCGCCGGGCGAGGGCGGCGACCCTCCTCATGCTGGCGCTGCCCGGTTCGTCGTACGTCTACCAGGGCGAGGAACTGGGCCTCCCCGAGGTCGCCGACCTGCCCGCCGAGGCCCTCCAGGACCCGATCTGGGAACAGACGGCCCACGCGAGCAAGGGCCGCGACGGATGCCGGGTGCCGCTGCCCTGGACGACCACCGGCCCGTCGTACGGCTTCGGCGCGGGCGCGGCCTGGCTGCCGCAGCCGGCGCACTTCGCGTCGTACGCCGTCCAGGCGCAGGACGGCGTCGAGGGCTCGACCCTGGAGCTGTACCGCACGGCCCTCGCCCTGCGCCGCCGCCTGCTGTCGGGCGAGGACCTGACCTGGTCGGCGGAACAGGCGCCCGGCGTCCTGGACTTCACGCGCACGGACAGCACGGACAGCACGGACAGCACGGACGGCACGGATGGCGCGGACGGCTGGCGCTGCGTGACGAACCTGTCGGACGCGCCGGTCGAACTGCCGCCCGGAGACGTCCTGTTGAGCAGCGGGCCACTGGAGCCGGACGGAAGCCTGGGCCCGGACACGACGGTCTGGCTCGGCAACAACTAGCGGGGGACGGGCTCTCACCCCGCCGTGGGACTCGGCGAAGGGTCCGGCGGCGGGGTGAGGACGACGGTCGGGGAGCCCGGTGCGGGGACGGGTGGAGTGACGTCGGAGGCGGGCAGTTTCGGCGGGGTGGTCTCCTGGAAGAGCACCTGGTCGAAGTTGACGAGCCCGGTCTTCTCCATGACCGTGATGTGGTCCAGAACGGTGGTGTTGGCCTGGTCGGCGAGGGCCCGTACCAGCGTGTTCTTGGTGGTGGACCGGATCTTGGCGACGGTGTTGAAGATCGACCCGTGGGTGACGCGCAGGATGTTGGCGAAGTCGGTGTCGAACTGCTTCCCCCTGCTGTCCGCGTTGAGTGTGGAGATGAACCCCTGCTGCTGCGGACTGGGCAGGTTGGGGATGACGACCCCGAGCTGCGGAGCGATCCGCCGTACGGTCGCGTCGAGGGCGGCGTGTCCGGCGACGAGATGCTGTCCGGCGGTGACGACGGCCGGCGAAGTCCCCTTGGCGATGGCCATCTGCCCGACCGGGTACTCCCAGAGCCCCGCCGCCCGCACCTTCACGACGAAGTCCCGGTCGGCCTCCGTCAAGGGCCCCGCTGAGGTCTCGGCGACGATCCGCGAGGGCGAACTGGACACGGTCTGGACACCGAGCATCGCGGGATAGGCGAGCGCGGCCAGCGTCAGCGCCAACGCGCCACCCACGACGAGGGTGCCGGTCGAGTTCCGGGTGAAGCGCACGTTGGTTGCCTCCTGTTGCGACGGGGAGTCGTCGAGGAGGAGTACGGCTGCGTGGGCCGCCGGAACCTTTGCTCTCCGTAAGGCCTGCGCAAAAGGTCAACCATGAGAACGATCCATGATCCAGGTGCGGGCTGGCAGGATGTCGCGGGTCGTACACGGAGGGGAAGATCATGGAGACAGTCGTGCTGAGCGGCGTTCTGGCGCTGGTCATCGGGGGATGCGTGTGTGTCGTGTGGGCGGCGAGGGGTGGGCCGCGGTGGGTGCGGGTGGTGGCCCGCGTGACGCTGTTCGCGGGGGAGGCGGCACGCAAGGGGAACTCGGGCCGCAAGTCGTCATCGTCGGACGACGGTTCGTGAGGTTTCTCGCCCCCGAACCGCCGTATCGCGCTCGTCCTCACGAAGGTCGCGGCCAGCACCGAAGCACGGGGCGCGGGGTGTGTGGTGGTGTTCGCCGAAGAGATCCACG